>PHCH01000048.1:0-34887 GCA_002840785.1 Betaproteobacteria bacterium HGW-Betaproteobacteria-4 | reverse complement strand
GATGGCGAGGGCGCGGGCAATGGCTACCCGCTGGCGCTGTCCGCCGCTCAACTGGTTTGGGCGATGGTTGGCAAACTGGCTGAGTCCGACGATGTCGAGAAAATAGTCGACCCGCATCTTGCGTTCTTCTTTGGATATGTCGGTGCGGCGCAGTAGGGGGTACTCGACGTTTTCAGCGGCGGAGAGAACGGGAAGCAGATTGAAGGTCTGAAAGATGAAACCGATCGAGTGGGAGCGCAGGTCGGCCAGCTCGTTCGCTGATTTTTCCGACACGTCTTCTTCGTTGATGAAAATCTTGCCGCGAGTCGGTTTGTCGATACAGCCGATCAGGTTTAGCAGGGTGGTTTTCCCGCTGCCCGAGGGGCCGGAGATGGCGAGAAAGACCCCGGCGTCAATCGACCATGTAATATCATTCAGTGCATGGACTGTCTGCTCGCCGAGCTGGTATTCCTTGAAGACGTGTTCAATGCGGACAACGCTCATGGCCGGTTGGCGCCGCAAATGGTTACATCGGAATAGTGCAGGAGAATATTCATGGTACGTAATGACTGCGTTCGGATTGACGGCTGCTGGCTTGCTCTGATGTCCGGCATTTTTCTGTTGCTCCAGTCACTGACCGTTGCGGCACAAGGTTCCGCTATTGTGCAGACCGATGATGCGATTGCCCGCAGTATAGTTGAAAAGGCTGACAAGGTTCGCTTTCCAGCTGACGGCTTCCAAGTTGACATTGTAATAAATTCCCAGCGTCCGGACAAAGACGCTGACATGCGCAAATACCGCGTTCTTTCAAAGGGTAACGAGAACACGGTTGTCATGGTTACCGAGCCGGCTTCGGAGCGTGGGCAGATCATTCTGATGAGGGGGCGCGATCTGTGGGTGTTCATGCCGGAGGTGTCGCAGCCGATACGGATTTCGCTGGCGCAGCGCCTGACCGGGCAGGTGGCCAATGGCGATCTGGCGCGAGCCAATTTTGCCGGTGACTACAACCCGAAAATTATCGGCAGCGAAAAAATCGGCAATGATTCATTTCATATTCTTGAGTTAATTGCCGTCGACCGTAGCGTTACCTATCAGCGAGTTGTTTACTGGGTCAATGAGAAATCGGGGTGGCCGCTGAAGGCTGAGTTTTATTCGCTGTCGAACCGCCTGATGAAGAAGTGCAGCTATGAGAATTTCCAGACCTTGGCCGGGAGGGTTCGTCCAACGCGGCTGGTAATGGAGGACGCGCTGCGTAGCGGTGAAAAATCGGTTCTCGACTATAGCGGTATGAAGTTGCGAGACCTGCCGGACAAGATTTTCACCAAGGAATACCTGAAGAAGCTGGACTGAGCTTTCGCTACGTATCGCCTGCCAAAGTTGGGACGGTATCGAGCAGGTTGTTAGCTTGCGGCTTCGGCGGCGTGTTGGTCGGCGAGGATGTTGCCCCGGCAGCTTGAGTGCCCTTTTATCCAGCACACGGTCGCGTTGGCTAATGTCTTGACGAGGTCAGCCTCGGTGAGCATTTGCCGCAACTCGGGATCTTGCTCCAAACCTTCAATTTTGCCGCGGTTGAGTCTGCTCACGGCGTCCTGATTGTCCGAAAACAAGGCGAGTGGTTGGCTTGGGAACAGGTCTCGCGCCTGTTCCAGGGCAAACAGAGTGGCCTGCAGTTCGAGTTCATTGCTGCCGATGATGGGTACGGTGCGCGACCTGACTACCGCTTCACTGTCTGGCGTGGCAAAGAGGATGGCGGCCAGTCCGCCATGCCGTTTCTGGCTGGCATCGCTGAAGACCTGCAGCTGCCCGACGTAGAGCGGTGCCAGGCGCACAGGGAGTGGGTTCTCCGACGGGTGAATAACGCGGACAGTCTTCTTTTTTCGTCTTCTGGGCATAATGGCTGCAAGCATAGCCGAAACGCCCGCCCTGGAAAGGCGAAAGCCTCGTACCGGGGGAGTACGAGGCTTTCTGGACGGCCCGGGGAGGGGGAGGTGGGTAGGGCCGTCAGGGCTGATGTCTGGTCAGCGCATGTGTCGAAGATAAGGGTCTGGACGGCGGACTTCAAGTAACCGTTTGCAACAGTGCGTGTCGTTGTGTGCGCAGCCATATTGCGCTGGCGCCGAGCACGCCGCCATCGGCTTTCTGACCGAAGGCGGCGCAATTCTCATGCTGACGGCAGGAGCGCCCGGGCGTGATGGCGTAAGTGATCTTCGATGAAACTGGCGATGAAGTAATAGCTGTGGTCGTAGCCGTGCTGCATGCGCAAGTCGAGCGGGTGTCCGGCCGCCAGTGCGGCGACCTGCAAGACCTCCGGTTTGAGCTGGACGGTCAGGAACTGGTCGCGGTCGCCCTGATCGATCAGGATTGGCAATTTTTCGGCTGCCGTGGCAATGAGCTGGCTGGCGTCCCATTCCCGCCATTGCGAGCGTTCTTCGCCGAGATAACGCGAGAACGCCTTTTCGCCCCAGGGCACGATCATCGGGTTGCAGATCGGCGCGAAGGCGGACAGCGACTGGTAGCGACCCGGATTGCGCAGGGCGCAGACCAGCGCGCCGTGGCCGCCCATCGAATGGCCGCTGATGCCGCGCTTGTCGGAAACCGCGAAGCTGGCCTCGATCAGGGCCGGCAGTTCATGTGCAACGTAGTCATGCATCCGGTAATGCTGCGCCCACGGGGCTTGCGTCGCGTTGAGGTAAAAGCCAGCACCCTGACCGAAATCCCAGCCGCCGTCCGGGTCGCCCGGTACATCGTCGCCGCGCGGGCTGGTGTCGGGGGCGACGATGACCATGCCGAGTTCGGCGGCGATCCGCTGGGCGCCGGCTTTCTGCATGAAAGTCTCGTCGGTGCAGCTGAGGCCGGACAGCCAGTAGAGCACCGGCAGCTTCTCACCGCTTTCTATCTGCGGCGGCAGATAGATCGAGAACGTCATGTCGCAGCCAAGCGCCGTCGAACGGTGCCGGTAGCGCTTGGTCCAGCCGCCGGCGCTTTTCTGGCAGGAAAGGTTTTCGAGCGTCATGGCCGGTGCCTTAGAAATGAATGACCGTGCGGATGCTCTTGCCTTCGTGCATGAGGTCGAAGGCCTTGTTGATCTCTTCGAGCGGCATGGTGTGTGTGATGAAGGTGTCGAGCGGGATTTCGCCGGTGCGCGCCTTCTCGACGTAACCCGGCAACTCCGTGCGGCCCTTGACGCCGCCGAACGCCGAACCGCGCCAGACCCGGCCGGTGACCAGCTGGAAGGGGCGGGTGGAAATTTCCTGACCGGCCCCGGCGACACCGATGATGGTCGATTCGCCCCAACCCTTGTGGCAGCACTCGAGCGCAGCGCGCATCAGGCCTACGTTGCCGACGCACTCGAAAGAGTAATCGACGCCGCCGTCGGTCATTTCGACGATGAGTTCCTGAATCGGGACGTCGAAATGTTTCGGATTGACGCAGTCCGTGGCGCCCAGTTTGCGGGCGATCTCGAACTTGGCCGGGTTGATGTCGATGGCGATGATGCGCGACGCCTTGGCCATCTTGGCGCCGATGATTGCCGCCAGACCGATGCCACCCAGGCCAAAGACGGCGACGGTGGCGCCTTCTTCCACCTTGGCGGTGTTGAGCACGGCACCGATGCCGGTGGTGACGCCGCAGCCAAGCAGGCAGACCTTTTCGAGCGGTGCGTCCTTCGGGATCTTGGCCAGCGAAATTTCCGGCAGCACGGTGTATTCGGAGAAGGTCGAGCAGCCCATGTAGTGGTAGATCGGCTGGCCGTTGTACGAAAAGCGCGTCGTGCCGTCCGGCATCAGACCCTTGCCCTGCGTGGCGCGCACGGCTTGGCAGAGGTTGGTCTTGCCCGACAGGCAGAACTTGCACTTGCCGCATTCGGCGGTGTACAGCGGGATGACGTGGTCGCCGACGGCCAGCGAGGTGACGCCTTCGCCGATGGCTTCGACAATGCCGCCGCCCTCGTGGCCGAGGATGGACGGGAAAATGCCTTCCGGATCGTCGCCGGACAGCGTGAAAGCATCGGTATGGCAGACGCCGGAAGCGATGATGCGGACCAGGACTTCGCCGGCCTTGGGCGCTTCGACATCGACTTCGACGATCTGCAGGGGCTGACCAGCAGCAAAGGCAACGGCGGCGCGGGACTTGATCGACATGGTGGAACTCACGGAATGGTGACAATGGTGCTGAGTATAATTAGCGCTCAGTTGCGGATAAATTGCCGTTCAAGGAATGATTGTTGCTGATGAGGGATAATGTCTTGCGCCGGGGAGGGCGCCGAAAATGAGTCGCTGGGAAGGGCTGGATGAATTCGTCGCTGTCGCCGAGTGCGGCAATTTCTCGCGCGCCGCCGAGCGCCTGCGCCTGTCGTCGTCGCATGTCAGCCGGCAGGTGGCCTTGCTCGAAGAACGCCTGCAGGCCCGATTGCTCTACCGGACGACGCGCCGTGTTTCGCTGACCGAAGCCGGCCAGACCTTCCTCGCCCGCTGCCAGCGCCTGATCGAAGAGCGTGACGAAGCCTTCCTGACCATCGGCGACCTGCACAGCACGCCGACCGGCCTGCTGCGCATGACGGCTGCCGTCGCCTACGGCGAGCGTTTCATCGTGCCGCTGGTCAATGAATTCATGGCCGGCTACCCGGCGCTCAAGGTTGAAATCGAACTGACCAACCGCACCCTCGACATGGTCCATGAAGGCTTCGACCTGGCCATCCGCCTCGGCCGGCTCAGCGAATCGAGCCTGGTCGCCACCCGGCTCGCGCCGCGCGCCATGTACCTATGCGCCGCGCCGGCATATCTGGAAAAATACGGCCGGCCGCATACGCTGTCTGAACTCGGCCAACACAACTGCCTGATCGGCACCGGCGACACTTGGAGCTTTCAGCAGGCGGGGCACGAACACCAGTTCCGGCCGAGCGGCAACTGGCGCTGCAACAGCGGCCAGGCGGTGCTCGACGCGGCCCTGCGTGGTTTCGGCCTGTGCCAGTTGCCGGACTATTACGTCCTCGA
The DNA here is from genome assembly GCA_002840785.1 of Betaproteobacteria bacterium HGW-Betaproteobacteria-4. Taxonomy (GTDB): domain Bacteria; phylum Pseudomonadota; class Gammaproteobacteria; order Burkholderiales; family Rhodocyclaceae; genus Azonexus. The sequence goes on along the minus strand of PHCH01000048.1, from coordinate 29,917 downwards.
ACCCTTGCGCCGGGGGGAACTGGTGTCGCTGCTCGACGCCAACCAGCCGCCGAACACCGCTGTCTGGGCCGTTTATCCGCAGCGGCGTTATTCGCTGCCCAAGGTTCGTCTGCTGGTCGATGCGCTCAAGGCTGGGTTGGCGCTGTGCCCGGAATATCGGGGGCATGCCGGAGATCAAACGGTATGAGTCTTTTTCAGTAGTCTGACGGCCTGCCATTTTCCTCGCCAGACCCCGCATCTGCTAAGATTCGGCCCTGATTTTTCAGGCTTCTTCCCTTGTCTTCCCTCCCGGAAATATTCTCTCCCGACGGCCCGCTGGCCCGGGCCATCAGCGGCTATCGCATCCGCGAACAGCAGCTCGACATGGCCGAGCGCATCGCCGCCGCCATCAAGGGCTGTTCGGTCTTCATCGCCGAGGCCGGCACCGGCACGGGCAAGACTTTTGCCTACCTCGTCCCGGCACTGCAGTCGAACGGCAAGGTCATCGTGTCGACCGGCACCAAAACCCTGCAGGACCAACTCTTCAACAAAGACCTGCCGATGGTCCGCGATGCCCTCAAGGCACCGGTCAAGATCGCGCTGCTCAAGGGCCGGGCCAACTACGTCTGCCCCTACCATCTGCAGCACGCCATCGCCGACGGCCGTTTCCTGACCCGCGAGGATGCCGCCGACGCCCGCCGCATCTCGGTCTTCGCCAAGACCACGCAGAGCGGCGACAAGGCGGAGTGCATCGAGGTTTCCGAAAACTCACCGGTGTGGAGCCACGCCACCTCGACGCGCGACAACTGCCTCGGCCAGGAATGCCCTGACTACAAGGAATGTTTCGTCATGCTGGCCCGGCGCGAGGCGATGGCGGCCGATCTGGTCGTCGTCAATCACCACCTGTTCTTCGCCGACGTCATGCTCCGCGACGAAGGCATGGCCGAACTGCTCCCCGCCTGCAACACGGTGATCTTCGACGAAGCCCACCAGTTGCCGGAAGTGGCGACGCTGTTTTTCGGCGACAGCATTTCAACGGCGCAGGTGCTCGATCTGGCCCGCGATGTCCGCGCCGAAGCATTGACCAACGCCCGCGACTGCCTGGCGCTGCCGGAAACCAGCAAAAAAGTCGAAAAAGCCGCCAAGGATCTGCGTCTGGCCGTCGGCGTCGACAGCGGCCGCTTTTCCTACGGTCAACTGGAAGAAAAGCCCGATTTTGAAATCGCCCTGAAGGCGCTCGAAGCCGAGGTCGTCGCCTTCGCCGCCTTGCTCGAAACCCAGGCCGAACGCGCCGAGGGCCTCGAGAAATGCTGGCAGCGCGCCACCGAACTCGTCCAGCACCTCGGCCAGTGGCAGAACCCGACGCCCGGCTACGTCCGCTGGGCCGAAGCCTTCACCCATTCGCTGCAGCTCAACGCAACGCCGCTCAATGTCGCCGAAATTTTCCGCAAGCAGATGGGCGGCCATCCGCGGGCCTGGATCTTCACCTCGGCCACCTTGGCCGTACAGGGCAAGTTTCACCATTACTGCGCCGAACTCGGCCTCGGTGAGCCGGATTCGGCCTGCTGGCACAGCCCCTTCGACTACGACAAGCAGGCCATCCTCTACGCCCCGCTCGGCATGCCCGACCCGAATGCGTGGAACTACACCGACGCCGTCGTCGACGCCGCCTGGCCTGCCGTCAAGGCGGCCAACGGCGGCGCCTTCTTCCTGTGCACTAGCCTGCGCGCCATGCGCCGCACGCATGAACTGCTCAAGGCCAAGCTCGAAGACGAAAACATCGACATGCCGCTGCTGGTCCAGGGCGAGGGCAGCAAGAACGATCTGCTGCAACGCTTCCGCCACCACGGCAATTCCATCCTGGTCGGCAGCCAGAGCTTCTGGGAAGGCGTCGACGTGCGCGGTGAAGCGCTGTCGCTCGTCGTCATCGACAAGATCCCCTTCGCGCCGCCCGACGATCCAGTGCTCTCGGCCCGCATCGAGCAGATGAAAAAGGAAGGCCGCAACGCCTTCATGGAGTACCAGCTGCCGCGCGCCGTCATCAACGTCAAGCAGGGCGCTGGCCGGCTGATCCGCGACGAGAACGACAAGGGCGTGCTCATGATGTGCGATCCACGACTCATATCAAAGCCCTACGGCCGCCGCGTCTGGCAAAGTCTGCCGCCCATGAAACGAACCCGCGAACTGCAGGTCGTTCTCGATTTCTTCGCCAACCGGTAAAGCGGATGAAAACCATCTTCGAGCAAATGCGCGCGCAGCAGCCGCAATTCTTCTCCAGCGCCGACATCACCATCGCCGCCGGGCCGATGCAGGCCATGGCCGACATCATCACTGCCATCGAGTCGGTCATCGCCATGCCGGCCTACCAGGCGCACGCGCTGGCCCAGGCGCCGGAAATCGCTCGCCTGCCGGTCAAGTCGCGCGGCGTCTTCATGGGCTACGATTTTCACCTGACCGAGAGCGGCCCGAAGCTCATCGAGATCAACACCAACGCCGGCGGCGGCCTGCTCAACGCCTACCTGCTCGCCTCGCATGGCCACGCGGAAGAGGGCGCGCGGATTCGCGACGAATTCGTTGCCATGTTCCGCGAGGAATGGCGTCTGGAACGCGGCGACGCGCCGCTGCGCCGCATCGCCATCGTCGACGAAAACCCGGCCGAACAGTTTCTTGCGCCCGAATTTGCGCTCTTCAAGGAACTCTTCGAGGAGCACGGCATCTCCGCCGTGGTGGCCGATCCGGGCGAATTCGAGAGCGACGGCCAGCAACTTTTGCACGCTGGAGAGCCAGTCGACCTGATCTACAACCGCCTGACCGACTTTGCCCTCGATGCTACGGTCAACCGGAAAATTCGGGCAATTTTCGAATCCGGTGGCGTCGTCATTACGCCGCACCCACGCGCCCACGCGCTGTACGCCGACAAGCGCAACCTCATGCAGCTCTCCGACGACACCGCGCTGCAGGCGCTGGGCGTAGCCGAATCCACCCGCCAGACCCTGCTCGCCGGCATCCCCAAAACCGTCGCCGTGACACCAGAGCAGGGCGAGCAATTCTGGGCCGAACGCAAACGCTGGTTTTTCAAGCCGCCGGCCGGTTTCGGCGGTCGTGCCGCCTACCGCGGCGACAAGCTGACCAAGCGCGTCTTCGAAGAAATCCTGCATGGCGGCTACATCGCCCAGGAAATCGCACCGCCATCGGAGTACGTCGTGCCCGTCGACGGCGTTGAAACAACCATGAAGGCCGACATCCGCTGCTACGTCTACGCCGGCCGCATCCAACTCGTCGCCGCCCGCCTGTATCAGGGCCAAACGACCAATTTCCGGACCTTGGGCGGCGGTTTTGCCCCGGTGTTCGTCGCCTGAACGGTTAAAATCCGCCCATGAAAGTTTTCGGTATCGCCGGTTATTCCGGTTCCGGCAAGACGACCTTGCTGGAAAAGCTCATCCCCCAGCTGACGGCGCGTGGCCTCAAGGTGTCGGTGATCAAGCACGCCCACCACGGTTTCGACATCGACAAGCCGGGCAAGGATTCCTACCGCCACCGCGAAGCCGGCGCCACCGAGGTGCTGCTCTCCTGCGGCGACCGCTGGGCGCTCATGCACGAGCGGCGCGACGAGGTGGAACCAACGCTCAACGAACTGATCAGCCACCTCTCACCCTGCGATCTCGTGTTAATCGAAGGCTTCAAACAGGAACCGGTGCCCAAGCTCGAAGTCTACCGGCCGGAGAACGGCAAGCCGCCGCTCTTCCCCGAGCGCACCGACATCGTCGCCGTGGCCACCGACGCCACCATCGAAACCAGCCTGCCCACACTGTCGCTCAACGACTATGCCGCGATGGCCGATTTCGTCATGAACCACCTTAATTTGCAGGCCCGCCCATGCTGAGTTTTGAACAAGCCCTGGAAAAGCTGCTGGCCGCCGCCCAGCCGGTCGAAGAAATCCGCTCGCTGCCGATTACCGCCGCCGCCGGCCGCATTTTGGCCGTTTCCCAGCAGTCGACCGTAGCAGTCCCGCCGCTCGACAACTCGGCCATGGACGGTTACGCCGTGCGTGTCGCCGACATCACCACGGCCGGCGTCTGCCTGCCGGTCAGCCAGCGCATCCCGGCCGGTACGGTCGGCACCACACTGCAACCCGGCACGGCAGCCCGCATTTTCACCGGCGCCCCGGTCCCGGCCGATGCCGACGCCGTGATCATGCAGGAACGCTGCGAGCATGGTGAAAACGGTGTCGTCATCAACCACGTGCCGCGCGATGGCGAGAACATCCGCCGGGCCGGCGAAGACATCTCGATCGGTGCCGAAATCCTCAAGGCCGGCGTCAAGCTGCGCCCGCAGGAAATCGCCCTGGCCGCCTCAGCCGGCCTGCCCGAACTGCCGGTCTATCGCCGCGTCCGCGTCGGCGTCTTTTTCACCGGCGACGAGCTGGTCCAGCCGGGCGAGCCGCTGCCGCCGGGTGCCATCTACAACTCCAACCGCTACGCCCTGCGTGCGCTGCTCGAAGGCATGGGCTGCGAAGTGCGCGACCTCGGCGCCGTGGCCGATACGCTCGAAGCCACCCGTGACGCCCTGCGCCGTGCCGCCGCCGACAACGATCTCGTGCTGACCAGCGGCGGCGTCTCGGTCGGCGAGGAAGACCACGTCAAGCCGGCCGTCGAAGCCGAAGGCAGCCTGAATATGTGGAAGATCGCCATCAAGCCCGGCAAGCCGCTGGCCTTCGGCGAAATCCGCAAACAGGATGGCAAGGCCTGGTTCCTCGGCCTGCCGGGCAATCCGGTCGCCGCCTTCGTCACCTTCCTGACCATGGTTCGCCCGTTCATCCTGCGTTTGCAGGGGGCGGCCAGCGTTTCGCCGGGCATCCTCAATCTGCCGTGCGCCTCGGTGTGGGGCAGGGCCGATGGCGCCCGCCTCGAATTCCTGCGTGCTTCGCTCAACGCGCAAGGCGCCGTCGAGTTGTACAAAAACCAGGGCTCGGCCGTCGTCACATCGCTGTGCTGGAGCGACGGGCTGGTCCTCAACCCGCCGGGCAACACTATCGCCGTCGGCGACACCGTGCGTTTTGTATCCTTCGCGGAGCTGCTGTCGTGAGCGTCAAAATTCTCTACTTCGCCGGTCTCAAGGAGTCCCTGGGCCTGCCCGGCGAAACCGTCGAATTGCCGGCCGGTATTGCCACCGTCGGCGGCTTGCGTGACTGGCTGGTCGGGCAAGGGCGCGACAAGCTGGCCACCGCCAAAAACCTGCGCTGCGCCGTCAATCAGGACATGGCCAAGCTTGATGCCACAATAAAAGACGGCGACGAAATCGCCTTCTTCCCGCCGGTCACCGGCGGCTGAAAATAGAAAGAACATAAATGTCCATCCAATGGTTCCCGGGGCACATGACCCAGGCCCGCAAGAAGGCCGGCGAGACGCTGGCCGTGGCCGACGTCGTCGTTGAAGTGCTCGACGCCCGCCTGCCGCAGGCGAGCAGCAATCCGATGATCCACGAGCTGCGCGTTTTCCGTCAGCGCCCGTGCCTCAAGCTGCTCAACAAGGCCGATCTGGCCGACCCCGAAGCGACCAAGGCCTGGCTGGCCTATTTTGATGCCCAGCCCGGCGTCAAGGCCGTCGCCATTTCGTGCAAGAAAGCCAGCGACGTGGCGCGCATCCCCGGCTTGGCCCAGAAGCTGGCGCCGCACCGCAACGACGCCGTCAAGCCGCTGCGCCTCATGATCATGGGCATCCCCAACGTCGGCAAATCGACGCTCATGAACGCGCTGGTCAAGAAAAAAGTCGCCGCCGTCGGCGACCAGCCGGCCGTCACCAAGAGCCAGCAACGCATCGACATCAGCAACCGCCTGACCCTCTACGACACCCCGGGCATGCTCTGGCCGAAGATCGACCACCCCATCGACGGCCTCATGCTCGCCGCCAGCCACGCCGTCGGCGTCAATGCCTACATCGACGAAGAAGTCGGCACCTGGCTCGCCACCTACCTGCTTGAGGCTTACCCCAAGCTGCTCATGGCGCGCTACGGCTTTGCCACCGAAGGCATGGATGCCGTTGCGGTGATCGAAGCCATCGGCAAAAAGCGCGGCTGCGTCATCAAGGGGCGGGGCGGCGAACTGGACATGGAAAGAGCCGCCGCCATCCTGATCCTCGACTACCGCTCCGGCGCCCTCGGCCGCATCAGCCTCGAAACGCCAGCCCTCCGGGCTTCCCGGCAAGCCGAGTTGAAGGCCGCGGGCAAACTGCCGGTGAATCCCGATCTTGCGGTCGACGACGGAAAAGCCTGATTTTCAATTTATTTACCGCTGCAAGACGCTCTCTATTGCAGCCGCTCAGCGGATTTGTATATAATCCGCGCCCTGTCAGCCGCACGGCCGACAGCACCGTTCCTCGATAGCTCAGTTGGTAGAGCGCCGGACTGTTAATCCGTAGGTCCCTGGTTCGAGCCCAGGTCGGGGAGCCAAAAATACAAGCAAAAAGCCCAGTTTAGAAGACTGGGCTTTTTGCTTTTCTGGGCTGCAGTAGCGATAGCGTAGCCAAGAAGATAGCGGTTCAGCCGGGATGCCTCTTCCGCTAGAAAGGCTTAGGAAGTGAGTGGCAAAGTGATCCGGAAAATTTCAATTTTGGCGCTTTTTTCCGGTTGACCGTGGGATAAAGCAAAAGGAAATGCCTCTGCCCCCTTCGCTTCTGACCAAAAAAGACAGCGGCATGGTTGCGTATGCGTTGTTAGTGTTCAATATAAAATGCAACGTGGCGAGTATTCTTTGTGACCATTCTGATAATCGAGAGACAAATGCCCCCTTGTGCGGACACTGAACAACATCCTAGTCAACTGCAAAGTTTGGGGCGGCCAGATAGCAAAACGTTACGTCACGATTACATCGATTACATTCGAACCTCATACGCTCGCATTTCAGAGCGTCAGCAACATACGGGAGTTACGCGATGGGCTCTCCTTGGCGGTCTCGCTTTCATTGCGTGGCAATCAGTCCCAATGTTGGTAAAAGTCAAAGGTGTCAGCTCAGGTTGGTCCGCACTATATTTGGTTAGCGCATTGCTCTTGGTGATTTCATGCTTCGGGTTTCATCTGTACCAAACGCTTACGGTCAACAGTCGGCCTTCTCCTTATGATTTCCGCCAATTAGGCGCCACGGCTTCTGCCAGTACGCCATTATCAATTCTGGTAGTTTTTGTTTCATTTGGGCCAGTAATTCTTTTTGCCTGCTTGGCTTGGGAAACCGTTCCTAACCTGTCTGATCTTACGTACCGATTCTTAAGCCTTGTGGCTTGGATGCTGGCTATGCTTGGCGTTTTGGTCTGTGGATTTGCCTTGTACAGCGCTAGATATATCCAAAAAAACGGATTCATCCCGCCGTCGCTTTTAGGAGCAGCTACTAGAGCCAATGCTAATTCAACGCTTGTAGGGACGGTTGTTCAATTGTCAATGATCGGCGCAGCTACCTACTTTCTGGCTACGAACATAGATACTGTCCCTTCGGAAATTCTCGAGCAGGTATTACTTCTCGGGGGCGGGATTGCCATAGTGCCGCCTTGTATAGAAGTGATTCTATCCAGCGTGCATGCCCAGGGCAGGTTAAGTCTTCTTTCGACGCTTGAACGCGACATTTTGATGCACGATCTACCAGTGGAAGAGATTAGAACTCGATTGGAGAACGACCTTATTGGAAGCGAGCTTGGTGATTGGGCAAAGCGTCGAGTCGAAAAAATAAGGGCTGCCCACAATGAAATAACTGGATTTTGTGAAGAGGTTGGGGTAACTCTTCAACAAGTCGAAGCACTCGACGTGTCGCTAAAGTTTGAGCGGAAAGGAAGATTGAATCAATGTGTCACTCGGTTGGATAGCTTGATAGATGAGTTGAACAGTTGTTGGGAACCTCTGAATTCATGGCTCAGCAGTTGTAAGACACAACCTTTCCGCGATCCCTATATCACAAGAGTTGTTCAGGGAACCCTCGACGACCTCTCTCCATTAATGCAATCCGCTGTGCAGGCAGCTCGTAGTTCATTGGCAACGCTTAAAGCACGCATCAAAGAAATTGAATAAAGCGGGGACCAGACCACGGTTTTATTGAGGTCTGGTTGCTTTGGCTTAGCCATCGTCTCAACCCCATTTCAATTTCGGCCATTTTTTCCGGTTGACCGTGACCTTCAGCCGGAGGTCATCGTTCTTGCGACTCTCCAGGGATGGCTTTGCCAAGTTCGGCATCCCAAACCTTCTCGTGAACCCAGCCGCGCAAGGACTCCCGCATTTCTGGTGGTAACCGACTTGCACCCTTGAGGATCAAATTTCCGAGAAGGTCTTCGCGTTCGTTGGCGGCATCGGCGGCGAGCATCGCGGACCCCGGGTTGTCAGCCAGGAGTACTTCCAGGAGTTGCTCGGCCTGGCGTATGTCCTTATCGGATTTGGTTTTCTCGCCTACCGGACGCAACTGGGAAACGGCCAGTTTGTGAAACGCGAACCTCGCTGGGTCCGGCACTTTTACCGGGATTCCCGCGCCGTTGAGGACCACCGCATCCTGAGTTTGGTTGAGAAGGTAGTCCATGTAAGGAAGCGGCATGGCGTGAACGGAGAAGCGCTCAATGAGCACGGGTGTTCGCTCTGTCGCAGCGTGTTGTGCGGTTAAGAATTCGACCTTGAAGCCGTCAGGGGCAATCAGGTTGAAGGGGGGAGCGCTTGGTAAGAGTTGTGGCGGCCACTTCAGGGCCGGCTCGGCTAGCCGAAGATCATCGGGTATTGAGCGCTGGAGGCCGATGTCGAGTTCCCGCTCCAGGGAAAAGTCCATGTCGCTTGTTCGCATCAGGGCCGAGCCGAAGGAGACTCCCAGCATGTTGCCGTAACAAGCGAAGGCAAAGGAGCCAACGAGGACGCCGCCGGCGTCAAACAGGCCCGCCTGGCTCATCCGTGACAACAATTTTGCGGGGCGCCCTGGCTCCAGATGGGCACCACCTACGCCCAACATGGCGACGAGTCGTTTGCGCGCGTCGCTCAAGCCTGCGGCGTCTGACTGCGCTGTCCGCCACTGGTCAATTTTTGCCAGCAATTCATCGGATTCCCTGCCCAGCGAGATTTGCCGCCGTTGCCCGTCGACCTGAGGTGTCTGGTAGTACCAGTAGATCCCTCCGTTAACGGTTTTCTTGGTGAACGCGCCGCCCGGAGGCAGCCGGCCCGAATCCCCGCAGGCACGGTCCTTGAGATCGGCATACAAGGTGGCGCAGGTTTCAGAAAGTCGTTTCATGGTGAAATTATACGCACATTATTTAAAAGTGAGTATAAATGCTTGCGCTGCCCGATTTCAATTTTGGGCATTTTTTCCGGTTGACCGTGGAAAGCGGGATGCTGGGTTATGGCGGCGTCTGATTCAGCACTTCCCAAATCCGCCAATGCCCACAGGCCGAGCGGGCGCGGCGTTCGGAGTTGTCCCAGCCGCCGCCCTGGCAGAGGCCTTCTGAGGTTTCGGCTTCGATGATGACGGTTCCCGGTTCTTCACCGGGTTGGCGCCAACCGCTCCAGTGCTCGCAACTGGCGCACCTTTTGCGGTCGACGGCGTGGTTCAGCAAGTTTTCGCGGCCTTGCACGAGGCGATGGTTTGCGTTGCCGGGACGACCGGGCCGCCGGCGCCGATCCAGCCTTTGATGCCGGCCTTGACGTTGTAAACGGTGGCGTAGCCGGCTTGTTGCGAGAGGAACCGGCTGACGGCCTTGGTCCGGTTGCCGGTGCGGCAGATGACGATAACCGGCTCGTTCGGCTTGGCGAAGGGTTTGACCTTGTCGAGCCAGCCGGCGGCGTTCCCATTCCGATTGCAGGCGGATGTCGACGACGGGGACGCCGCTTTGGCGCAGTTTGTCGAGCTGGGCGTTGTCGATGTCGATGACTTCGGCGTGGGCGATGCTGGTGGCGGCGATCAGGCAGGCTAGGAGCAGGTGGCGCATGGCGGTCTCGTTTATCAGAAAACGCTGATTATAGACTTCAAGATCGATTGGCCAATGGACCGCATTGCCGGCTGCCTGGTTCCCGTCCGCATGGGATAATCCACCCTTTTTCCGGGGCAGCCATGGCGCTCAAATCCACTATTTTCAAGGCTGAGCTTCAGCTTGCCGACCTCGACCGCTCGCATTTTGGCGATTACACGCTGACCATCGCCCGTCACCCTTCGGAAACGGATGAGCGGATGATGGTTCGCCTGCTGGCTTTTGCGTTGAATGCCTCGGAGACGCTGACGTTTGGCCGTGGCCTGTCGGCGACGGAGGATGAGGCGGACTTGCAGGATCTGGACGCGACCGGGAGCATCGAGCGCTGGATTGACGTCGGGCTGCCCGATGAAAAGCTGATTCGCCGGGCCTGCAACCGCTCGCGGCATGTGATGGTGCTCAGTTATGGCGGGCGAACCGCGGAAATCTGGTGGCAACAGACGCAGGGCAAGGTGTCGGGGCAGAAGAATCTGCGCGTCCTGTCCTTGAGCGTGGAGGAGGGCAAGGCGCTGGCTTCGCTGGCGGCACGCGGCATGCGCCTGCAATGCACGATTCAGGATGGGGTGATCTGGCTGGGCGGCGATCAGGGGCACATTGAGCTGGCACCGCGGGTGCTGTTTTCGCCAGACGCGGCCTGACTTCGGGCCGGCCAGGAAGCCAACCGGATGGCCGTCGGACAGGGGCGTTCCCGGTAACTGGCGGCGAATCCGGCTAGCGCTTGATCAACGTCCAGACAAATTCGGCGCCGGCTGAAAGCAGGTCGATGGCGTCGATGATGCCGGCGTTCTCCGGTTCCTGTTTCAGGCGTTTCTGGCGCGATTTTTCACGTTCACGCATGACGATGGCGTCGCCGAGGGCTTCGACGTCGCGTGTCGTGCGGCGCACTTCGGCGTGCTGGTAGCGGCTCAGCGCCTGTTCGACGGCGGATGGGTCGAGGATGGTGATCGGCGCGCGGCAGTGGCCGCAGGCGTGGTCCCGGCGGATATCGACCGGGGCGCCGCAGCCCATGCAGCGGATGATGCCGACCTTGGCCGACAGTTCGTCGATTTCGGCCGGGTTGAGCTGGCGGACGAAGCCCTTTTCGATCATGAACTGGGCGAAGGTGGTGAAACGACCATGTTTTTGCAGGCAGCGATGGTAGTTGAACTTGCCGCCATGTTTGGCTACATCGAGGCCATGCAGGAGCTTTTCACTGCAGCGCGGGCATTTCAGCGGGGCGCGCAGGGGCGTGCGTTGGTCGTCGTGGTGTTCATGCAGCAGCTCGAACAGTTTGATGGTGCCGCCCGGCGTGATCTGCACGCTTTCAAACTCGTCGAACCAGATGCCCTGGCAGTTGAAACAGAGGTCAAGGACGACAGTGCCATGCAACAGGCGCTCGAAGGTCTTCTTGACCATCGGCTGCTGGCAGGAGGGGCAGGGCGTGGGTTTCATGGTGATTGGGTACGGGGCAACAGGCGAGACTATAGCCGGGCTTTGGGCGACCTGGCGCGCCTTCCTGTATCAGCATCCGCTAAAATTCGGGCTCGACCCTATTTCCGGATGTGCCATGAAGATCGCTGACCCCGCCCAGACTGCGCTGTGCAATGAAATCAGACTTTTGCTCGATGAATTGCCGCTCGATGGCGCGCGTGTCCTCGAGCTTGGCTGCGGCAAGGCTGAAAAGACGCGGGTTCTGGCGGAAACCGGGCGGCCGCGTGGCATCGTCGCGCTCGAAGTCGATACCATTCAGCACGCACGCAATCTGGACATTGCCGATTTGCCGATGGTGCGCTTCAGCCATGGCGGGGCCGAGGCGATTCCCGTTGAAGACGCCAGTATCGATATCGTGCTGATGTTCAAGTCGCTGCATCATGTGCCGGTGGCCGACATGGACCGTGCCCTGGCCGAGATTGCCCGCGTGCTGAAACCGGGCGGCTTGGCGTGGATTTCCGAACCGGTATTCGCTGGTGATCTGAACGAAGTCTTCCGCTTGTTTCACAACGAGCAGCTGGTTCGCGAGGCAGCCTTCGCGGCGATCTGCAAGGCGGTGGCTTCTGGCAGCCTGCGACTCGACAAGCAGATGTTTTTCAACACCCGCAGCTATTTCGAGGGTTTTGCCCAGTTCGATAGCCGGATGATCCAGGTTACGCACACCGATCACCGCCTGGCCCCAGAGCTTTACCGGAAAGTGCAGGAAAAGTTCGAATCCTTCATGGGGCCGGAGGGCGCGACCTTCTTCAATCCGCAACGCGTCGATCTGCTGCGCAAGCCGGGCTGATTAGCGCCGGCCCCAAGCACTCAGGTGGCGGGGCGGATGCTGCCGAGGTTGAGCTTGACGCCCTTTTTCATCTTGCCGACGACGTGCATTTCGCAGGCTTTGCAGTCGAATTTGAGGATCAGCTTTTCGTTGCCGTTGATCAGCGTCATCGGGTCCGGCTTCAGGTGTTTTACTTCCTTGGGGCAGAGATTGAAGCTGTAGCGCAGGCAGTGGCGGGTGATCATCAGTGAAACCATGCCTTTTTCGTTACCGGCCTCGTAGGCTTCCTCGATCAGCTTGACGCCATGTTTCTCGTAGAACTGGCGGGCCTTGGCGTTGAAGACGTTGCCGAGGTAGGTCAGTTCTTCTTGCGGGTAGGGCACCGGATTGGTCGCCGGCACGGCGCGTGGCGGACGCGGGTGGCTGGCGATGCGGGCGGCTTCGAGCTGTTCGGTGGCTTCGCGGCGCAGGGCGTTGATGGCGCTGACCGGCATGAACCATGGCTGGCTCAGCTTGAGCTCGACCGGCTCGGCGACAAACATCGTGTTGCCGAATTTGCCGAGGTTTTCCGCGAGTTTGGCCATTGCCGGCTCGGGGTTCTGGGCCAGTTGCCATTCTGATTTTGGCCCATTTTCCCGGTTGACCGTAGCAATCACGCCATCTTCGTCAGTTAACGTCAGCGCGAAGCCGTCTTCGGTTTCGACCAGCACCGGCTTGACCGAAACGCGGCGGTCGGCCGATTCTTTTTCCAAAGAACGTTCGAATTCCTGGTCGCGATTGCGGAAAAGGGTGGCGCCTACGGTCAGTTCTTCCGGCATCTCGGCCGGGAACAGGGTTTTGCCGTCTGCCCGGTTGATGCGCATGCCGATAACTTCGCCATGGGCGTCGTAGAAGCAAACGCCATCACCATTGTTGAAAGGGGCTTCAGCGTTGACGGTGAATTGGCCGTCACCGATATCGACGACTTCGCCGATCAGTTCGCCGACAAAAGCCGGTGAATCGAAGGCGCCGATATCGTCCTGGCGGTCGTTGGCGAAATAGTCGGTGTAGCCGCGGTTGAAGGTTTTGTCCGGCTGCGGCGTAAAAGTGTAGGTGCTGCGCCCACTCGAAGCGCGGGTGAATTCGGGGTTGTTAGCGATTATGTCGTCGAGCAGCGACCGATAGTGGGCGGTGATGTTCTTGACGTAGCTGAGGTCTTTCAGACGCCCTTCGATCTTGAAGGATGAGACGCCAGCGCGGGCCAGGTCGAGCATGTTATCGGTCTGGTTGTTGTCCTTCATCGACAGCAGATGCTGGTTCTCGGTGATCGTCTTGCCCTTGTCGTCAACCAGCGTGTAGGGCAGGCGGCAGGCCTGCGAACACTCGCCGCGATTGGCGCTGCGGCCGGTATGGGCCTGGCTGATGTAGCACTGGCCGCTGAACGCGACGCACAGGGCACCGTGAACAAAATACTCCAATGAAACATTGGTTTGCGAAGCAATCTTGATAATTTCGTTTAAGCTGCATTCGCGTGCCAGAACGACCTGCGAGAAGCCAATATCTTCGAGAAACTTCACCTTGTCGGCGTTACGGTTGTCGGTTTGCGTACTGGCGTGAAGCTGGATGGGGGGCAAATCCATTTCCAGCAAACCCATGTCCTGAATGATCAGCGCATCGGCGCCGGCTTCGTAAAGTTGCCAGGCGAGCTGGCGGCTGTCTTCGAGTTCGTCGTCGCGCAGGATGGTGTTGAGCGCGACGAAGACTTTGGCGCGAAAGCGATGGGCAAAGTCACTGAGGCGTTTGATTTCGGCGACATCGTTGCCGGCGCCGTAACGGGCACCGAAGGCCGGGCCGCCGATATACACGGCATCGGCCCCGTGCTTGATGGCTTCGATGCCGAAATCGGCGTTCTTGGCCGGGGCAAGGAGTTCGAGAGGGTGTTGAAGTCGGGACATGGTGCGTTAGTACGTGAAACGCGGCGCAAGTTCTTCGATATTGAATTCGCGCAGGATGGCTTCGGCCCGTTCGCGGGCGTTCTTGCGCGGATTGCCGCGCTTGCTGGCGATGATCAGCTCGTTCTTCATCGAATGTTCCCAGCCGACCAGTTCAGTGACCGTGACGTCGTAGCCGTGCGATTCGAGCAGCAGGCAACGCAGGACGTTCGTCAGGTGACTGCCAAGTTCGCGTGTATGGATCGGGTGTCGCCAAAGTTCGGATAGCGGCGTTTTACCCAAAGATTCGTTCTTTTTGGCGCGCATCGTGGCTGCGACTTCGGCCTGGCAGCAAGGCACAAGGACAATATGGCGGGCATTCTTGGTCAGGGCGAAACGGATGGCATCGTCGGTCGCCGTATTGCAAGCGTGTAGCGCTGTCACGACATCGACGCTGGCCGGCAACTCTGGCGCAGTCAGCGAATCCTCAACCGTGCAGGCGAGGAAGCGCATGCGCTCAAAGCCAAGCCTTGCGGCCAATTCGCGCGATTTTTCGACGAGTTCCTGGCGCGTTTCTATGCCAATGATCTCGCCGCTGGCACGTTCCTTGATACAGAGATCGTAGAGGATGAAACCGAGATAGGACTTGCCGGCCCCATGGTCGACCAAGGTCTCGGCGCCATCCAGCAGCGGTTCGATGAATTGATAGAGGTGATAGACCTGTTTGAGCTTGCGCCGAGTGTCTTGATTGAGCTTGCCGTCACGGGTGAGGATGTGGAGTTCCTTGAGCAGTTCAATGGACTGTCCGGGACTTCTTCATGGGGCGACATTATCGCATTCAAACTTCTCTCACTTTCGTGTCAACCGAATCAAAGTCGAGTCGTTATTAGGCTCATGGTGATCAAACACCGCATACCTACGGAGATAGTTAAATGGGCAGTCTGAGCAACGAATCCTTCGAACAATTCCTGGATTCACTGAAGAAAGCCGGTATCACAATTTCCAAAGAAGCTGAACTGCGCGAGCGGCTGGCTGAAGCACAACGCTGGCGTTTTGCCTTCCAGACCCTGGCCGCCAATGGCAAGATCATCGGTATCAGCTTCGAAGATCAATCCGAAGGCCGTAACGAAGCCGAAATCACCCGCGCGTTCAACGAATTCCAGTTTTCCGAGAAGTCCAAGGCGGTTTTCTCAGCCAGCCTCAAACACTAAGTTTTCAGCCTTCCGCATCGGCGGGAGGAAGAAAAAAGAACGGGCGCCAAGCGGCGCCCGTTTTGCATCTGGAGTCCGGAAAACCGATTGCTACGGTCAACCGGGAAAAACGGCCGAAATTGAAATTCCGGCCATTCGTTTTTAGCGGGTGATCGGCTTGTAGCGAATCCGCTTCGGCTTGGCGCCTTCTTCGCCGAGGCGGCGTTTCTTGTCTTCCTCGTATTCCTGGAAGTTGCCGGTGAAGAAATTCCACTGCGAATCGCCTTCGGCGGCCAGGATGTGGGTACAGATGCGGTCGAGGAACCAACGGTCGTGGGAAATGACCATGGCGCAGCCGGGGAATTCAAGCAGGGCGTCTTCCAGCGCGCGCAGGGTTTCGACGTCGAGGTCGTTCGACGGTTCGTCAAGCAGCAGCACGTTGCCACCGGCCATCAGCGTCTTGGCCAGGTGCAGACGACCGCGCTCACCGCCGGACAGATTGCCGACCTGCTTGCCCTGGTCGGCGCCCTTGAAGTTGAAACGGCCGATGTAGGCGCGCGACGGCATTTCAAATTTGCCGATCTGCAGGATGTCGCTGCCTTGGGCCAGTTCCTCGAAAACGGTCTTCGAGCCATCGAGGCAATCGCGTGACTGATCGACGTAAGCCATCTTGACCGTCGGGCCGACGACGACTTCGCCGGAATCCGGCTGTTGCTGGCCGGTGATCATCTTGAACAGGGTCGATTTACCGGCGCCGTTCGGGCCGATGATGCCGACGATGGCGCCAGCCGGGATGTTGAAGCTGACGTTGTCCATGAGCAGCTTGTCACCAAAGGACTTGGTGACGCCGTTGAACTCGATGACCTTGTCGCCCAGCCGCTCGCCGACGGGGATGAAGATCTCCTGCGTTTCGTTGCGCTTCTGGTATTCCTGGCTGGACTGCGCACCCATTCCAGTTCCTGCTTCATCGCCTTCATGTGGGCGTCGATCTGCTTGTTTTCGGTTTCCAGGCGGGCTTCCTTCTGCTCCAGCCAGCTGGAGTAGTTGCCCTTGTACGGAATGCCGTGGCCACGGTCGAGTTCGAGAATCCACTCTGCGGCGTTGTCGAGGAAGTAGCGGTCGTGGGTGACGGCAACGACGGTGCCCGGGAAGCGGACGAGGAACTGTTCCAGCCATTCGACCGATTCGGCGTCGAGGTGGTTGGTCGGTTCGTCGAGCAGCAGCATGTCGGGCTTGGCGAGCAGCAGCTTGCACAGCGCGACCCGGCGCTTCTCACCACCGGACAGGTTGCCGATGACGGCCTCCCAGGGCGGCAGGCGCAGGGCGTCGGCGGCGATTTCCATCTGCGCTTCGGTGTCGGCGCCGGAAGTCGAGATGATGGCTTCAAGGCGGGCCTGTTCTTCAGCCAGCTTGTCGAAATCGGCATCGGGGTCGGCGTAGGCGGCATAAACCTCGTCGAGCTTGGCCTGGGCCTGCATGACTTCGCCGAGCGCTGATTCGACTTCTTCCTTGACCGTCTTGGTCGGATCGAGCTGCGGTTCCTGCGGCAGGTAGCCGATGGAGACGCCGGCCAAATGCTGGACTTCGCCGTCGTATTCCTTGTCCACGCCGGCCATGATCTTGAGCTTGATGATCTGCCGCTTGGGCGGAACGATCTTGCTCACGCGGAGCATGGACATGACGTATTGAGCCATTGAACAACCTACCTGTCGTCGTAAAGATGAATGATGCGCGAGTCTACGGCCCTTCAAAGCAAATGGCCAGTCTCCCGAAGCTCGGGGCTGGCCATTTGCCTGGGGTGAAGCGGAAGCTAGAAGTGAAGATTGCCGAGCGGACGATGCAGCAGTACGGCTGGCGCATCGACCCGGGGGCAGGTGCGAACCGTACCGATCTGCGAGAAACCGAACTCCCGGCGATAGTACGAGGCGTGACGCGGATTGACTTCGATGACCACGTCGGTCACCCCGAAAACAGCCCGGGCATACTGGTAGCTTGAGCGGAAAAGCGACTTCAGAATTTCCGGGTCATGGCAGTCGGTATCGACAGCCAGCCGGGTGACTTCGCTGATGACCCGGGAAGGCTTGCGGAGGACGGCCAACTCTTCGGCGTAGAGATTGTCGGCAAGCAGTCCGGCCGCGGAGTCGCGGGAGGCGGTTAGTGTCGCCACGAGTTCGCCGTCCATCCAGGCGCCCAGCGTGGCGTGATTGGGATCTTCGATCAGTTGCCGCGGCGGCGAAGTCCGGTAGCCGCGCCAGGCGTACATGCGGCGGACCAGGGCACTGCAGGCGCGATGCTGATGGTAGGTGACGGCCGGGGCCACCACCAGTTCCGGCAAATCGACAACCCGGCCGGCGCCGGACGACGCCAGCAGTGCCGGCATCAGGCCGGACACTGGCGAGGATCCGAAGCTTATGACTTTTTGCATACGCTGCATTCTATGAAATTTGCATTGGGTGATCAACCGGCAACGGCGAATGCCTTGGCTGGCTCTTCACGAAGATGGAAGGGGGTTGATTTCTCGGCCGACAGGGTGCTGATGTCGCCACACAGTTCGCCGCCTTCGTCGATGACCAGCTTGCCGTAGCGGATCTTGCCGGTGACCTTGCCGGTGGCGTGGATGATCAGTTGCGAGCGGGCAGTCAGTTCGCCTTCGAAACAGCCATGGATTTCGGCGATGTCGATGCTGACCTTGCCCGAGAACGAGCCGTTTTCGGCGATGCGGATGACCCGGCTGTCCATGGTGGCTTCGACGCGTCCTTCGACGACCAGGGTGTCGCAATCGAGAATTTCGGCGCCCTTGAGTTTGACGTCGGGGCCGACGATGAGACGGGCACCGATGACGTTTTCAGCCGGCATCTCGTTTTTTTCGGGCTGGGCGACGGGTGGCGCGATTGTGGTGGCGGCTTTGAGATTGTTGGCGGGGCTACCCAGAATGCTGTTCACATCCTTGCGGGTGATAGGGTCGTTGCGGTTGGGGACGTTGGGTTTGCTGAACATGGGGACTCCGGTTCTGAAGGGTTTGATGATTGGCTGGCCGGAAGCCCTTTGCGATAAGCGTGCCATGGAATATAAATACAAATTAATCAGTGTGTTACGAATTAATTTGAAAGTTGTATCGGAATTCATTCGGCCAGTCTGTCGTGAAATTGCGACAGATATTTTTGGCATTCCCGGCAAAGGCAGTTAATCTAGCCAGAATGCGTGTCGTGAAATTGCGACATGAATCCAAGTTATTGAATAAATTGAAATAAATTTCACGCGCCGAGGGCGATGAGGCCTGCTTTTCGGGCGGCATTCCGCTTTGCCCGGCCTGGCGGCGGTTTAAACTTCAATTTTCAGACTCAGAGCGCCGATGAATCGAATTTCCTTCCGCCAGGGGATGTTGCTTGGCTTTGCCCTGATCGTCCTGCTCCTCGGCGGTGCGGCGGTGCAAAGCTGGCTGGTGGTCGAAAGGCTGGTCGATCAAAGCCGGCGCGGCAGCGAGCGGGCCATCCAGTTGACGGCGTCGATCCAGGAGCTGGGCGAGCGCACTGTCGATATCGAACGCAGTGCCCGGCAGTATCTCGTGCTCGACAACCCGGTTTTCCGCCAGCGCTTCGACGAGCACCTCAGCCAGTCGCTGGCCGTCGTCGACCGGCTCGACACGCTGGCCGCCGAACCGCTCCAACCCTTGCTCGGTGGCTGGCGCATGGTGGCCGAGGCGCTGCGCAGCAGCCTCGATCAGAATATTCCCCAGGCCGAGATCATTCCCCTGCTGGCCCGCATGGCCGAGCTGGATGGCTTGTTGAAGCAGGCGGGGCAACGCTGGATCGAGGGCGAGAACCGGAAATCGCTCGAAGAACTTGAGGCCAACCGGATGCGTCTGGGGGCGCGTATCGCCCTGGCTCTGTGCGGTGCGCTGCTCGTCGCGCTGGCCATGGGCTGGTGGCTGGTCCGCCCGGTGCGCCATCTGGAGCAGGCCATCATCCGCCTTGGCGCCAGTCGTTTCGACGAAGCGGTCACGGTCGGCGGCCCGGCCGACTTGCGCCAGCTCGGCAAGCGGCTGGACTGGTTGCGTCAGCGCCTCGGCGAGCTGGAGGCCGACCGCGAGCGTGCCTTGCGGCATCCCCTTGGCGGAGGGCCAGCGCGAGGTGGTCAATATCCTCCAGCACAATGTCGTCAGCCTGCAGGCGCAAATTGAAAGCCTGCTCACGCTCAATGCCGCCGCCTTCGAGGCGCGCCGCCTGCAGATTGCGCCGATACGCCTGCGCAAACTGCTGACCACGGTGGCGCAGCGGCGCGAACTGCACAGCCAGTCGCGGCAGTTGAAGGTTATCGTCGAATCCTCCCAGGAAACGGCGATGCTCGACGCTGAAAAAATGTCGGTGGTGCTCGACAACCTGTTGTCCAACGCCATCGATTTCAGCCCGGAAAACGGCGAAATCCGCCTCTCGGTCAGCCACGCCGACGGCCTCTGGCGCTTCGAGTGCGTCGATCAGGGCCCCGGCATTGCAGAAGAAGACCGGCAGCGCATTTTTGAACCGTTTGTCCAGGGCCAGCGCGTCGCGCCGGCTCCCAGGCAGGGCAGCGGCGTCGGGCTTTCCATCGTGCGCGAACTGGTGCGGGCGATGGGTGGCACGGTCTATCTCGTCCCGCAAGAAACGGGCGCCCATTTTTGTGTGGAAATACCTGATGAGCAGTAAATTCCCGACGCTTTCCCGCCGCCTGGCGGTTTTCATTTTTGGCCTTTTTTTCGGGTTGACCGTAGCAGGCTGTGCTTCCGGCCCGCTGGCCAGGAAACTGCACCTCGACGACGCCAGCCCGGAGGGGGCGCTGCACTACAACCAGAGCCTGACGCGGATGACGCCGGCCGAGCTGGGCCGCGAGCGGTCGGTCCTCGCCGCCGTGCCGCAAACGCCCTTCACCCAGGTCAGGATGGCCCTGTTTCTCGGCCATCCACGCGTCCAGCAGGATCTCGGCAAGGGGCTGGCCCTGCTCGAAGGCGTTCTCAAATCGACCGAACCGGAAGCGGTGTCTTTTCACCCGCTGGCCCGGCAGCTCGCCGACAACTATCAGGAACGCCTGAAACTCGAAAGCCAGCTTGAAAAGCAGGGCCTGCAATTGAAGGACAGCCAGCGCAAGACCACCGAGTTGCAGGAAAAGCTCGACAGCCTGGCCAATATTGAAAAAACGCTGATCCCGCGCCCGCGCGTGGTCAGCCCGAACGGAGGCAAGCGGTAATGGCCGGCGCACACGTACTGGTCGTCGATGACGACGAAGATATTCTCAAGTTACTGACCATGCGCCTGCGCGCCAAGGGCTTCCGGATCACCGCCGTCGGCTCGGCCGAGCAGGCGCTGGCGCAGATTGCCGTCGATCCGCCGCGGGTCGTCGTCAGCGACGTGCGCCTGCCCGGGCTGGATGGCCTGGCGCTGTTCGAGGAAATTCGCCGGACGCGGCCGACGCTGCCGGTCATCCTGCTCACCGCCCACGGCAACATCCCCGATGCCGTCGCTGCCACCTCGCGCGGCGTTTTCGGCTACCTGACCAAGCCATTCGACAGCCAGATCCTGCTCGAAAAGATCGACCGTGCCCTGCAGCTCTCGGCCCCGAACTCGCATCCCGGCGGTGCCCCGGATGCGGCCGGGAAGGGCGACGACGCCTGGATGGAAGGCGTCATTTTTCGCAGCAGCAAGATGGCCGAATTGATGGCCGAGGCGCGCATGGTCGCTGCCTCGGACGCCAGCGTCCTGATCCGCGGCGAAAGCGGCTCGGGCAAGGAGGTTCTGGCCCGCGCCATTCACCGCGCCAGCCCGCGTGCCAAGGGGCCGTTCGTCGCCATCAACTGCGGCGCCATTCCCGAGCAACTGCTCGAATCCGAGCTCTTCGGCCACGCCAAGGGCGCCTTCACCGGCGCCGGTGCCAGTCGGGTCGGCCTGTTCCAGACAGCCAACGGCGGCACGCTTTTCCTCGACGAAATCGGCGACATGCCGCTCGCCCTCCAGGTCAAGCTGCTGCGCGTGTTGCAGGAGCGCGTCGTGCGCCCGGTCGGCACGACCAGGGCCGAGCCGGTCGATGTCCGTCTGCTTTCGGCGACGCATCGCGACCTTGATCTGGCCATGGCCCAGGGCCAGTTCCGCGAGGATCTCTACTATCGGCTCGACGTCGTGTCGCTGACCCTGCCGCGCCTTGACGAGCGCCGCGAAGACATCCCGCTGCTCGCCCTGCATTTCGTCAAACTGCTCGCCGGCAAGTATGGCAAGCCGGTCAACGGCTTTGCCCCGGAAGCCCTCGAAGCCCTGGCCACGGCCGCCTGGCCGGGCAACGTCCGGCAACTGTTCAACGTCGTCGAACAAAGCTGCGCGCTGACCTCGACGCCGCTCATCTCGCTGACCCTCGTCCAGCGCGCCCTGCGCGTGCCGGTCATGGACGCGCTCAACTACGCCGAAGCCAAACAGCGTTTCGAGCGTAACTACCTCGTCCAGTTGCTCAAGCTGACCGATGGCAACGTCGCCGATGCGGCCCGCCTGGCCGAACGCAACCGCACGGAGTTCTATCGCCTGTTGCAGAAACACGACCTGACCCCGGCCATGTTTCGCAGCGAAGGCGAGGCCGCGCTGATTGGTGGCGACCGGCAGGAGTCGGCGTAGATCGGGATCGCCGTCCCTCGCCACCAAGCCAGCTGTCGTCACAGGACGACGGGATATGCCTTGCCGTAAACGTCCGTGTGTTCCAGTGCATTGATTTGAATGAGAAATTCAAATCTGGCACGGACTTCGCATCAGGGCCATGGCAATCAACAAAAAAAGGATTCAGCATGTTCAAACGTCACCTCATGGTCGCTTGCCTGACCGGCGCCGCCACCTTCGCCGGCCTCGGCCTTTCTGCCTTTGCCACCGATGACCCGCAATTGCTCGCCGCCATGCTCGCCAATAACGAAGCGCAGGACGCGGCGCTCACCGACAAGGTTGAAACCCTGTTGCGCACCGACATCGGCCTGGCCGGCTCGCAGTTTCGCATCCTCGCCAAATCATCCGTGGTGACCGTCGGCGGAGTGGTGCCCGACGAACATGCGCTGCGTCGCGCCCTCGAACTCGCCAGCCGGGTCCGCGGCGTGCGTGAAGTACGCAACGCCATGGAGGTCGGCGTCCCAAACTGAAGGGAGGGGGCGATCCCAACTTCCTGGACAGGCTTTTCAGTCTGTTTCCAGAGTTACCAGTAGCGCACCTTCGGCGACTGTATCGCCCTCTATGACATGAATTTGAACCACCCGGCCGGCGTGCGGGCTGGGAATATCCAGCGCCACCTTGCCGGTTTCCAGCGTCAGGATGTTGTCGTCACGCTCCACCCGGTCGCCAATCTTGACCAGCAACTCGAGAATGAAGATGTCGCCACTCGCGCACGAGCCGCAACTCGACCAGCACTCGGGATACTTCGGCATGCGAATGAAGGAAAAAGACATCAGCTTTTTTCGGCGGAAACCTTGCATTCTACGCCAGCGCCCGTATAATGCGCCGCTCTGACAGTGCGCCCGTAGCTCAGCTGGATAGAGTACTTGGCTACGAACCAAGGGGTCGGGCGTTCGAATCGCTCCGGGCGCACCAGCAGAACAACCCGCCGAAGGTTGAAAATTTCGGCAAAGCAGTAAAAAGCAGTTTAGGTGTGCGCCCGTAGCTCAGCTGGATAGAGTACTTGGCTACGAACCAAGGGGTCGGGCGTTCGAATCGCTCCGGGCGCACCAACTAAACAAGCATTCAAGCCAATCTCCGGATTGGCTTTTTTGTTTTCTGGCGGCCGATTTTCGGCGCAACGCCTCCTGCAGCGGCTAAGTCGGCGTATCGCCCAGGCGCTCGGCGAGGAAATCGACGAAAACCCGAATCTTCGGCGGCAGATGCGTTTGCGGCAGCCACAACGCGTAGGCGGTCTGGCCGAAGGGGCCGACCGGCGTCCATTCTGAGAGCAGGGCGATCAGCCGGCCATCGGCAATTTCGCGATCCACCGCGTAGTTCCAGACCAGGCCGATGCCCATGTCGGCGAGCAGCAGGTCGCGCACGACTTCGCTGTTATTGACCACGACGTTGCTCGTCACGCGCACCCGGGCTTCCTCGCCAGCGCGCTGGAAACGCCATTCGCTGCCCAGTTCGCGCAGGCCGTAATGCAGGCAGTTGTGGCCGGCGAGGTCGGAAGGTGATTCTATTTTTTGCCCTTTTATGGCGTTGACCGTGGAACACAGCCGGTAGCGCACGGGCATCAGCGCCTTGGCGACGACCTGCTCGGGCGGCGTGCGGGTCAGGCGCAGGGCGACGTCGTAGCCTTCCTCGACGAGATCGACGAAGCGGTCGAGCAGGGTCAGTTGCAGCTCGATTTCCGGGTAGCGGGCGAGAAATTCGGGAATCAGCGGCGCCAGGCAGAGCTTGCCGAAAGTCACCGAGGCCGTGACGCGCAAGGTGCCGCGCGGCGCCTCGACCAGACCGGCGGCGAGGCGGGCGCTTTCGTCGAGCAGCGCGACGCCTTGGGCGGCCCGCTCGTAAAGCACGCGGCCGGCTTCGGTCAGCGACATGGCGCGCGTCGTGCGCTGCAACAGGCGCAGGCCAAGCTGTTTTTCAAGGCGATTGATGCGCTTGCTGACGGCCGATTTGGTCAGGCCCATGGCCCGCGCTGCCGATGAAAAGCCTTGCGTATCGACGACGCGGACGAAAACGGCGAGATCGGATAAATGATCGAGCGGGTTGATTGTTTCCATTGGGCAACAAACTGTTATGAATTTTCTGGATTGTAGCGAATAACGCCCGGTGAAATGATGCAGACGTCACTTCAACCGGAGAAAACCATGCCCCTGATCAACATCACCCTGGCCGGCGCCAGCCTTGCGCCGAGCACCGTTCAGCACCTGCAGCAGGAAACGACACGCCTCATGCAGAGCATCCTGCGCAAGAAAGCGGCGCTCACCGTGGTCAGCGTCACGCAGTTGCCGGCCGGCGCCTTCTCGGCCAACGGACAGGCCGTCGCCGTCGCGGCCAGCCTGCAGGCGATGATCACCGCCGGCACCAACAGCGCGGCCGAAAAGGCCGATTTCATTTTTGCCGCAAAATCCTTGTTGACCGTAGCAATCGGCCAAACTGCTGCGCCCATCTACGTCGCGTTGCACGAACTACCGGCCGAAAGCTGGGGTTACGACGGGCAAACCCAGGCCGCCCGCAAGGCCCGGCAACTGATTGGAGAATCAGCATGAACGCCCGTACCCTGCGCCAGATCGCCGGCATCCCGGCCAGCCTGCACGCCGACGCCACGCTGGACGCCGCCAAAACCGCCGTCGTCTTCATCGACTACCAGAACGAATACCGCAACGGCCCGCTGGCGCTGCCTGGCGAGCCAACCGCCAGCAATGCCGCCCGCCAGTTGCGCACCTGGGCCGACCAGGCTGGCATTGCCGTCATCCACGTTCTGCATCGCGCGCCGGCCACCGCGCCGATCTTCGCCCCGGATTCCGAAGGCGCCGCTCGGCCTTCACCGGCACCGGCCTGCTCGACGAACTGCAAAGGCGCGGCGTCGAAACGCTGATCATCGCCGGCTACATGACCCACAACTGCGTCGATTCAACCGCCCGCGACGCCTTCCACCGTGGCTACCGGGTCGGCGTCGTGGCCGACGCCAGCGCCACGCGCGACCTGCCGGGGCCGGATGGCCAGACGATTTCGGCAGCGACGGTGCACGCCGCCGTGCTCGCCGGGCTGGGCGACCGCATCGCTGAAATCATCGATGTGGCGACGCTGGCGGCGATCGATGTCGTCTGACGTCAGGGGGGCCGTGAATGCTACGGTCAACCGGGAAAAATGGCCAAAAATGAAATGGGGCGCAGCGACCGAGGCTTACGGCCGAAAGGTTGAGAATTGTAAAAATACCTTCATATAAATTCACCAAAGCTGCCGCCGAATGCAATTAACATGGCCGTGGCACCCGGGAAGTGATTTCGCGTCGTGCATTTGTTCAATCGGTTGCATAGGAGAAACAACATGGGAATTTTCAGCAACATTCTGGCCAAACTGGGTTTCGGCGATGACAAGAAGGAAGTGGTTGCCGAGGCTGCTCCGGTTGCTCCAGCTGCTGTCGAGGCACCCGTTGCCGCAGCGCCGGTAGCGATCAGCGCCGTTGATGTCGTGGCCAAGCTGGAAGCGCTGGCCAAAGCCAATCCGGAAAAGCTCAACTGGAAGGTTTCCATCGTCGATCTGCTCAAGCTGCTCGGCCTGGACAGCAGCCTGGCGGTGCGCAAGGAACTGGCCGCCGAACTCGGCTGCCCGGCCGACAAGATGGGCGATTCGGCGCAGATGAACATGTGGCTGCACAAGACCGTGCTGCAGAAGCTGGCCGAAAACGGCGGCAATATTCCGGCTGAACTGCTCTGAGCCTTTAGCCTGGTTTCAGTTCGAAGGCCCGCTTCCGGCGGGCCTTTTTCTTGGCTAGCTCAGCCGGCGAGGCTTTCGTCGAGCAGCCGTTCGCATTCCACCATCAGCGATTCGGCGATTTCCGAGTGATGGTTGGGGTCGAGCGATTCCATCATTTCATGGGCCGTGTACATGCCGGCTTCGCGCGACAGGCTGCCCTGGATCTGGCGGGCGAGCTGGTCGCTGAGGGCCGAGAGCTGCCGGCGTTCGGCAAGCGGCAGCTTGTTTTTCGAGCGCGCCAGCCAGTCGGCGGCCAGGCTGGCACCCTGGGCTTCGGTCAGCCACTGGCTGTATTCGTAAAAAGCCGTCAGGCGCTCGGCGGCCAGCGCAAATATCAGCGCGATGCGCATGCCGCGTTCGGTCATTGACGGGCTGGCGGGCTTCTCCCAAGTCATGTTTCACCATCTTTTGTTATCCTGCCGCACCTTATCACGGCCGCCCGGCGGAATGCCCTGAATGCCTCTGAACACCCTCGAAGACCTGCGTGCTGGCAAGCTGGCCGGGAGCCGGCGCCTCAAACTGGCCGGCGGCCTGACCGCGTTTCCGCGCGAGATTTTTGCTCTGGCCGAAACGCTGGAGATTCTCGATTTGTCGGGGAATGCGCTGGCCACGCTGCCCGACGATCTGCCACGGCTGCATAAACTGCGCGTCCTGTTTTGTTCGGACAATCTGTTTAGCGAATTGCCGGCGGTGCTCGGGCAATGCGCCGGGCTGGAAATGGTCGGTTTCAAGGCCAACCGGATTCGGCAGGTGCCCGCTGCGGCGCTGCCAGCCAGGCTGCGCTGGCTGATTTTGACCGACAACGAGTTGGTCGAACTGCCGCGCGAAATTGGCCGCTGCACGCGTTTGCAGAAGCTCATGCTGGCGGGTAACCGCTTGCAGTCGCTGCCGGCCGAGATGGCCAATTGCACCGGGCTGGAGTTGCTGCGCATCGCGGCCAACCAGCTTGCGGCCTTGCCCGACTGGTTGATGACACTGCCGAAACTTTCCTGGCTGGCCTACGCCGGCAACCCGTTTTGCCCGGAGATGCCGGGTAAAACCGAGGTTTCGCCCATTCATTGGGATGACCTCCACGTCAGCCATCAACTGGGTGAGGGTGCTTCGGGCGTCATTCATCACGCCGAATGGCGTTCGGCCGAGGGCGCCCAGCCGGTGGCGCTCAAACTGTTCAAGGGCGCGCTGACCAGCGACGGTTTGCCGCTCGATGAAATGAATGCCTGCATCACCGCCGGCGCCCATCCGCATCTGATTCCGGTCCTCGGCAGGCTGGCGGCGCACCCGGAGGCCGCCCACGGACTGGTCATGGCGCTGATCGACGGCGACTTCCGCAACCTGGCCGGGCCGCCCAGCCTCGATTCTTGTACGCGCGACGTTTATCCGGCAGAAACGCGTTTCGCTCTGGACGACGCCATCCGGATCGCCCTTGGCATCGCCTCGGCGGCTGAACACCTGCACGCCCGGGGCATCACACACGGCGATCTGTACGGCCACAATATCCTGCATGGCGCCGACGGGCTTGCCATGCTCGGCGACTTCGGTGCTGCATCCTTCGTGCCGACGGATGATCCGCTCATCGCCAAGGCCCTGCAGCGCATCGAGGTGCGGGCGTTTGGGTGTTTGCTCGAGGAATTGCTGGCGTTTTCGGCGCCTGAGCCGGATCCCACGGTCAACCGGAAAAAAAGCCAAAAATTGAAATCCCTGCAGGCCGACTGTGCGCAGGAAAACGTTTCAGCCCGGCCGCTATTTACTGAAATTGTTTCAGAGCTCGCCGCGTTGACGCCATCACTGCAATCGCAGGCGATCGGCAAATGACGCTCCGACAGGCCATCACAACCAGCCGACGCGTTTGAATTTGGCATAGAGCGCGACACAGGTCACGCTGATGACCAGCAGCGCCATTGGGTAACCGAACTCCCATTGCAGCTCGGGCATCGCCTTGAAATTCATCCCCCAGATGCCGGCAAACGCGGTGGCCACGGCGAAGATGCCGGCCCAGGCCGCCAGCTTCTTGTTCACTTCGCTCTCTTCGATGGTCACCATCGACAGATTGACCTGGATGGCCGTGCCGATGGTGTCCCGGATGTTGTCGAGCGAAGCATTGATCCGCGCGAGGTGATCGTAAACGTCGCGAAAATAGTCGCGGCTATTGGCGCAGACTGCCGGCCCACGGCCACCCGAGAGCTTGCCGGTCGCCTCCATCATCGGTCCGACGGCATGCTTGAGGAGGGTGATCTTGCGTTTCAGATCGTAAAGACGCTCGATATTGCTGCGGGCAGCACCCTTGGCAAAAATCTGGTCCTCGATTTCCTCGAGCTCCGACTCCAGCCGGTCCATGATCGGGAAGTAGCGATCAACAACTGCATCCATCAGGGCATAAAGGACAAAGCCCGAGCCATGAACGAGCAAATGCGGTTCCCGCTCGCAGCGTTCGCGCACCCCAAGAAAACCCTGCTGGCTATGGTTTCTCACCGACAGAACGTAGTTTTGCCCGACGAAGACATTGACCTCGCCGATATTGAACTCGCCATCGACCTCTTCCAGCAGGTGCATGACGGCGAACACCGAATCGCCGTATTCCTCGATCTTCGGCCGCTGGTGACCATGCCGGGCATCCTCGACGGCCAGTTCGTGCAGACCGAACTCCTCCTGCATCTGATCCAGTTCCTGCGCTGTCGCGTCGCGCAGGGCGACCCAGACGAAGCAATCCGGCTTGGCCAGATAGTCGCTGATTTCCTCGACCGCCATGTCGGCCAGGCGCGAACCGTTTTCGTAGGCGACACAGTTGATCAGCATGTTTTTAACTCCCGTAGTTTTAGATAGCGCCTGAACATCTCTAGCGAGCCTTCGTCACGATACTCGGCAAGGACCAGGCGCCGCCCGGCGCCATCAGCCTGCACATCCCGGTGCTCGAGGCTTCCGTCTGAACGAACTGGTCGCCGTCCCAGGTCCAGCTGTCCGACGACCAGCAGTCGCCCAGGCCGCGGCCTTTATGAGACGTGTAAATGCTGCCGTTGCCGTACTCCGATCCACTATCGGTCACCAGATCGGGGTTGAAGGGAGGTTTTTCGTTGATGACCCAGTAGCCTGAGCCGCCGTTGTAAGCGGCCAGCCAGCAAAATGTGGAGGCCAGTAGCTTGCTGTTGGACAAACGGTTTATTTCAATCGCCTGATCCGGGTTGGCGAGCCGTTCGGCACACACACTATCGTTGCCCATCAAGGCAAGGAGCGCCTTGCGAAGTTCGGGGTCAGCGCCGATTTTTTTGTCGGATGGGCGCGTCGGAAACAGCTTCGCCGGCTTGATGGTCAACGGTTCCAATGGCGGCAGCACCGATGCTTCGCTGCGCGTACCTTTGCGGATCAGAGCGCCGGGCGTATGCAGGCGTTCCTGAAATTCATCCATTTTCAGCAACACGGCAGCGGCGCCGGCGCCGGACAGTGGCCAGCGGTTATCGCCCAAAGCCCATTCGATGGTTGTCTTGCCGCGCAAGGCCGTGAGCAGCGCGCTGAGTTGTTGCGGCGGCAGATCGGCCACCAGGGAATCTTGCGGAACGGTGACCCGGCCTGCCGGGCGTCCGTTGATGTGCAGGGTCAGCTTGATGTTCTTGGGCAACGTCGCGTAGAAAGCTTCGTCCTCTTCGCCATATCTGCCCAGCGTCAGCTGCCCCTTGACCGCTTCGCCCGGCCCGGCGGCGCGGGTGAGCAGGACGGAAACACGCCGTTCCGCGCCATCTTCGCTGTAACCGGCGGCCCGGCAAGTCCGCGTGTTGTCGCAAACGATTTCCCAGTCGTTATGGGAGAAGCTGACGCCGGGCTGGGGATCGGCGGCCGTTGCGCCCAGCGGGAACAGGGCGATGGCGGCGAGGAAAAAACGGGGTCGAAGAAACATGCGTTCGTCCTGTTGGGAAATCAGTTCGGCGCCGACAGCGCCCGCGAAATCCGATGCCTTGCCACCGTCGGGCGCGGCACTTTTTCGTCGAACCAGCTACGCACGTCCTGGTCGAGGCAGATGCCGTGCATGTAGTTGTAGAGCGCCTTGTTGAGCGCCTTGCCGAGGCGGTCGTGGTCGACGCCGGTGGGGTCGATGAAATGCACGTCGTTTTTGCCGAATTTGCCGGGCGGTAGCGGTTGCAGCTTGATGCCGTATTCGGCCGGGTTCTGCCCGACGGGCGAATGCACGGTGCACGTAAAACGGTGGAAGAAGCCGGAC
>PHCH01000047.1:914-20751 GCA_002840785.1 Betaproteobacteria bacterium HGW-Betaproteobacteria-4 | reverse complement strand
CCTGCTGGTCATGCCCAACATCGACGCCGCCAACATCTCCTACAACCTGATCAAGATGACCGGTGGCGAAGGCGTCACCATCGGCCCCATCCTGCTCGGCGCGGCCCGTCCGGTCCATGTCATGACCTCGACGGCGACCGTGCGGCGTCTGGTCAACATGACTGCGCTGGCTGTCGTGGAATCTACCGAGCGCTAAACGCCGTTGGCAAAAAAGGCGCGGGAGGGAAACCTCGCCGCGCCTTTTTCATTTTTGGCCATTTTTTCCGGTTGACCGTAGCATTCCCGGTTGGCCCTTGAAATGGGTCAACCAGAGCCTTACTCCGTCAAACCGGCCAGTATCTTGCCGTGAATGCCACCAAAGCCACCGTTGCTCATGACCAAGATGTGGTCGCCCGGTTGGGCGGCGATGACGATCTGGTCGACCAGGCGGTCGAGATCATCCTCGACCACGGCGCGCTCGCCCATCGGGGTCAGCGCCGCGCGCGCATCCCAGCCGAGGTTGCCGGCAAAGCAAAAAGCCAGATCGACTTCGCGCAGACTGTCCGGCAACTGCGCTTTCATCGTCCCCAGCTTCATGGTGTTGGAACGCGGCTCGAGCACGGCCAGGATGCGCGCCTTGCCGATCTTGCGACGCAGGCCGGCAACGGTGGTCGCGATGGCCGTCGGGTGGTGCGCGAAATCGTCGTAGACCGTCACGCCGCGCACTTCGCCGCGCACTTCCATGCGCCGTTTGACATTCTCGAAGCGCGATAGCGCGTCCAGTCCCTGCTCGAGCGGCACGCCGACATGGCGGGCGGCGAGCAAGGCGGCGCAGGCGTTGGCCCGGTTGTGCTCGCCGGAAAGCCCCCAGATGGTTCGCCGGACTTTGCCGTCGGGCGAATGCAAAACCAACTCGCCGCGGGCGTCGTCACCGGTCACCCGGTAGCCGTCCGGATCGTTGAAGCGCTCGACCGGCGTCCAGCAACCACGCTGAAGAACCCGATCAAGACTGGCCTCGGCGGCATTGGAAACGATCAGGCCAGATTGCGGCAGGGTGCGGATGAGGTGGTGGAATTGCGTCTCGATGGCTGCCAGATCGCTGAAAATGTCGGCATGATCGAATTCGAGGTTGTTCAGGACGACCGTCCGCGGGCGGTAATGGACGAACTTGGAACGCTTGTCGCAGAAAGCCGTGTCGTATTCGTCGGCTTCGATGACGAAGAACGGCGTCCCGCCGAGCCGGGCCGAGACGCCGAAGTTCAGCGGCACGCCACCGATCAGGAAGCCCGGATCCATGTTGGCCGCCTCGAGTATCCAGGCCAGCATCGAGGCTGTCGTCGTCTTGCCGTGCGTACCGGCGACGCCGAGCACCCAGCGGCCCTGCAGCAGGTTTTCGGCCAGCCATTGCGGCCCGGAAACATAAGGCAAACCCTTGTCGAGAATGGCTTCAAGCAGCGGATTGCCACGCGAAATGGCGTTGCCGATCACGAAGACATCCGGCGCCAACTTCAGTTGCTCGGCGTCAAAACCTTCGATCAGCTCGATACCGGCGCCGCGTAGCTGATCGCTCATCGGCGGATAGACGTTGGCGTCGCAACCCGTGACCTTGTGGCCGGAATCCACCGCCAATTGGGCGACACCGCGCCGTTAGAATGGGGGCGATTTTACCTTGATCGAGTCCCCATGGCCCGTCATGAACGGCAACGAACGAGCCCCGGCAACCGGGCCAGCATCGCCAGCGCCGCCGCCCGCCTGATGGCGGAAGACGGCATCACCGATTATCACCACGCGAAAAAGAAGGCGGCCCGCCAGTTGGGGCTGCCCGAGCACACGGCGTTTCCCGATAATGCCGAGGTCGAGGCCGAGTTGCGGGCTTATCGCACGCTGTACCAAGGCGAGGATCACGAGGAGTTGCTCTCCATGCTGCGCCACACGGCGCTCGAGCTGCTCGATCTGCTGGCTGCCTTCAATCCCTATCTGACCGGCTCGGTCCTCGATGGCACGGCTGGCGAGCATTCGCACATCGATATCCTGCTCTTCGCCGACAGCGCCAAAGAGGTCGAGATCTTCCTGCTCAATCGCGCCATCGACGTCTCGCATGTAGAATCGCGGAATGAACGGGTCGAGGCGGTGTTGCGCATGGAAACAGATACGGCCGATGCCGACCTGGTCATTCTGCCGCCGAACATGGAACGCGTCAGCCTGAAGCGCCACGATGGTCGTCCGCATGACCGCATAAGGGCCGATGCCCTGCGTGCCCTACTAAAGGAATAGACTGGACAACTTGCAGCGATTTGCGGCAAACTTGCAGCTATGACGAAGCGAAAAACAGCTTCCAAGACGGTCGATAAGCCTCGCATCCTGGTGTTGCACGGGCCTAATCTGAACCTGCTTGGCACACGAGAACCAGAACACTACGGCAGCGTTACCCTGTCCGACATCAACATGTCGCTGGCGCGCATGGCCGAGAGTGGCGGCGTTGATCTGGAAGCCTTCCAGAGCAACCATGAGGGGGCGCTGATCGAGCGCATCCATGCTGCTCGCGAACAAGGCGTTCGCGCCATCATCATCAATCCGGCGGCTTACACGCACACCAGTGTGGCCTTGCGCGATGCCATCGCGGCGGTGGCGATCCCGTTCGTCGAAGTTCATCTCTCGAACGTGCATGCGCGGGAACCGTTCCGCCATCACTCGTATTTTTCGGACCTGGCCATCGGCGTCATCTGCGGGCTGGGTCATGAGGGCTACCTGCTGGCCCTCGAATACCTGCTTAACAAGCTTAATATCGAATAGTCCGGCCCGGGCCGGACACTTGTGCCCAACGGGCGCAACTCAGAAGGGAGTCTCCATGGATCTGCGTAAACTCAAGAAACTTATCGACCTCGTTCAGGAATCGGGTATTTCCGAACTGGAAGTGACCGAAGGCGAAGAAAAGGTTCGTATCGCCAAGCACTACGGTGCCGTAGCCGCCGCGCCGCAGCAATACTATGCCGCCGCACCCGCCCCCCTCGCTGCCGCCGGAGCTCCGGCGGCATCTGCGGTCAATCTTGACGATGAGGACGAGCTGCCGGAAGGCCATGTCGTCAAATCGCCGATGGTCGGCACTTTCTATCGCTCGCCGTCGCCTGGCGCTGATGCTTTCGTCCAGGTCGGTCAGACCGTCAAGCAGGGCGAAACCCTCTGCATCATCGAAGCCATGAAACTGCTCAACGAGATCGAAGCCGACGCCTCCGGCGTGATCAAGGCCATCCTGGTCGAGAATGGTGAGCCGGTTGAATTCGGTGAGCCGCTTTATGTGATTGGCTGATATGGCCATGTTTGAAAAAATCCTGATCGCCAATCGCGGCGAAATCGCCTTGCGTATTCAGCGCGCTTGCCGCGAACTTGGCATCAAGACGGTGGTTGTGCATTCCGAGGCCGATCGCCATGCGAAATACGTCAAGTTGGCCGACGAGTCGGTCTGTATCGGCCCCGCTTCGTCGTCGCTGAGCTACCTTAACGTCCCGGCGATTATCTCGGCGGCGGAAGTGACCGATGCCCAGGCCATTCACCCGGGCTATGGCTTCCTCTCTGAAAACGCCGACTTCGCCGAGCGTGTCGAGACCTCTGGTTTTGTTTTCATCGGCCCGCGCGCCGAAACCATTCGCCTGATGGGCGACAAGGTGTCGGCCAAGAACGCGATGAAAGAAGCCATGGTGCCTTGCGTGCCCGGCTCCGATGGAGAGCTTCCGGACGATCCGAAGGAAATCATCAAGATCGCCCGTGCCGTCGGTTACCCGGTGATCATCAAGGCGGCCGGTGGCGGCGGCGGGCGCGGCATGCGCGTCGTGCATACCGAAGCCGCGCTGATCAATGCCGTGGGAATGACCAAGCAGGAGGCCGGCAGTTTCTTCAACAATCCTGCGGTCTACATGGAAAAGTACCTGGAAAATCCGCGCCACGTGGAAATTCAGGTCCTGGCCGACGAATACAAGAACGCGATTTACCTCGGCGAACGCGACTGCTCGATGCAGCGCCGCCACCAGAAGGTCATCGAAGAAGCGCCGGCCCCGCATATTCCGGCCCGCCTGATCGCCCGCATCGGCGAGCGCTGTGCCGAAGCATGCCGCAAGATCGGTTACCGTGGCGCCGGTACTTTCGAGTTCCTCTATGAAAACGGCGAGTTTTATTTCATCGAGATGAACACCCGCGTTCAGGTAGAACATCCGGTGACCGAAATGATCACCGGCGTCGATATCGTGCAGGAGCAGATTCGCGTCGCGGCCGGCGAGAAGCTGCGTTACAAACAGAAGGACATCGTCTTTCGTGGCCATTCGATCGAATGCCGCGTCAACGCCGAAGATCCCTTCACGTTCGTGCCTTGTCCCGGCAAGATCGAGTTTTATCATCCGCCCGGCGGCCCTGGCATCCGGGTCGATACGCATATTTACCAAGGCTACACCGTTCCCTCGCACTACGACTCGATGGTTGCCAAGGTCATCGCCTACGGTGACACCCGTGACCAGGCCATTCGCCGCATGCGTATCGCCTTGTCCGAGATGAGCATTCAGGGCATCAAGACCAATATCCCGCTGCATCAGGAACTGATGCAGGACGCCCGTTTCGTCGAAGGAGGCACGAGCATTCATTACCTTGAACAAAAGCTCGCCGACAAGGGCGAGGTGAAACTTTAATCATGGCCTGGCAAAGTGTCAGTTTCCTGACCGATGCAGCGCATGCCGAGCCGATTTGCGATGCCCTGCTTGAAGCTGGCGCCCTGTCGGCCAGTATCGAGGATGCCGATGCCGGTACACCGGACGAGCAACCGCTGTTCGGCGAACCGGGATCGGTGCCGAGTTCGGGCTGGACGCATTCCCGCGTTGTTGCGCTGCTTGATCCAGACGCCGATATCGATGCCCTGCTTGGCGAGGCCATAGCTGCCATCGGCCTGAGTGAAGCACCGGCCTATACCGTGGAGATGGTGGAAGAGCAGAACTGGGTGCAGCTGACCCAGTTGCAATTCGACCCGATTCGGGTTTCGGAGCGCCTGTGGATCGTGCCCTCGTGGCACGAAACGCCGGACCCGGCGGCGGTCAATCTGATTCTCGACCCGGGCATGGCCTTCGGCACCGGTTCGCATCCGACAACCCGGCTCTGCCTGGAATGGCTGGAGCGTAATGTCACCGACGGCTGCACCGTGCTTGATTATGGGTGTGGCTCGGGCATTCTCGCCATTGCCGCAGCTCGCCTCGGTGCTGGCCGTGTCGCCGGTGTTGATATCGACCCTCTGGCGGTGGACGCGGCACGTGCCAACGCCGAGCGCAACGGCGTGGTTGCGCTGTTCGCCGATTCGGCGATGCCGGTTGCCGGCGAGTATGATGTTGTCGTGGCAAACATCCTTTCCAACCCGCTTCGTGTTCTGGCCCCGGCCATTTGTGCGCATGTCCGCTCCGGCGGACGTCTTGCGCTGTCCGGCATCCTGCGTGAGCAGGCAGAAGAAATCATCACCATTTACGCCCAATGGCTGCCTTTGCAGGTCGCCGATACGCGTGAAGACTGGGTATGTCTGGCTGGGATAAAACCGTGATGCGGACACGCTGCCCGGTCTGTGTCACGGTTTTTCGTGTGACGACCGAGCAGTTGCGCCTGAGGGCCGGCAAGGTTCGGTGCGGGCATTGTCAGGCGGTCTTCAACGCTTTTGACGAGCTGGTGAGTGACGATAACGAGCCTTTGATCGAAACGCCGGTTGCCGAGGCATCGACACCACAGGACGAGCCGTTTTCGCCGAATTTCGTAGCGCCTGAAGCCGAATCCATACCAGAAGCAGAAGCAGAAGCAGAAGCAGAAGCAGAAGCAGAAGCAGAAGCAGAAGCAGAAGCAGAAGCAGAAGCAGAAGCAGAAGCAGAAGCAGAACCGGAACCGGAACCGGAACCGGAACCGGAACCGGAACCGGAACCGGAACCGGAACCGGAACCGGAACCGGAACCGGAACCGGAACCGGAACCCGCGGTTGCCGAGTGGTCGGCCGATCCGCTGATCGAACGCGAAGAAGCGCCTCTGGTTGCGCCGTCGATAACTGAGGCGAACGAGTACGGCGGAGTGCCGGCGGACGATGCCGCTCCAGAACCCTTTCCCTCGCTCATTACCGATCCCCCGGAGGAGCCTGTCGGCGAGGAAGCGATTGCCGATGAGGCTGAGCTGATCGAGCCGCCGCAGGAAGAGCCTCTGGCTGAATCTCCCGAGGAGTCGACTCAGGCGGCGCGTCAGGCCGGGCTGGTTGCCGCCCGCGAACTGATCGATTCGGGTTCATTCAGCCGCTGGTCGGCGGGAACGCTGGCAGGTGATGGTTTGGGTGGGTTCGAGAGCGAGGCTAGTCACCGGGCGGTGTGGCCATTCGTGCTGGTCGCCGCTCTCCTCCTTGTCGGGCTACTCGGCCAGTTGTTGTACTACTTCCGCACCGATGTCGTGCTGCGTTTTCCCGATGCTGCCGGGTTGTATGATCTCGTCGCAGTCGATATCCCTCTGTCGCGGAATGCGGCGCTGGTCTCGATCGAGGCCTCCGACCTGCAATCGGACAATGTCCGCGGTCTGTTTGTGTTGCAGGCTACGCTGAAAAACCGGGCCACCCATGCCCAGGCGTGGCCGGCGCTGGAATTGAGTCTGACCGATACCAACGATGCCGTGGTGTCGCGACGTGTCATGTTCGCCGCCGACTACCTGCCGCCAGGCACAACCGCTGACGCCTTTTCGGCCAATGGCGAGATGCCGATCAAGCTTTGGATCGAGGCCAAGGAAAGCGGCGCCTCCGGTTATCGCCTTTACATTTTTTATCCCTGAATTCTTATGACGACACTTATCTGCGGTTCGCTGGCTTTCGACAACATCATGGTCTTTCCGGACCGTTTCAAGAACCATATCCTGCCCGAGCAGATCCACATCCTGAACGTGGCTTTCCTGGTGCCGGAAATGCGCCGCGAGTTCGGTGGCTGCGCCGGCAACATTGCCTACAACCTCATGCTGCTTGGCGGCGAGCCGATGATCATGGCGACGGTTGGTGACGATGCCGCCCCTTATCTTGACCGCCTCGACAAGCTCGGCTTGCCGCGTACTCATGTCCGGCAGGTTAGTGGCAGCTTTACCGCGCAGGCCTTCATCACGACCGATCTCGACGATAACCAGATCACCGCTTTCCACCCCGGCGCCATGAGTTTTTCTCATCTCAACAAGGTCGAAAGCGCCAATGCCAAGCTCGGTATCGTTGCCCCGGACGGCCGCGAAGGCATGATGCAGCATGCCCGTGACTTCGCTGACGCCAGCGTGCCGTTCATCTTCGATCCGGGCCAGGGCCTGCCGATGTTCAACGGCGACGAACTGCTCGATTTCATTGAACTGGCCGATTACGCCTGTTTCAACGACTACGAAGCCAAATTGCTGTGCGACCGCACCGGCCGTAGCCTGGAGCAACTGGCTGGCAGCCTGAAGGCGCTCATTGTGACGCGCGGTGGCGAAGGTTCGGAAATCTACGCCGATGGCGTGCGTCACGACATTCCCTGCGTTGTTGCCGACGAAATCCTCGATCCGACCGGCTGCGGCGACGCCTATCGCTCGGGCCTGCTGTACGGCATTGCCAACGGTTTCGATTGGCTGACGACGGGCCGTCTGGCCGCGGTCATGGGGGCCATCAAGATCGCGCATCGCGGCGGCCAGAATCACCAACCGAGCCGTGAGGAAATCGCCGGGCGTTATCAGAAGGCTTTCGGCTCGCAACCTTGGTAATCAAGGCAGCGATGAAACATCGCTGTCATCTTCGGGCAAAGTGCATGTAACAACGCTCGTCCAGACTTGCTCTCCACGAATACAAGGAGAACAAAGATGGAAAATATCCATAAGGCGGCTGGTCGCAGTCGTCCTGAGAAGAAGAGCCTAGCTGTCGGCTTTGCCCGCAGCCAGAGCGATATCCTCGATGCGCAACGCCTGCGCTACCGCGTTTTTGCCGGTGAAATGGGCGCCAACCTGCCGAGCCGCATTCCCGGCGTCGATCACGATATTTACGACCCTTACTGCCAGCATCTCGTCGTGCGCGATACGCAGACCAGCGAAATCGTCGGCACCTACCGCATCCTGACCCCGGAAAATGCCCGTCAGGTCGGCTATTACTCCGAAAACGAGTTCGACCTGACCCGTTTGCAGCACCTGCGTTCGCGACTGGTCGAGATCGGCCGTTCCTGCGTTCATCCGGAATACCGGACCGGCGCGACGATCACCTTGCTGTGGTCCGGACTGGCCCAGTTCATGGTTGAAAACAGCTACGACTACCTGATGGGTTGCGCCTCGATCAGCATGGCCGATGGCGGTCACGCCGCGGCCAGCTTGTATAATCGCCTGGCTGCCGATCACCTCGGGCCGCAGGAATACCGCGTTTTTCCGCGTTGTCCGCTGCCTTTGGCTGCTCTGCAGCAGGATTTGCCGGCCGAAACGCCGCCGCTGATCAAGGGCTACCTGCGTGCCGGGGCCTGGATTTGCGGTGAGCCGGCGTGGGATCCTGATTTCAACACCGCGGACCTGCCGATTTTGATGCCGATGGCCAAGGTTTCCGGTCGTTACGCCAAGCACTACCTGGGATAAGAACACTGAGCCAGACCAATTTAGCGATTCGCGCTTTCCGGATACTTCGTATCACCCTGCTGGTCATCAGCGGGGTGCTTTTTTCGCTGTGCGTTTTTCCGCTGTGCAGCGACCGCAAGCGTCTGGCGCTCAAGGCTAGTTGGGCGGCTGCCTTGCTTGACGCGCTCGGCGTCGAGGTCGAGGCCGACCTGACGCACGCGGTTCCGGGTGCCTTGCTGGTCGCCAATCATATTTCGTGGATCGATATCTACGTCATCAACTCGGCGCTGCCAGCGGCCTTCGTCTCGAAGGAAGAAGTCCGGCACTGGCCGTTGATTGGCTGGCTGGCGGCGAAGAACGACACGATATTCTTGCGTCGCGGCAGCCGTGGGCACGCCAAGGTGATCAACGAGCAGGTCGCCGAGTTTCTCGACAAGGGAAGGCATGTCGCCGTTTTTCCTGAAGGGACGACCACCGATGGCCGGAGCCTGCTGCATTTCCACGCCGCGCTGATTCAGCCGGCGCTGAGCGCCGGGCGACCGGTCTTGCCGGTGGCGATCTCGTACTGGGAACTCGATGGCCAGCGCAGCCTGGCGCCGCGTTACGACGGCGATATTTCGATGGGGCAATGCACGGCGGCCATCCTTGGCCGAAAACGCCTGATTGCCCGGCTGGTGACCACGCCAGTGCGCGGGCTGAATGGCGAAGACCGCAAGCAGGTGGCGGCCGAGGCGCGTGAAGCTATCGCTTTAGCGGCTGGGCTTCCGTTGGCGAGCAATCCACTTGAAACACCTGCCGATCTTCGAGCCGGACAGCGGTCAGGTGGCCTCCCCACAGACAACCTGAGTCGAGCGCCAGCAGATTCGGCGTAACTTTCAGGCCGAGTGCCGACCAGTGGCCGGTAACCAGCACGGCGTCGGCACTTTTCCGGTTTGGCAGGTCGAACCAGGGCACATGGCCGGCCGGTGCGTTGGCCAGCTTGCCCTTGACCTTGAACTCCATGACGCCATCCAGCGTGCAAAAGCGCATGCGGGTCATGGCGTTGACGATGACGCGCAGGCGCGGCCAGCCGCTTAGCTTGTCCGACCAGCCAGCCGGTTCGCTGCCCCACAGGTTGAGGATGAATTCACGGAAATTTGGGCCTTGCAGGGCAGCTTCGACCTCGCGGGCCAGTTCGCGGGCACGGGCTGCCGTCCATTGCGGCAGCAGGCCGGCGTGGACCAGGCAGTACTCGCCTTCGGTATGGCAGATCGGCTGGTGGCGCAACCAGTCGAGTAGCTCGTCGCAGTCCGGGGCCTCCAGGATTTCCTGCAGTGTGTCGTCTTTCCCGCGAAACTTGGCGCCGCCTTCGGCGACCATGAGTAGATAGAGGTCGTGGTTGCCGAGCACGGTGACTGCCGCCGGCCCGAGTGACTTGATCAGGCGCAGTGTTTCCAGCGAATGCGGGCCGCGATTGACCAGATCGCCGACCAGCCATAGACGGTCGTTGGCCGGATCGAAGGCGCAACGCTCAAGTAGCCGCTGCAGCGAGTCGTAGCAGCCCTGGATGTCGCCGATGGCGTAAGTGCTCATTGCTACGGTCAACCGGAAAAATTGGCCAAAATTGAAATACCTGCCTACTCGACGGTGACCGATTTGGCCAGATTGCGCGGCTTATCCACATCCGTACCCTTGACCAGCGCCACGTGGTACGACAGAAGTTGCAGCGGAATGACGTGGAGGATCGGCGACAGCTCGCCGTAGTGCTCGGGCAGGCGCAGGATGTGCACCCCTTCCGATTCGGGGATCTCCGAATCGGCATCGGCGAAGACGTAGAGTTCGCCGCCACGTGCCTGAACTTCCTTGAGATTCGATTTGAGCTTGTCGAGCAACTGGTCGTTCGGGGCGACCGAAATGACTGGCATGTTGGCATCGACCAGCGCCAGCGGGCCATGCTTGAGCTCGCCAGCCGGGTAGGCTTCAGCGTGGATGTAGGAAATTTCCTTGAGCTTGAGCGCGCCTTCCATGGCGATCGGGTAGTGCCGGCCGCGCCCGAGAAAGAGGGCGTGATGCTTGTCGGCAAAGCGCTGGGCCCAGGCCTTGATCTCGTCTTCGAGCTCGAGCACCTTGTTGACCGCGACCGGCAGGTGGCGCAGCTGGTGAATGTAGGTGGCTTCCTGTTCCTCGCTCAGGCGGCCCTTGACCTTGGCAGCGACCAGTGTGAGCAGGAACAGTGCGGCGAGCTGGGTGGTGAAAGCCTTGGTCGAGGCGACGCCGATTTCCGGGCCGGCGCGGGTGATGAAGCGCAGCGCGCATTCGCGGACGATGGCCGACTCCGGCACGTTGCAGATGGCCAGTGTCTTGGTCTGGCCGAGCGACTTGGCGTGGCGCAGGGCGGCCAGCGTGTCGGCCGTTTCGCCGGACTGTGAAATGGCAACGATGAGCTGGCGCGGGTTGGGTACCGAGACGCGGTAGCGGTATTCGCTGGCGATTTCGACATTGCACGGCACGCCGGCGATGCGCTCCAGCCAGTAGCGGGCGGTGAAGCCGGAATGGCTGCTGGTGCCGCAGGCCAGAATGAGGATCGAGTCGACATCGGCCAGCAAGTTGCCGGCTTCAGCACCGAAAATGCCGGGCTGGATGGTCTTGCTGCCGCCGACGATTTCCAGCGTATTGGCTAGCGCTTCGGGCTGCTCGAAGATTTCCTTCTGCATGTAGTGCTGGTAGTTGCCGAGTTCGACTGCAGCGGCCGAGAGCTGGGAAACATGCACCGGGCGCTGGACCGGCGTGCCGTCGAGGCGGGTGATTTTGACCTTGGCCGCGGTCAACTCGGCGATATCGCCGTTTTCCAGATAGACCATGTTGCGCGTGACTTGCAGCAGGGCCGAGGCATCCGAGGCGGCGTAGTTGCCGGTCTCCGAAACACCGAGCAGCAGCGGCGAGCCTTCGCGGGCGACGATGACCTTGCCCGGCTGGGTGTGATCGACGACGGCGATGGCGTAGGCGCCAACCAGACGCTTGCAGGTGATCTGCACAGCCTTGAGCAGGTCCGGCTCGGTCTTCAGGGTGGCCTGGACGAGGTGGGCGATGCTTTCGGTATCAGTGTCGGAGGTGAAA
This sequence comes from Betaproteobacteria bacterium HGW-Betaproteobacteria-4, assembly GCA_002840785.1. GTDB lineage: Bacteria > Pseudomonadota > Gammaproteobacteria > Burkholderiales > Rhodocyclaceae > Azonexus. The sequence continues at coordinate 9,093 of PHCH01000047.1, read as the reverse complement.
ACGTAGCCCTGGGCTGTCAGCTCGCTACGCAGGGATTCGTAGTTTTCGATGATGCCGTTATGAACGACGGCGATGCTGCCGGAAACGTGCGGGTGGGCATTGCGTTCGCACGGCACGCCGTGGGTGGCCCAGCGGGTGTGGGCGATGCCGGTAATGGCCTGGGTGTTGGCCGAGGCCGCTTCGAGCTCGGCGACGCGGCCGACCGAGCGGACGCGCTCGATGCTGTTGCCGGCGATGACGGCCAGTCCGGCCGAGTCATAGCCACGATATTCAAGCTTCTTCAGACCTTCGACGAGAACCGGAACGATGTTCTTGTCGGCTGCTGCCGCGACGATGCCACACATAGCTGATCCTTAAACCTTGTAGTAATCGCGATACCACGCGATGAAGCGATTGACGCCTTCCTGGACCGGCGTGCGGGGAACGAAGCCGACCCAGTCGTTGAGCAGATCGGTGTTGGCGTAGGTGGCCGGGACGTCGCCATCCTGCAGCGGCAGCAGGCGCTTTTCGGCCGTCATGCCGAGCGCCTTTTCGATGGCGCCGATGAAGTCGAGCAACTGCACAGGATTGTTGTTGCCGATGTTGAAGACGCGGTAAGGCGCGTTGCTCGTCGCCGGATCGGCGGAAATCGCGTCATATTCGGTGTTGACCGCAGCATTCTTGTCGAGCACGCGGATGACGCCCTCGACGATGTCGTCGACGTAGGTGAAATCGCGCTGCATGTTGCCGAAGTTGAAGACGTCGATGGGACGGCCTTCAAGGATGGCTTTGGTAAACAGGAAGAGCGCCATGTCCGGCCGGCCCCACGGGCCATAGACGGTGAAAAAGCGCAGGCCGGTCGTCGGCAGGCCGTAGAGGTGGCTGTAGGTGTGGGCCATCAGCTCGTTGGCCTTCTTGGTTGCGGCGTACAGGCTGACCGGGTGATCGACGCTGTCGTGCTCGGAGAACGGCATCTTGGTGTTGCCGCCATAGACGCTGGAGCTCGAGGCGTAAACCAGGTGCTGCACCTTGTGGTGGCGGCAACCTTCGAGAATGTGGGTGAAGCCGACGATGTTGCTCTCGATGTAGGCGTGCGGATTTTGCAGCGAGTAGCGAACGCCGGCCTGGGCGGCCAGGTGGATGACCTTGTCGAACTTCTCGTCGGCGAAAAGTTTTTCCATGTTGGCGCGGTCAGCCACGTCGAGCTTGACGAAGCGGAAGTTCGGGTGCGAGGTCAGGCGCTTGAGGCGGCTTTCCTTGAGCGAGACTTCGTAGTAATCGTTCAGGTTGTCGAGGCCGATCACTTCGTCGCCGCGCGCCAACAGGCGCAGCGAGGCGGTTGAACCGATGAATCCGGCGGCGCCGGTAACAAGAATTTTCACGGAATTGCCCAGAAGAAAAGTTGCCAGATTTTATCGCAGTGCAGCATCTAATTTATGACGCTGGTGCATATTCAGCTGGAAGCGCGCAATCGAAGGCGGCTGATGCGTGCCGGCATTTATAATTGCGGCTTCGAAAGTCGTGATTTTATCCGTCGATGCGCATTCTGATCGTGAAAACTTCCTCGCTCGGCGACGTTATCCATAACCTGCCGGTGGTCAGCGACATCCGGCGGCACTTTCCCGATGCTACGGTCGACTGGTGCGTGGAGGACAGTTTCGCTGCCATTCCGCGCCTGCATCCCGGGGTTGGCAAGATCATTCCGGTCGCTGTCCGGCGCTGGCGCAAGCATGTTTTCAAGGCGGCCACCTGGCGGGAGATTGCCGAAGTTCGCCAAAGTTTGCAGGCCGTACCTTACGACGCCGTTGTCGATACCCAAGGCTTGCTCAAAAGCGCGTTGATGGCCAGCCAGGCCAATGGCCCGGTGCTGGGTTACGCCGCAGATTCGGCCCGCGAACCGATGGCGGCGAGGTTTTACGACCGGCAATTCAGCGTTTCCCGCGAGCTGCATGCTGTCGTCCGCAACCGTCGGCTGGCTGCGGCCGCGCTGGGTTATGCCGACGACGGCCAGCCCGACTACGGTATTGAAGCGGCCCCCGCCGGATTCGGCTGGTTGCCGCGTCGGCCGTATGTCGTTTTCCTCACCGCCACCAGTCGCGACGACAAGCTGTGGCCGGAGGCGAACTGGCTGGCCTTGGGGCAGCAACTCAATGCGCAGGGGATCAGCGCGGTCCTGCCCGGTGGCAGCCAGGTCGAGCGCGAACGGGCGAGCCGGCTGGCGGCGGGAATTCACGGTGCCGTGGCGGCGCCAGCCATGAACATTCCCGATCTGGCGGCCCTGCTCGCCGGGGGGCGCGGCGCAGTCGGCGTCGATACCGGCCTGACCCATCTCGCCGTTGCGTTGAAAGTGCCGACGGTGGCGCTGTACACGGCGACCGATCCCGGGCTGACCGGGGTCCTCGGCGTCGGCTTTCATCGCAATCTGGGTGGCAAGGATCAGATTCCCTCGTCGGCTGCCGTGCTGGCCGAATTGCAGCTGGCACTGGGCTGATGGCGCGTTTTTTCTATTCACTGCTGCTCTACCTGATCACGCCGCTGATCTGGCTGCGCCTGCTCTGGCGTAGCCGCAAACAGCCGGAATATCTTCAGCGTCTCGGCGAGCGCTATGGCTTCTATCGCCAACCGGTGCCGGCAAAGCTGATCTGGGTGCACGCCGTCTCGGTCGGCGAAACCCGTGCCGCCCAGCCGCTGATCGAAGGTTTGCTGGCACGCTGGCCGGATCATCGCATCCTGCTCACCGGCATGACGCCGACCGGCCGCGACGCCGGGCAGCAAGTCTATGGCGACAAGGTCATTCAGGCTTACCTGCCCTACGATTATCCCGGCGCGGTCGACCGTTTCTTCGACCATTTTTCCCCGGCTTTCGGGGTGATCATGGAAACGGAAATCTGGCCCAATTTGCTGGCTGCCGGCAAGTGCCGCAAGGTGCCGATTTTTCTCGCCAACGCGCGTCTTTCGGCGCGTTCGGCCCGTGGCTACGGGCGATTTTCAGCCCTGGCCGGGCCTGCGTTTTCGGCGCTGGCCGGCGTCGCTGCACAAACCGCAGGTGACGCCGAACGGATCGCCGAACTGGGCGCGACCGCTGTCGAGCTCTGCGGCAATCTCAAATTCGATGTCACACCCCCTGCCGACAAGCTTGCCCTCGGTCATGAATGGCGGGCGGCGATTGGCCAGCGGCCGGTCTGGCTGGCGGCCAGCACGCGCGAAGGCGAGGAGCCGCTGGTGCTCGAAGCGTGGCGCGAAGTGGCCATTCCCGACGCCTTGCTCGTGCTGGTGCCGCGTCACCCTCAGCGTTTCAACGCCGTCGCCGCTTTGCTCGAGCAGCAGGGGCTGCGCAGCGTTCGACGCAGCGTGGCCATGCCGGCGGCCGACACGCAGGTCTGGCTTGGCGACAGCATGGGCGAGATGGCGGCGTATTTCGCGCTGGCCGATCTGGCCTTCATCGGTGGTAGTTTGCTGCCGCTCGGCGGGCAAAATCTCATTGAGGCGGCGGCTTGTGACTGTCCGGTCGTCGTCGGCCCGCATACCTTCAATTTCAAGCAGGCGACCGAGGATGCTATCGCGGCGGGGGCTGCGTTACGCGTAGACAGCCCGGAAATGCTCGGTGCTACGGTCAACCGGATTTTTGGCCAAAAAACGAAATTGTTGGAAATGCGGGTAGCGGCGGGATTGTTCGCCCGCGCCCATCAGGGCGCGGCCAAGCGGATGCTGGCGCTTATAGCGCGCTGGATGGATCGAGCAGGGCGTTGATCTGGGCGACGTCGTCCTCGCCCAGAGCACCCGTCGAAGCCTTCAAACGCAGCTGCGCCAACAGCGTGTCGAGCGTTGCCTTGGCGAGATCGCGGCGGGTGACATAGACCTGATTCTCGGCATTGAGCACGTCGATATTGATGCGCACGCCAACTTCGTAACCCAGTTTGTTGGACTCGAGCGCCGATTGCGATGAAACCAGTGCCGCCTTGAGTGCCCGGACCTGAGCCAGGCCGTTGGTGACGCCGAGATAATACTGGCGAGCGGCCAGCGCGGCGCCACGACGTGCGGCATCGAGACCGGATTGCGCCGCGCTGCGGTTGGCGGCCGCCTCGCGCTGGCGGGAAACGGTCAGGCCGCCCTGGAACAGCGGAATATTCAATTGCACGCCGACATTGGTGTAATCGGTATCGTAAGAACCGGGGGCTCCGGATATGGTGCTGAAAGACTTCGAGTGCCCCTGATTGGCCACCAGATCAAGCGTCGGGTAGTGGCCGGCGCGTTGCTTGTCCACCTCGCGTGCCGCGATGTCGGCGGCTGCCTGCTGGACCTGCACGGTGATGCTGTCCTTTTCGGCGGCAGCGACCCACTGGTTCATGTCGCTGGGCTGCGGCATGGTCAGCTCGGCATCCTTGCGCGTCGTCGCAAGCTTGCCAGGCGTCTTGCCGATAATCGCCTGCAAGGCATGTTGCTTGACTTCGAAATCGCTCTCGGCGGCGATCTCCTGAGCTGAAGCGAGATCGAAGCGGGCCTGTGCCTCATGCGAGTCGGTGATGGTCGCAGTGCCGACCTCAAAGTTTTTCTTGGCGGATTCCAGTTGCTGGGCGATGGCCGCCTTGTTGGCGCGCACGGCCTTGAGGTTTTCAACGGCGTAGATCACGTCGAAATAGGCCTGCGCCACGCGCAGGATCAGATCCTGGCGAGCCTGGACGAAATTGGCTTCAGCCTGCGCCACCTGCATTTTGGACTGGTCGTAGGAAACCCAGTTCTGCCAGCGGAAGAGCGGCTGCGACAGGGTCAGCTGGTAGCCGTTGGAGTTGAATTGCGGCTTGGACAGGGTCGGGCCGTCGTGGGCCGAAATCTCGTTCTTGTTCCACACCGTATTGCCCGACAGGCTCAGACTCGGCAGCAGGCCGGCACGCGCCTGCGGTGACTTTTCGCGGCCAGGTCTGCGGCGAACAGCGGCGAAGCCAGCAACGGGGAGACGATCAGCCAAGCGAGTTTTTTCATGCCTACCTCAATAACGACGCATGTTGGAATCGACTTCACCAGCCCAGGACTCGACGCCGCCCATCAGGTTATAGACCGCGGCGTAGCCCTTGCGCTCGAGAAACATGGCGACCTGCATGCTGCGGCCGCCGTGATGACAGATGACAACGATCTCCTGGCTGGGATCGATTTCGGCGCAGCGCATTGGCACCAGATGCATGGGGATGCACTGCGATCCGGCAATCTGGCAAAGCTCGATTTCCCACGGTTCGCGCACATCGAGCAGAACAGGGTTGGGCCGGCTCTCGTCGGCCAGCCATTCGGCAAGTTGTTGGGCGCGAACCTGTTGCATCAGAAAGAGAAGCTATCCTTGGCCGCGAAGCCGTCGAGTGCGGGAATGACCGTCTCGAACAGGTTGACCGTGTTGTAGATGCCGTCGGCCGTGCAGGTAATCAGCTGGGCTTCCATGACCGGTGCTTCACCAACAACGACGGCCAGACGACCACCGACGCGCAGCTGCTTGAGCAGGGCGTCGGGAACGGCGGGAATGGCGCCGGATACAACGATGGCGTCGTAAGGCCCGCGCGGGGACCAGCCATTGGCGCCGTCGCCGAGTTCGATCGTGACGTTGGTGACGCCGGCCCGCTCGAGATTTTGTTTGGCAATATCGACCAGCGCCGGGCGGCATTCGACGGTGACCACGTGCTCGGAACGGGCCGCCAGCAGGGCGGCCATGTAGCCGCTGCCGGTGCCGATTTCAAGAACCTTGTCGGTCTTCTTGAGGCCCAGTTCCTGCAGCATCTTGGCTTCGATTTTCGGGGCCAGCATCATCTGGCCATCGCCCAGCGGGATTTCCATGTCGGCGAAGGCCAGGTTGCGATAGGCGTCGAGAACCTGCGGATCCAGAACATCCCAGGGACGGATCTGCTGTTCGATCATGTTGAAGCGCGCTTGCTCGATGTTCATTGGTGGGTCTCCGCAGACAGAATATTAGCACGAGCTAATATATTGATTCCGACAAATCAAAATTATACCCGACTCTCTTTTTCCGGCCTGCGCAAACCCTGGCGCAGCAGGTCCATGTGTATGCGCAAATAGGTCTGCGGATCGCTCTCGCAACTCTGGCAGCAGTTCATCGAAAAGCGCCAGATCAGCAGCATTAGAACCGGAGCGATAACCACGTCGACAGTGGTTTCGACGTCCATGCTGCGGAATTCGCCGCTCTCCATGCCGCGTCGCAAGGCGCTGGCGAGCAGCGCCCGGCCGCGACTGATGACGTTTTCGTAGTAGTAACCGGCCAGTTCGGGGAAATTTCTCGCCTCGGCAACCATCAGTTTGGGGATGCCGGCAAATGCGGTCTGGCCGATCTTGGTCCACCAGTTTTCGAGCAGACGTTCCAGCAATTCGAAACTGCTGCCGCTATGTTTGGCCAGGATGGCTTCGTTTTCGGCAATGACCGGAACGATCCCTTCCTGAATCACGGCCTTGAACAGCGCGTCCTTGTTCTCGTAATAGAGATAGAGCGTTCCTTTGGAAACCCCGGCACGCGCCGCGACATCTTCCAGACGGGTAGCGGCAAAGCCTCTTTCGACGAACAGGCCAAGCGCCGCCGCCAACAGTTCGGAGGGGCGGGCTTCCTTGCGTCGCTTGCGGAGTGGGGGATTGGCGGACATGGTAACTTAATGACTTACGGGTCATTAAGTTACCATCGTGCCAGCTTTCCGGTCAACGGCCTTCCTTGATCAGACGGCCACCCAGGCGCTGGATCGGGCGGGCGTTGTTTTTGTACAGCCGGCTGAAGATGTTGATCTGGTCCTGCGAAACCTGTACCGGTTGCTTCATGACCAGCCACAGCACGCCTTCCGAGCAGGGTGGCGTGGTCAGCGAACCCATGTAGGTGTAGTAATTGCGCGTTGCCGGGAGCAGGGTATTGAGGTCGATGGCGGTTTCCGGGGGGGCGACCGGCATGTTCTTTTCCAGCGGCAGGTTGTTCCACAGGGTCTGGATGAAGGGGTGTTCGGTGCCGCGTTCGAGCAGCACGGCAACGACAGCCAGTTGGCCGTCATCGGCCTTGTGCACGAGATGGACGACCATGTCGAAACGCTGGCCATTGACCTTTTCTTCTGACGGGCGATGGAAATGGAACTGGACCAGTTCGTAAGTCTTGCCGGTCAGTGAAATCGAGCTTTCGCCGACTTCGACCTGAACGGTATGGCCGTTGTCGATGATGCGGAAAGTGGACGGACGGTAGTTGACTTTGATCGGCTCCAGATCGACCTTGATGCCGTCCCTGATGTCGATGGGCGACTGGCGCTCGCCAATGGCGCAAATCTTGTTGTTCTGGTCAAGCTTGGCCCAGTTCTCGGGGGCGCCGGCGCCATCGTAGTCCCAGTGGATCTGGGCGTGCTGCATGGCTGGTTCGCTGTGCGCCAGTTCCAGCATGTAGCCTTCGGAATCGTTGATTTCGTGCTTCGGCGCTTTTTTCGGCTTGGGGGCCGGGCGGGGCTTGCTGTGCACAACGACAGTTGCCGCCTTGGGCGCCGCAATCTTGGCCGGAGGAGGTGGCTCGGGCGGCGGGGCGGGGGGCTCCACCTTGGCGCTTTCCATGGCTATCTTCAGGTTCGGCCGGATCGACGGAATCGTGCTTTCCTTAGCCTTTTCGGCGACCACGGGCGCTTCGCTGGCTTTCATCGTGGCCGGCTTTTCCGCCTTGGCCATTTCTTTCTTGAGCAGCGCGTCATTGGCCGCTTTCAACTGGCCGGCTGCCTCATTGGCTTTCTGGGCGATTTCAGCGGCGCCTTCTTTCGGTGGCCGGCAAACCTCGCGCAGCACCTTGTCGTCCAGCGTGCCGGTGCGCACGGGAAGGGGGCTGCCCTTGATGTTCTCTTCGCGAACGACGTCGGTTTCGTTTCTCTTGAAAATGCGCTTGATCGTATTGGCGCTGCGCGTCGCGCAGTCGTAGCGGGTAAACGCTTCAATCACCCGGTAAGGCGCCCCGGAACGCCCGTCTATCAAGTCTTTTTCGAGCACGACCCGGCCTTGCGCCTCGACCGTTGTCCCTTCACGCTTGAGGCTGGTGCGGTTGAGCTCGATACGTTTGCCCGGCTCGGCTGAAATGGTTTGCCAAGAGGGCGCGGCCGCGGCACCGAAAGGCAGGGCGATCAGCAGGCTGGCGATCATCAGTAGGCGCATCTTGGTTCCTCGTTTTCTCTTTGAATTCTGGCGCTTGTCGATGATATTT
>PHCH01000047.1:0-896 GCA_002840785.1 Betaproteobacteria bacterium HGW-Betaproteobacteria-4 | reverse complement strand
CTGAGAATCACCCTTCGAACCTGACCGGGTAATGCCGTCGTAGGGAAACGAACTTTGTTGCTCCTTGCCCGTCTTATCCCGCTGCATCCACGCAAGGAAGAATAATGAACGCCACCGAACAGTTTCTCGCCGCCAACGCTCACGTTGACGCGGCCGCCATCCAGCCCCTGCCCAATTCCCGCAAGGTTTACATCGAAGGTTCCCGTCCGGACATCCGCGTCCCGATGCGCGAAATCTCGCAGGACGACACGCCGACCGCCTTCGGTGGCGAAAAGAATCCGCCGATCTACGTTTACGACTGTTCCGGCCCCTATTCCGACCCCGCCATCAAGATCGACATCCGCTCCGGCCTGCCCGCCCTGCGCGCCCAGTGGATCGCCGAGCGCGGCGATGTCGAAGAACTGGCCGACCTGAGTTCCGAATTCGGCCGCAAGCGCGCCACAGACAAATCCCTCGACGAACTGCGTTTCCCCGGCCTGCATCGCAAACCGCTGCGCGCCAAGGCCGGCAAAAACGTCTCGCAGATGCACTACGCCCGCCAAGGCATCATCACCCCCGAGATGGAATACGTCGCCATCCGCGAAAACAACAATCGCCGCGCCTACATCGAATCGCTACGGTCAACCGGGAAAATGGGCGAAAAAATGGCTGCCCTGCTCGGCCGCCAGCACCCCGGCCAGAACTTCGGCGCCAGCATCCCGGAAGAAATCACCCCCGAATTCGTGCGCAGCGAAATCGCCCGCGGTCGCGCCATCATCCCGAACAACATCAACCACCCGGAAAGCGAGCCGATGATCATCGGCCGCAACTTCCTGACCAAGATCAACGCCAACATCGGCAACTCGGCGCTCGGCTCCAGCATTCAGGAAGAAGTCGAGAAAATGACCTGGTCGATC
>PHCH01000046.1 GCA_002840785.1 Betaproteobacteria bacterium HGW-Betaproteobacteria-4 | reverse complement strand
GAATGACATGCTGGCGAGCCACCTCCATTCCCTGAACCGGCTCGCTGGCAGGGAACACAATCTGCAAGGGCTGTGCCAAGCCGGGCCGGAATGCCCGGCGCTCCTGTTGACGGGGCGGATGACGGCATTCCGGGCTTTCGGACGGGGGCCGGGCAGCGGCCGGACTGCCTGTTCCAATAGTCACCACCTGCTCCAAAGTTGCACACCCGGGTTGTTCAGGCGTTGTGACAGTGTGCTGCGCTACGGCGCCTTTGCCCGCCAGATCAGGGTTTGCTGAAATTGCCCCGATCTTGGCACGCGCTTTGCACACTCCTTTTCAAACAGCCTTGAGTGGTCTGCTTCGCAATTAGCGAAACATGAAAGCTTGTCTTTGCGTCCCTGGCGTCGTTGCTCATCCTCGCGATAGCGTTGGCTATCGCTGCGGTTCGCGCCTAGCCAGGAACACAAATCCGGCGCCTTCATTGAGTTCCGTTAATTTCGAAGCAGACCACAGGGCGAACAGGAGCGAGACAACGATGAAATATCCTCTGACCATTGCGGCGATTGCGCTGGCGGCCTTGATGCCCCCGGCCGAGGCTGCAGCCCTGCGCGAGAGCGGCGATCCGCTCGATTCGGCGCGCTGGTCGGAAATGCAGAAGGCTTTCCTGGCTGGAGCGCCGGTACTCTTCGACCCGCGCGTCAAGGTCATTGCGCCTTCGACCGCCGAAAACCCGATGCAGGTGCCGGTCACCGTGGACGCCACGGCCTTGCCGGGGGTGGCTGAAGTTGTCGTCTTTGCCGATTTCAATCCCATCGTCCAGGTGCTGCGTTTCTTCCCCGAAGATGCCCCGGCTTTCCTTGGTTTTCGCGTCAAGCTCCAGCAATCGACGCCGGTGCGCGCTGCCGTGCGCACGGCCGATGGCGTCTGGCACGTCGGCGGGACCTGGGTGAACACGGTGGGTGGCGGCTGCACGGCCCCGTCGGCGGCGGGCGGCTCGAAGGAATGGCAGCAGCGCCTCAACGAAGTGAGCGGCCGCCAGTGGAGCGAAGGCCCGAACGCCGGCCGCCTGCGCATGCGCATCGTGCACCCGATGGACACTGGCCTGGTCGCCGGCACGCCGGCCTTCTTCCTCGAAGAAATCAATTTCGCCGACGCCGCCGGCAAGCGCCTCATGCGCGTCCAGACCTACGAGCCGGTCAGCGAAAACCCGGTGTTCACCCTGCAGCGCGTCAGTGCTGACGGCCCGGTCGAAGCAACCGGTCGCGACAACAACGGCAATGCATTCACGGCGAGGATAGACCAGTGAAACGCCTGCTCGGTGTCCTGCTCCTGCTCGCTGCCAGTCAGCTCCAGGCGGTCGATTTCGACTACCGGCTGAGCGCCAGGCCGATTGCCGAAAACGTCTACGCCTTCATCGGCAAGACCGAGGATTTCACCACCGACAATGGCGGCAACATCGTCAACACCGCTTTCATCGTCGCTCCGCAAGGCGTCATTGTCATCGACAGCGGCCCCTCGCTGCGCTACGGCCAGCAGATGCGGCGGGCGATTGCCGCGGTGACGGCCAAGCCCATCGCCCTGGTCATCAACACCCACCACCATCCCGACCACTTCCTCGGCAACCAGGCTTTTGCCGACCTGCCGATTGCCGCGCTGGCCGAAACGCGCGACGGCATCGCCGCCGATGGCAATGCTTTTGCCGAAAACCTCTACCGGATGTCCGGCGACTGGATGAAGGGCACCGAAGTCCAGCTGCCCGGCAAGACGCTGAGCGCCGGCATCGTCGAAGTCGCCGGCCGCCGCCTGCGCCTCGTCGCCCTCGACGGCCACACCGGGGCCGATCTGGTCGTCGTCGATGCGACCAGCGGCGTCGTCTTCGCTGGCGACCTCGCCTTTAACGGCCGTGCCCCGACCACGCCGCATGCCGACGTCGCCCACTGGCTCAAGGCGCTCGACCAGCTTGAAGCGCTGACCCGCGAGGCCGGCTTCAACGTGCTGCTGCCCGGCCATGGCGCGCCGAGCGCCGATGCCGGCCCGATCCGCCAGACGCGCGCCTGGCTGACCTGGCTCAGCGCCGCCATGCGTTCCGCGGCGAAAGACGGGCTGGACATGAACGACGTGCTGGCCCGCCCGTTGCCGGCCGAGTTCGCCGGCCTGCCGGTGGCGGCTAGCGAATATCGCCGCTCGGTCGGCCATCTCTTCCCGGCCGCCGAACTGCAGGCGTTGGGAGCCAAACCGTGATCACCGCCGCCAACATCGAGGCGCCGGCCATTCCTACGGTCAACCGGAAATTTTGGGCAATTTTGGGATTGTCCATTCTCTTCCACGCCTCGCTGTTGGCGCTGACGTCCTGGGAGCGCAAGAACGGCCCGGTCAGCTTGCCACCGCTACTGGCGTCGATCCGCCTGATCGCCGTCACCGAATCCGGACCTGTTGCCGAACCCGCCCCGGCGCCGGCAGCCGTCCCCCAGAAGGCCCGGCAGGAAACACGGCGCAGGGAGCGGATGGTTCCGCCTGCGACGCAGACTGCCGGGCCGGCCAACGTGCCGGCAAACTTGCCATCGCCGTCATCGGCGCTGGCCGCCGAAAGCGTCGCCCCGGCCGCCGAGGCTGCAGCGCCGGTTGCCGAAATCGCCCGGCCGGCCCCCGCCATCGCGCCGCAGCGCCCGCAAAGCGAAGTCCTCGCCGGCTATCGCCAGCGCCTCGGCGAGTTGTTCGCCCGCCATCAGGAATACCCGCGCGTCGCCGCCATGCGCGGCTGGGAGGGCGAAGTGCGCCTGCGCCTGAAGGTGGCGCGCAAGGGCAACCTGCTCGGCGTCGTCCTCGACCGTTCGAGCGGCTTCGATGTTCTCGACCAGCACGCCCTGGCCATGCTCGAAGCCCTGGCCAGCCTGCCGCCGCTGCCCGAAGCGCTGGAGGCCAACGAAATTCAGGTCGTCGTACCCATCAACTACAAACTCAAAAAAACAACATGAAGAGACAAACCCCCGCCCGTTCGCTGCTTGCCGTGGCTATGGCCGCCGCCTTCGCCCCGGCTTTCGCCGCCGAGACGGTGGTCACCACGGAGACCGTCGAAGTCGTCGGCACCACGCCGCTGTCCGGCATCGGCGTGCCGCGCCTGCATCTGCCGGCCAATGTCCAGTCGCTCGACGACCGCCGCCTCGACGAAATCGAGAGCCAGAACATCGCCGAACAACTCGTTCGCCAGGTGCCGGCCGTCACCGTCAATGAAGTCACCGGCAATCCCTACCAGGCCGACCTCAATTACCGCGGCTTCACTGCCTCGCCGCTGCTCGGCACGGCCCAGGGCCTGTCGGTTTACGTCGACGGCGTGCGCGTCAACGAGCCTTTCGGCGATACGGTCAACTGGGATGCGATCCCCAATTCGGCGATTGCCGGAATCGACCTCGTTCCCGGCTCCAACCCGGCTTTCGGCCTCAACACCCTGGGTGGCGCGCTGGCCATGCGGACCAAGAGCGGTTTCTCGCACCCGGGCGGCAAGATCGAGTTTTCCGGCGGCAGTTTCAACCGCACCAACACCGAACTCGAGTACGGCGGCAACAACGGCACCTTTGGCTGGTACGGCGCCGGTGACTGGTTCCGCGAAGATGGCTGGCGCGATCATTCTCCGTCCGACGTCAAACAGTTCTTCGGCAAGCTGTCTTTCCGCAACGCTGCCGGCGAGGCTGATCTGACGCTGACCAAGGCGCGCAGCAAGCTGATCGGCAATGGCCTGCTGCCCGAATCGATGCTCGCCGAGCGCCGCGAATCGATCTTCACGCACCCCGACGAGACGCGCAACGACCTCACCCAGCTCGCCCTCAACGGCAGGCTGTGGCTCAGCGACACGCAAAGCCTCTCCGCCAGCGTCTATCACCGGCGGACCAAGACGCGCACGCTGAACGGCGACATGAACGACGATTACGAGACCGACTACGATGACTGGGTGACCGGCGGCATGGTCGGCCCGGCGCCCGATGAAACCGGCGCCAACAACCGGACCAGGACCGAGCAGCGCAGCACGGGCCTCGCCGCCCAGTGGAACTTCAGCGGCCAGCAGCATCAACTCGCCGTCGGCGCTTCCTACGATCAGGCCCGCATCAACTTCCAGCAAACGCAGGAACTCGGCGATCTCGACGCCACGCGCGGGGTGACCAATCTGTCGGCGCTTGATATCGAAAACCAGATCAACGGCAAGACCAGCACGGCCAGCCTGTTCCTGACCGACACGTACTCGTTGATGCCCAACCTGCACCTGACCGCCTCGGCGCGCTACAACATGAGCCACGTCACGACCTTCGACGAACTCAATCGCACGGCGCCCAACCTCGACGGTGATCACAAGTATCGCAAGCTCAACCCGGCGCTTGGCCTGAGCTGGCAGATCGTCCCGGTGCTCAACGCCTACGCCGGCTTCAGCCAGGGCAACCGCGTGCCGACGCCGATCGAACTCGGCTGCGCTGACCCGGCCAACCCGTGCACCCTGCCCAACTCGATGGCTGCCGACCCCTACCTCAAGCAGGTCGTTGCCCGCACCCTCGAAGCCGGCCTGCGCGGCAAGCTGGCCGGTGAAACCAACTGGAATGCCGGCGTCTTCCGCACCATGAGCAGCGACGACATCCTGTTCGTCGGCACCTCGACCAGCGCCGGCTATTTCACCAACTACGGCAAGACCCTGCGCCAGGGCCTCGAACTCGGCCTCAACGGCAGCCATCGCCGCCTCGACTGGTATGCCAACTACAGCTGGCTGCAGGCCACCTTCCGTTCCGACGCCTGCATCCTGGCCGAAAACAACAGCACGCGCGGCACGGCGGCGGAATGTACCGGCGCCGGTCAGGACGACGAAATCCTCGTCAAGAAGGGCAACCGCATCCCCGGCCTGCCGACGCACAGCCTCAAGCTCGGCCTCGCCTGGCGCGCCACCGACTGGCTGCGCCTGGGCGGCGACGTCCAGGCCTTCTCCAGCCAGACCGTGCGCGGCAACGAAAACAACCAGCACCAGAGCGGCACCTACACCGATGCCCTGGGCAGCACGCGCACCTTTGACGGCCCAGGCAAGATTCCCGGCTACGCCATCCTCAACCTCAACGCCGAAGCCCGGCTGGGCGGCGGCTGGCAGCTGTTCGCCAAGGTTAACAACGTCTTCGACAAGCATTACGCGACGGCCGGCGCCCTGGCCGAAAACCCCTTCGTCGGCGGCAGCCTGCAACTCGATCCGGACGACTGGCGTCGTGAAACCTTCGTCGCCCCGGGTGCTCCGCGTTCCGCCTGGCTCGGCGTGCGTTATGTGTTTGGTGGCAAATGACCTTTCATTTTTGGCCAAAATTTCGGGTTGACCGTGGGAACCGCCAACTCCCTCCCCTTCAAGGGGAGGGGCGGGGTGGGGATGGGTCACGAGTCATCGCTCACACCCATCCCCCACCCAGCCTCCCCCTTGAAGGGGGAGGAGCGCGGCGGCTCAGCCTGCACACCCGCGTCGGCGTCGTCCTCACTGCGCTCGCTGCCAGCCTGCTCATCGTCCTCGCCGGCCTCTGGCTGCACGGCACGCGCAATGCCATCCACGAAGAAGTCGAGGCGGCGTCGCGGGTTTCCGAGCAATGGCTCAAGGCCGTGCTCGGTGAAATGCACGACGTGCCGGCCGCGACGCGGGGTGAGCGACTGCTCACTGTCGCCCGCGCCATTGGCCGGGTGCGGGCCAACGAACTAGAAATCCGCACGCTGGCCGGCGCCACGATCTACCGTTCGCCGGCCCCGAGTTACAAGGCCGGGCGTTCGGCGCCGGGCTGGTTCGCCGGCTTGCTGGCCAGCGACTATCCGGCCCGCACGCTGGCTGTCGAGGGCTATACCTTGACGCTGCACCCCGACGATTCGCGCGCCATTCTCGACGCCTGGGACGAACTGGCGGCCATGGCCGGCTGGGCGCTCGGCTTGCTCGGCGTGCTCTTCGTTGCGACGCGCACGGCGCTGGGCCGGGCCCTGCGCCCGCTGGCCCAGATCATGCGAGCTCTCGACCGTACCGGGCGCGGCCGTTTCGACACCCGCCTGCCGGTTTTCGCGACGCCGGAACTCGGCCGCATTTCGCGCGCCTTCAACGGCATGGCCGACCGGCTGGGCGAAGCGGTGGACGACAATGTCCGCCTCGAAAGCGCCCGCGAAGTCGACCGCCAGATGCATGACCGCCTCGAAGCGGAGCGCCGCATCATCGCCCGCGAGCTGCACGACGAGCTGGCCCAGGGCATCACCGCCGTGCGCGCCCTGGCCGGCGCCATCGTCCAGCGCACCGCCGACGCCCCGGCCCTGCATGTCCCGGCCCAGGGCATCGTTGCCGTGACCGGCGAAATGCAGGACGGCGTGCGCAATATCCTGCACCGCCTGCGTCCGGCTGCCGGCAACAGTCTGGCCGCGACGCTCGAGCGTCAGCTCGCCGGCTGGCAGGCGCAGCACCCGGACATTATCGTGAACCGCCATCTGGCCATCGGCGAACAGCCCGTTGCCGACGATCTGGCCATGGCCGTCGTCCGCATCGTCCAGGAAGGCCTGACCAATGTCGTCCGCCACGCGCACGCGACGCGGGTCGATCTGGCCATTACGCGGCTCGCCGGCTGCCTGCAGCTGACCCTGGCCGACAACGGTCGCGGCCGTTCCGGCCAACCCTCGGCGCAGCCCGGCTGCGGCCTCGGCCTGGCCGGCATGGGCGAACGCATCGCCGCGCTGGGCGGCCATCTGCAATTCGAACAACCGGCCGGCGGCGGCTTCTGCATCTTCGCCCGCCTGCCCGACGCCGTAGCCCCACACTCCCCGGAGGAATTCGCATGAACAACGCCCTGCAAGGCAAGCGCGTCCTGCTCGCCGACGATCACGCCA
This sequence comes from Betaproteobacteria bacterium HGW-Betaproteobacteria-4, assembly GCA_002840785.1. Classification (GTDB taxonomy): domain Bacteria; phylum Pseudomonadota; class Gammaproteobacteria; order Burkholderiales; family Rhodocyclaceae; genus Azonexus. Next base: position 8,445 of record PHCH01000046.1, on the reverse strand, counting down.
TGGTTCGCCTCGGCTTTCGTTGCCTGCTCGAAGGGGCGGGCGCCACCGTGGTCGGCGAGGCCGAGAACGGCGAAAGCGCCGTCCGCCTCTACGCCGAACTCAATCCAGATGTCGTCGTGATGGACGTTTCGATGCCCGGCATCGGCGGCCTGGCGGCGCTCGAACGCCTGCTCGTCTGGGACGCCAAGGCCAAAGTGCTGATGCTCTCGGCCCACAACGACGATATCGTGCCGGTGCGCGCCCTGCGCCTCGGCGCCCGCGGCTACCTGTGCAAGCGGGCGGCGCCCGATGAATTCCTGCGCGCCGTCGGCCAAGTCGCCAGCGACCGCCGCTACCTCGATCCCGAACTGGCGCAGGCCGTCGCCCTGGCCCAGCTGTCCGGTTCGAGCAACCCGGTGGATACCTTGACCGAAAAGGAGCTGGCCGTCTTCATGAAGCTGGCCGAGGGCCGTTCGGTCAACGACGTGGCCGAGGATTTCTGCCTGAGCCCGAGCACGGTTGGCACCCATCTTTATCACATCAAGCAGAAACTCAACGTGCAGAACGCCGCCGAGCTGACGCTGGTTGCCGTGCGCAACGGTCTGATCGAGGCTTGAGTGTCCGACCATCTGTTTCCCGAATGCCGGCCGCGCTGCGTCCGGCAGATGGCGGTCGGCGACGGGCATATCCTGCATGTCGAGGAATGCGGCCCGTTTGACGGCATCCCCGTTGTCTTCCTCCACGGCGGGCCGGGCGGCGGCTGTCTGTCCGAGCATCGGCGGCTGTTCGATCCGGCGGTTTTCCGCGTCGTCCTCATCGACCAGCGCGGCGCCGGGCGCAGTCTGCCGAGTGGCGAGCTGGGGGCGAACACGACCCTCGATCTGGTCGCCGATCTCGACGCCGTGCGCGAGGCGCTCGGCATCTCCAGCTGGATCGTCTTCGGCGGTTCGTGGGGCAGCCTGCTGGCCCTGGCCTATGCCCAGATTTATCCGGAAAGCGTCCTCGGCCTGGTCATGCACGGCATCTTCCTCGGTTCGCACGAGGAAATCGTCGCCTACGCACGCGGCCTCGGCGGGCTGCTGCCGGAGTCCGAGCAGGGCCATCCGCTGACGTCGTTTTCCCGGCGCATCCTCGGCGACGATCCGCAAACGGCGGAAGACGCGGCCCGGCTGTGGCTCAACTATCAGCGCCAACTGGTCGGCAAGACGCCGCTCGACGGGCGGCTCGACGCCATGCAACTGGCCCGGGCGCGCATCCAGATGCATTACCTGACGCGCAACTGCTTTCTCGTGCCCGGCCAGTTGCTGGCCGGTATCGCCCGCATCCACCACCTGCCGGCGGTCATCGTGCAAGGCATGGCTGACCCGGTCTGTCCGCCGATTGCCGCCGAAACCCTGCACCGGGCCTGGCCCGAGGCGACCTGGGTGCCGGTGGCGAGCGCCGGCCACGACGCCCTGTCGCCGGCCATGGCCCGCGCCTGCACCAAGGCGCTGGGCTGGATGGCGGAGTGCACCGAAAGTTTCGACTGAGTCTGCCGGTCAACGCCGCGCGGCGTTCGCCGGTATGATCGGCCGATGACCACCATCGACATCGTTTCCGACCTCGTCTGCCCGTGGTGCTACATCGGCCTGCGCCGGCTCGATGCGGCCATTGCCGAGGTGCGCCGCGAGCGGCCCGACTTTTCCTGTGAGAAGCGCTGGCTCCCGTTTTTCCTGAACCCCGATACGCCGCCGGAAGGCGAGCCCTACCTGCCGTTTCTCGAAAAGAAATTCGGCGGGCCGGCACCGGTCTTGGCGCTCTTCGAGCGCGTCCGTGCCGCCGGCCGACCATGGGGCGTCGACTACGCCTTCGAGAAAATCGAGGTCCGCGCCAACACCCTGCAGGCCCACCGCCTGATCCACTGGGCGCAGCAACGCGGCGATGCGGCCCGCCTCGTCGAGCGGCTGTTCGTCGCCCAGTTCCAGCGTGGCGAGCGGATCGGCGATGTGGCCCTGCTGGCGCAGGTGGCCGTCGAATGCGGCTACCCCGGCGCCGAAGTCGAACGCTACCTGGCTTCCGGCGCCGACATCGAGGAGGTGCGCACCAGCGAGCGCTGCTTCCGGGCGATGGGCATCTCAATGGTCCCGACCTTCATTGTCGATGGCCGGCAGGTCGTCGTTGGGGCCGAAGATCCGGCCGTGCTGGCGGCGGCGATCAACAAAACGCTGGCGTAAAAAAAGCCGGCGGGTGCCGGCTGCTGTCTTACCTGGCGATGTCGAGCAATTCGACTTCGAAGACCAGCGTCGAATTGGGCGGAATGCCGGGCACGCCGCGGCTGCCGTAAGCGAGCTGGGGCGGGCAGACGAGCTTGGCCTTGCCGCCGACCTTGATTTTCTGCACGCCTTCGGTCCAGCACGGAATGACGCGGTTGAGCGGGAAGGCGGCCGGTTCGTTGCGCTTGTACGAACTGTCGAATTCCTGGCCGTTGGTCAGCGTGCCGCGATAGTGCACCTTGACCGTGTCGCTGGCCTGCGGGCTGGCGCCGCTGCCTTCCTTGAGCATGGTGATGGCGATGCCGGAGGCGGTCATTTCGGCCTTCGGCTCGGCGGCCGTGGCCGGGATGGAAAAGGCGAGGATGAGGGCGGCGCTGGCGATGATGCGTTTTTGCATGTCGGGAACCTTGGTGGCGGGTTGGGAAAAATGTTCAGGGCGCACGTTAGCGGGAAGTTGCCGGATAGGCAATTCGATACGGCACTTGCCGCTTTTTTTCCGCGCCCGATAGGCGTTCGATCAGGTTGCCGTTTACTTGCCCTGGCGAGCCAGCATGGCGGCCTGTTCGTCGTCCTTGTAGGCGTAAACGATCTTGCCCTTGCGAATTTCACCCATGAATACCATGTTGCTGCTGATGGCTTCGTGTTCGGTCGGCGAGAAAGGGTTCTTGAAGCGGGTTATGACGGTTGAACGGCTCGGCTGATCGATATTTTCCAGGGCTTTTTGAATGTCCTCGCTCTTGCTGCAGTGGCACAGGTTGAGCGCCAGATAGAGCAGGCGCAGGGCATCGTAGGTTTGCGCGGCGGCAACGCCGGACGCCATGCCGCGGCTGCTGATGAGGCGACGGTAATTGCGGCTGAATTCGAGCGAGACGCCGCCATGTTCGTTGCCGACGAAGGTCACCGTGGTCCGCACCCCTTCCGCCGCCGCTCCGCCGAGTTCAATGAACGAGCGCTGCGATGCCGTCCAGGTGGCGACCACCGGCACCGTCCATTCCATCTTGGCCAGGCTGCGCATCACCATGGCGTCTTCTGCCGCCAGTCCATAGAGCGCGATGGCTTCGGCGCCAGCGCTGCGGGCCCTGGCCAACTGTGCCGTCATGTCGGTTTCGCCGACCTTGAAATGTTCTACCGCAACGGGCTGCAACTTCCGTTGTTTCATGTCCGCCAGCGCATTGGCCTTGCCGCCTTCGCCGTAGGGGGTGTTGTCGTGCAGGATGGCGATCTTGGTGATCTTGTGGCGATCGACGAGATCCTTGAACATGGCTTGCGTTTGCAAGGAATCACGGGCGACGACGCGGAATATGAAATTGGGCGTGCCGGGCGGAATTTTCAATTGCCGGGTGATGTCGCCACCGGCCGAAGCGGAGACGATGAGCGGTACCTTGGCTTGCTGGAAAAGCGGCGCGGCCTGCATCAACACGCCGAAATTGGCGAATCCGACGACGGCGACCACCTTGTCTTTTTCGATCAGTTCCTTGGCGCGCTCAAGGCCGACTGCCGGCTTGGCCTCGTCATCCTTTTCGACGAGGACGATTTTCTTGCCGAGAATCATGCTGAGCTGATTGGCCTCTTCGGCAAAGACCCGGGCGCCACCCCGTATGCTTTCTCCCATATCGGCCGACGATTGCCCGGTGAAGGGGCCGATGACGCCGATCCGGATTTCTTCTTCTGCGAAAACCAGCCCGCTTGCCAGGCAAAACAATACGAACAGAACCCTCATTGCGCTCCTCCAATAAACCCATATTTGCAAATTGCGGCAATCGGTAGCCGATCTTGTTGTCGCTCATTTCGTCTGGCCGCGCAAAACCGCCCGGTGCGGAAAACGGAATCGACCTTATGTCGTTGGCACTTGGGCGGCGGTTGGATTCTGCGTATGCCAAGCCCCCTTGGCAAGGAGGGTAATCCCCCACATTTTTTGCAACGGCCGGCCGCAGGGAGGCTGGCAGGCTTCCCCTTTCCTGCTTACTCGGTGACGTTGAGGTAAACCAGGGTCTGGTTGAGTAGCTGGTAACCGATTTCGCCGAAGGTCATCGGGCCGGTGACTTCGCCGGTTCGCTTGCCTTCGAGCTGGGAGTGCAGGAAGTTGAGGATGCAGTTGCAGGAAAAGGCGATGTCCGTTCCGCCGCCGGGCAGGGCGTTGTGGAAGGCGGTGACGTAGTCGGCGACTGGCGCGGCGACGCGGTATTCGAGGCCGGGGAAGACCGGGGCGTAGAACTCGACGCTGCGCGCCGCGTGGTCGATGTGGCGGATGCTGACGTTGATCAGCGCGCCGCTGTAGTCGGCGACCAGCGGAAGGCGGCTGTCGATCTGCTTGGCCGCGAGGTAGTCGGCGAGGTTGGCGGCCTGGCCGTCGATAAGGCAGTCGCCGGCGCTGAAGCCGTTGTTGAGGAAGCGGATGCCGGCCCCGCTGCCGGGGCGGAAGAGGTTGACGATGTCGATCTGGGCGAACTTTTCCGGCGGCAGCGGGACGTCCATGACGACGGCGTCGGTTTCGGAGAATTCGCCGGTGCTGCCGAGCACGACCTTGGGCGTGACTTTGCCCAGGTCGTCGAGGTGCACGCCGGCGATCCAGCCGATCAGCGGCTTCATGTACATCTCTTCGAAGTTCGGGGCGTTTTGGGCAAAGCCGGCGTGGCAGGCGCTGAAGGCGGGAATGATCAGGAGGCTGTAGCCGTTGTCCGGGGCGTTGCGGCAGATTTGCGGCAGCGTGCCGGCGTCGTAGAAGCGCAGTTGCGGCGGCGCAGCGTAGCCGCCGATTTCGCTGACGAAGACCTGGTCGCGGCTGACCGTGCCACCTTCGGCCGCCATGAAATAGGGAATCGTGCCGCCGATCCAGTGGCCTTGGGGGAGTTGCCTGAGGGCGGCTTCATCGCCGGCGATGCTGAGGTATTTGCCGGCCTCGATCAGTTCGGCGGCGCGGCTGACGGAGATCAGTTCTTGTCGGGTTTTCATTGTTTTGCCAGTGGTCTCGTTCAGTTGCGGGCAAGTTGCGCCAGTTCGTGGCTCAGCATTTTTTCGTGGCGGGTGAAGTAGCGCTGCAATTCGTGGGCTTTGAGGTTGCGCACTTCGCTGTCGCCGATGACCGAGAATTGCTCGCGCAGCTTGGTCAGCAACAGCTTGAGGCTGAGGATGCGGATGTCGAGCTGGAGGCTGCCGCTGAGGAGTTCCTCCCAGATCGGGTCGTTGGGGGCCGGGACCACGGCCGAATTGGCCTCGGCGCCGCCGCCCTGGGCGGACAGGCCGGATTTGCCGGTGTCCAGGCGATGCTTGAATTTCCAGAGATCGGCGACGGGCAGGTCGAGCAGGGCGCAGACCGAGGCGAAGCTGACGCCTTGCATGAACATGCCGGCAATCTGTCGGGCGAAGGCGCGGGTAAATGGCTGGCCGGCTTCGCCCAGCCATTGCAGGTCGGCGTCTTCGACTTCGCTGGGGATGACGGCATGAACGATGCAGCGCGCGTTGCCGATGTTGATGTGGCGCCAGATCTGTTCGCTGCCCGGGCTGGGGCTGCTGCGCGGGCCGAAGAGCCAGCCGCTGCGCTGGGCTTCGCGGGCGACCCAGATGTCGATCTGGTTTTTGCCGAGATCGTTGCGGACGCGGACGATGCGCCACGGGGCATGAATGGCCAGGGTGTGATGCAGTAGTTCTTCAAGCTTCATCGGTTGTCTCCAGGTCGCTCACTTGCTGTAGTGGGTCGGTGTTTTTTCTTGATTTATGCCTTTAGCAAGGAGTGTGCTAACGGCAAAACGCCGGCTGGGCGGCGATTTCTGCTCAGGCAACTGTGGAAAAAACGAACGCCTGCTGCAAATCAAAACAGCTGTTCCTACGGTCGACCGGAAAAAAGGGGCAAAAATGAAATCCGGCCATCTCATGATTTTCATGAGGCCCGTTTGGCGATTGCCGCGGCGCCCGGCTTGCGCGCCGCGCCGATAATCGAGCCGAGGTCGACTGCTACGGTCGACCGGGAAATTTGCCCAAAAATGAAATTCCGCATCAACCTGAACAAGACAAAAATCATGAGACAAAACCCGAAGCGCCTCGCCGTCATCCTCGCCGCCGCCTTTCCCTGCCTCGGTGTCGCTGCCGAAACGGCACTGACTCTCGACGCCGTCGTCGTCAGCGGCAGCCGCGTCGAACACAACACCTTCGATTTGCCGGCCGCCGTCGATGTCGTCGACGCCGCCCGCATCGGCGCCGACCAGGCGCGGGTCAATGCCTCGGAGGCGCTGGCCGCAGTGCCTGGCATCACGGTGCAGAATCGCCAGAACTACGCGCAGGACCTGCAGATCTCGTCGCGCGGCTTCGGTGCCCGTTCCGCCTTCGGCGTGCGCGGCATCCGCCTTGTCGCCGACGGCATTCCGGCCTCGATGCCGGACGGCCAGGGGCAGGTCGCCACCTTCAACCTCGATCGCGCCGAGCGCATCGAAGTCCTGCGCGGGCCGATGGCCGTCGTCTATGGTAACCATGCCGGCGGCGTCATCCAGATGTTCACGGCCGACGGCAGCGGCCGGCCGAGCGTCGAAGGCGGCTTCGTCGCCGGCAGCGACAACATGTGGAAAGCCGACCTCACGGCCCAGGGCGAGGTCGACGGGCTCGGCTACGTCATCGACGCCTCGCGCTTCGCCACCGATGGCTACCGCGACCACAGCAAGGCCGAACGCGACCAGGCCATGGTCAAGCTGACCTACCGGCCGAGCCAGGACGGCAAACTGACTTTCATCGCCAACAGCTTCAAGCAGACGGCCGATGACCCGCAGGGCCAGACCTGGGCCGGCTACCAGGCCGATCCACGCAGCGTCGCCCAGCCGGCGCTCGACTACAACACGCGCAAGCGCATCGACCACATGCAGGGCGGGCTGACCTACGAGCACCGCTTCGGCGACCAATCAGTATTCGTCTCGGCCTATGCCGGACAACGGTCGACCACCCAGTACCAGTCGATTCCGCCTGGTCCGCAAGGCAACCCCAAGCACTCCGGCGGCATCATCGACTTCGACCGCGACTTTGCCGGCGCTTCGACGCGCTGGGTCGGCCGCTTCCAGCTGGCCGGCGGCAAGCTGACGACGACCGTCGGCGTCGACTACGAGCAGTCGGTCGACCAACGGCGCGGTTACGAAAACTTCGTCGGCGCCACGCTCGGCGTCATGGGCACGCTGCGCCGCCTGGAAGAAGACCGCGTCGCCAGCTTCGACCAGTACGCCCAGGCCGAATGGCAGGGCGAACGCTGGACCTTCAGCGGCGGCTTGCGCCACAGCCAGGTCGCCTTCGATGTCGAGGACGCCTACCTGAGCAACGGTAACGACAGCGGCAGCGTCAGCTACGAGAAGACGACGCCGACCCTTGCCGCCATGTTCCGCCTGACCCCGACCGTCAATCTCTACGTCAGCGCCGCCCGCGGCTTCGAGGCACCGACCTTCGGCGAACTGTTCTATTCCGGCCCCGGCGGCACCTTCAGCTACGACCTCAAGCCGTCGACCAGCACCCATTACGAAACCGGACTCAAGGCCTTCGTTGGCAGCAACACCCGCCTCGACCTGGCCGTCTTCCAGATCGAAACCGAAGACGAACTGGTCGTCGACTCCTCCCTCGGCGGCCGGACGACCTACCGCAATGCCGGCCAGACCCTGCGTCGCGGCATCGAAGCGGCCATCGACAGCCGCTGGGCCAACAACCTCTCCAGCCGTCTCGCCTACACCTTGCTCGACGCCCGCTACGACGAAGCCTTCACCTCTTCATCCGGCCTCATCAATGCCGGCAACCGTCTGCCCGGCGTGCCCGCCCATACCCTGTTCGGCGAGCTGGCCTGGAAGCATCCGGCCAGCGGCTTCCATGCCGCCGTCGAAGGCATCGCCCGCAGCAAGGTGTACGTCGAGGACACCAATACCAAGCAGGTCGCGCCCGGCTACGCCATCGCCAACCTGCGCTTCGGCATCGACCGTAAATATGGCGATGTGAGCCTGCGCAGCTTCCTGCGTTTCGACAACATCTTCGATCGCCAGTACGTCGGCTCGGTCATCGTCGGTGCCGGGTTTGATCGCTTCTACGAAGCTGCGCCGGGCCGCACCTGGCTGGCCGGCGTCAGCGCCCGTTACCAGTTTTGAGCACCTCCATTCCACCCGCTCAAGCCCGGTTCGCCGGGCTTTTTTGCGCCTGATGAAACACTGAACACTGTTTCGTTTTGGCTCAGCAGTGCAGCAATTGTCCAGAAAATGAA
>PHCH01000045.1 GCA_002840785.1 Betaproteobacteria bacterium HGW-Betaproteobacteria-4 | reverse complement strand
GCGTCGGCATTTCGTCGAAGGCGGTGACGTTGATGTTGTCGATGTGATGTGTGGTCATGGTCATTTGCTCAGCTGGCGAATCATGTCTTTGACTGCGACAACCTTGTCGTTCAAGGTCGGGCAGTGGCGTAAAAGAGAAAGTTTATCCTGTCCCGCCAGCTTATAGCTGCGGTCTTTTTGAATCAAATTGATTATCTTGATCGGCTCGATTGGCGCCAGCCGCGCGAATTCCGGGCTGAACTGCAGCGTTATCTGGTCGTTGGTGGCATCGAGTTTCTGGATGCACAGCGGCTTGACGAGCAGACGCAGGCGGTGCGTGGCGAGCAGCGATTGCGCCTGCAGCGGCAATTCGCCGAAGCGGTCGATCAATTCTTCCTGCAGGGTGTCGATTTCTTCGGCACTTTCACAGTTGGCCAGGCGCTTGTAGAGCGTCAGGCGCTCATGCACGTCGGGGCAGTAGGCGTCGGGCAGCAGGGCCGGGGTGCGCAGGTTGATCTCGGTGCCGATGCCGAGCGGCTGGGTCAGATCGACGGCAGCCAGGTGCTTGCCCTGTTTGAGCGCGGCGACGGCGCGGTTGAGCATGTCGGCATACATGTTGAAGCCGACTTCCTGCATTTCACCGGACTGGTTGTCGCCGAGCACTTCGCCGGCACCGCGGATTTCCAGGTCATGCATGGCGAGGAAGAAGCCGGAACCGAGTTCTTCCATGGCCTGGATGGCTTCGAGGCGCATTTTCGCCTGCTTGGTCATCGCCTTTTCGTCCTGCACCAGCAGGTAGGCGTAGGCCTGGTGGTGCGAACGGCCGACGCGGCCGCGCAACTGGTGCAACTGGGCGAGGCCGAATTTCTCGGAACGGTTGATCAGGATGGTGTTGGCGTGCGGGTTGTCGATGCCGGTTTCGATGATGGTCGTGCACAGCAGCACGTTGGCGCGCTGGCCGGTGAAGTCGCGCATGACGCGCTCCAGCTCGCGTTCGTTCATCTGGCCGTGACCGATGACGATGCGCGCTTCGGGCACCAGCTTGGCCAGTTTTTCCTGCATGTTGGCGATGGTGTCGACCTCGTTGTGCAGGAAGTACACCTGACCGCCGCGCTTGAGTTCGCGCAGCACGGCTTCACGGATGATGCCGTCGGAGAAATTACTGACGAAGGTCTTGATGGCCAGTCGTTTCTGCGGTGCGGTGGCGATGACCGAGAAGTCGCGCAGGCCTTCCATCGACATCGCCAGCGTGCGCGGGATGGGCGTTGCGGTCAGGGTCAGGACATCGACCTCGGCGCGCATCGACTTGAGCGTTTCCTTCTGGCGCACGCCGAAACGGTGTTCCTCGTCGATGACGACGAGGCCGAGGCGATTGAATTTGACGTCCTTGCCGATCAGCTTGTGCGTGCCGATGATGATGTCGATCTTGCCCTCGGCCAGTTCCTGCAAGGCTTGCGCCGATTCCTTGGCGGTCTTGAAGCGGGAAATTTCGGCGATCCGGATCGGCCAGTCGGCAAAACGATCGGTGAAGGTCTGGTGATGCTGTTCGCAGAGCAGGGTGGTCGGGCAGAGGACGGCGACCTGCTTGCCGCCGGCCACCGCGCAGAAGGCGGCGCGCAGGGCGACTTCGGTCTTGCCGAAGCCGACGTCGCCGCAAACCAGGCGGTCCATCGGTTTGCCGGAACGCATGTCGTCGATGACGGCGGCAATGGCCTGCGCCTGGTCGTGGGTTTCCTCGAAACCGAAGCCGTCGGCGAAGGCTTCGTAATCGGTTTCCTTGAAATCGAAGGCGTGGCCCTGGCGGGCGGCGCGGGCGGCATAGAGGGCGAGCAGTTCGGCGGCGGTGTCGCGCGCCTGTTCGGCCGCCTTGCGCTTGGCTTTTTCCCACTGGCCGGAGCCGAGGGTGTGCAGCGGGGCGCTTTCCGGATCGGCGCCGGAGTAACGGGAAATAACGTGAAGTTGGGCGACCGGGACGAACAGCTTGGCTTCGTTGGCGTAGTGCAGTTCGAGGAACTCCTGCTCGCCGAGGCCGAGGTCCATGCGGACCAGGCCCTGATAGCGGCCGATGCCATGGCTTTCGTGCACGACCGGGTCGCCGACCTTGAGTTCGGTGAGGTCTTTCAGCCAGTTGTCGAAGGTCGCTTTCTTGGCCGCTTCGCGCCGGGTGCGGCGGGGTGTGCCGGCGAACAGCTCGGTTTCGGTGATGAAAGCGAGCTTTTCCAGGGCAAAGCCGGCCTGCAAGGGGCCGATGCCGAGGGCCAGTTGGGCCTTGCCGCTCAGGAATGCCGGCAGGTCGGCGCAGGCTTCGGTTTTCAGGCCATGTTCGGCAAACATGGCGGTCAGCGTTTCGCGCCGGCCGGCGGTTTCGGCCAAGAGCAGCACGCGGCCCTTGAAGCTGGCCAGGTGATTTTTCAGGGCGCCAAGCGGGTCTTCGCTGCGTCGGTCCACGGCAACGTTGGGCAGTTTTCCCGACGCGTTTTCATTTTTGGCCTCAAATGCCAGTCGACCGTAGGATTTGGCAGCCGTGAAGAAGGCTTCGTCGGACAGGAACAATTCGTCGGGCGGCAGCAGCGGCCGGGCCTTGTCGCCCTGCAGCAGGTTGTAGCGCGAGCGGGTGTCGTTCCAGAAGGCGGCGATGGCGGCCGGCGCGTCGCCATGGGTGACGAAGACGGCGTCCTTGGGCAGGTAGTCGAAAACGCTCGCCGTTTCATCGAAGAAGAGTGGCAGGTAGTACTCGATGCCGGCACTGGCGATGCCGGTCGAGATGTCCTTGTAGATGCCGGATTTGGCCGGGTCGCCTTCGAAACGCTCGCGGAAGCACTGGCGGAAATGGGTGCGGCCCTTGTCGTCCATCGGGAATTCGCGGGCCGGCAGCAGGCGAACTTCGGGCACCGGGTAAACCGTGCGCTGGGTGTCGACATCGAAAGTCTTGATGCTTTCGATTTCATCGTCGAAGAGGTCGAGCCGGTAGGGCAGTTGCGAGCCCATCGGGAAGAGGTCGATCAGGCCGCCACGAATCGAATATTCGCCGGGTGAGACGACCTGGGTGACATGGGCGTAGCCGGCCAGCGTGACCTGGCTGCGGAATTTTTCGGCGTCGAGTTTCTGCCCCTTGTTGAAGGCGAAGGTGTAGGCGGCCAGGAAGGCCGGCGGGGCGATCCGGTAAACCGCCGTCGAGGCCGGCACGAGCAGGATGTCCAGCTCGCCCTGGGTGGCGGCCCACAAGGTGGCGAGGCGCTCGGAGACGAGATCCTGGTGCGGCGAGAAATGGTCGTAAGGCAGCGTTTCCCAGTCCGGCAGCAGACGGACGCGCAGGGCCGGGCCAAACCACGGGATTTCATCAAGCAGCCGCTGGGCATCGGCGGCACTGGCGGTGACGACGGCGAGCAGCCGGCCGGGGTTGCGCAAGGCGATTTCGGCCAGGGCTAGGGCATCGGCGGAACCGGCCAGCGGCGGCAGGTCGACGCGGGCGCCAGCCTTGGGGAGGGCCGGTAGGGAAAGCAGGGGCTGTGAAGCGGACACTCGGGGCGGGGCAGCGTTTAGGGGCTGGAATTATAGCGTTATACGATAGGGCGTCCGGACGGATAACCGGCGCCGATCCGTTTATATGATGTTGGCGTATTGGGCGGTGGTATCATGCGAGCCGGTTTTTGGAACGGATGCTCAACGAAAATGCGGACCAACATGAGCGACACCCATCTTCATCACGAACGCCGCCAGCGGGACGAGCGGCGCCGCGCCGACAAAGGCCCGCCGACAGGTAGTCACGAGCGGCGGATCAATATCGAACGTCGCCTGTTCAATCTGGGCGTCGATTGTGGCAAGTCCTGGCTGAGCAAACCGGTTTCTTCTGACGGGGCATGGAATGCGACACCCCTGTCAGCCGAGGTCAGTGAGCCAGGCGCTTTGCCGGCTGGCTAACAGCCAGCGTTTGCTCACTGTCTTCTTCACTGATCCCGCTGGATTCGGTGAAATAACCGCATAGCGGGCATTTGAAGCCGGGCGGGCAGTCATGTTCGCGGGCACATTCGGCCTGGGTTTCATCGGTCAGGACCATTTGGCGGACAGCTTCGCAACGGGCGAGGGGGGAATCAAAGAAGGACATCGGAGTCTCCTGAATTGTTGTTTACAGTTTCAGTCTAGTCCGGATGCGACCAATTGCCATGGTCATTGCGGAATCCTGCGGTCAACCGGAAAAAAGGTCGAAAAACCAAGTCGCGGCGAGGGTGGCTGGATCTTCGCCGATGTCCACGGAGCGCATGGCATGAACACCGCCGAGGTGTGATGTCGCCCGTTGGTAGGCGGTTTTGCCGATCAGGTCGGCGGCGTCGAACAGCATGAGCAGCGGCGCGACAAGGAGGTCGAGGGCCTGCGCGCCGGCCCGGTCGATCAGGCCGCCATGGCAGGCGACGGCCCTGACCAGCGTATCGCGCTGGGCGGCGGCGCGGATGGCGGCCGGCCCGACGTCGCCACTGGTAAAAATGGCCAGCGGCAATGGCGCCATGTCGCCGTCCTGGCGCGTCATGTCGAGGATGTCGATGAGGCGCTGGGTCAGGCGCGGTACGTTTTGCGTGGCGTCGGGGAACTGCACCTCCGAGGCGGTGAGCAGTTCCATGCTCAAGGTGGCGCAGCCGAATTCGGCGAACGATGCCGAAATGGCTGCATCCTCCGTCGCGTGATGGGCGCGGGCGATCAGGATCAGGCCGCACGGATTGTCGGGCAGATCGAGCTGGCCGTGCAGCGAACCGTGCGGGGTGTGCAGGGTGATGAAACGGTTCATGCCGCGAGATGGACGGGGATGCGATTCGGGCCGAAGGCCTTGCCGTCACGACCGAGCGTCTGGCCGAAGCGGCCGGCGATGGCGGTCTGGCAATGCGGGCAACGGCCTTCCGGCGTCAGGTCGTAGCGCTGGATGTCGTACCAGTCGCGAACGATCAGCGCGGCGTGGCAACTCGGGCAGAAGGTGGTGCCGCCTTCCGGGTCGTGCACGTTGCCGGTGAAGACGTGGTGCAGGCCGGCCTCGAGGGCGATACGGCGGGCCTGGATGAGCGTTGCCGGCGGCGTCGGCGGGAGGTCGCCCATTTTCCAGTCGGGGTGGAAGGCGGAGAAGTGCAGCGGCACGTCGGGCCCGAGTTCGCGGGCAACCCAGGTGGCGAGTTCGTTGATCTCCGGCGCACTGTCGTTCTGGCCGGGGATGAGCAGCGTGGTGATTTCCAGCCAGCAGTCGGTTTCGTGGTGGATGTAGGCCAGGATGTCGAGCACCGGCTGCAGATGGCCGACGCAGAGCTTGTGATAGAAGCTCTCGGTAAAGGCCTTGAGATCGACGTTGGCGGCATCCATGACGGCAAAGAATTCACGCGCCGGCTCCGGGTGGATGTAGCCGGCAGTCACGGCGACGTTGCGGATGCCCTGTTCGCGGCAGGCGAGTGCCGTGTCGATGGCGTACTCGGCGAAGATGACCGGGTCGTTGTAGGTGTAGGCGACGGCGTCGGCCCCGTAGCGGCGGGCGGCCGCGGCGATCATCTGCGGGCTGGCGGCATCCATCAGGCGGTCCATGTCTTTCGACTTGGAAATGTCCCAGTTCTGGCAGAACTTGCAGGCCAGATTGCAGCCGGCGGTGCCGAAGGACAGGATGCTGCTGCCCGGGTAGAAGTGATTGAGCGGTTTCTTCTCGACGGGATCGATGCAGAAGCCCGACGAGCGGCCATAGGTCGTCAACTGCATGGCCCCATTGACCATCTGGCGGACGAAACAGGCGCCGCGCTGGCCTTCGTGCAACTGGCAGTCGCGCGGGCAGAGGTCGCATTGCACGCGGCCATCGGGCAGGGCGTGCCACCAGCGGCCGGGGAACAGGGATTCGGTGGCGCTCATGGTGCGGCCTCCTTCCATTTCTTGACGGTGTAGCGTTCGAGGCGGACGTCCGAGCCCCAGTAATTGGCCGGCAGCCCGGCCTTCTGCTTGAGGTGGGCCATGAAGCTGGCCGGGCCAGGCAATTGTTCCCAGACCTGCGGCAGGAAAGTCGAGCGGCGCTGGCCGGCGGTGAAGATCACGCCGTCGATCTCCGGGCGAAGCTGGGCCAGGGCATCGGCCTCGCTGGTGAAGAATATCGGCTCGGCCGGCGTCAGCAGCGAGACTTCGACGCGGGTGATCGGCAGCTCGTCGGCCGTCAGCGGCTCGAAACGGGGGTCGCGAAAAGCGGCGGCGATGGCGTTTTCCTGAACGTCCTGAGCCAGCGGTCGCCAGGCTTCGAGGCTGCCGATGCAGCCGCGCTGGTTGCCATGCTGGGTCAGCGTGACGAAGGTGGCGCCCGGTTTGTGCAATTCCGGGCAGTCATCGGCCGGGCATTGCGCCTGACCAAAGTGGACGACGATGGCGTTGCGGGCCAGAGTCAGCAGGGTTGTGCCGAGTTCAGCCATGATGGCCGGCCTCGGTGAAGGAAAAGGCGGCGTAGCCGACGACACGACTCCTGTCGCCGGCCGTATCGCCGGAATTGCACAGGCCGAGCAGTGTCGGCTTCAGGCCGCGCTGGCGGGCAGCGAGCAGCAGGCCGTTGATCGGATAGGCGCCGCAGGCTTGTTCGGGATGGATGTGGGTATCGAGTTGCATGATGTGCCGGCAGGTCTCGGCGTCGACTTGCTGGGCTGTGGCATAGCCCAGGAAATGCGAGAGGTCGGAACTGACGACGATCAGTGTCTCCGGCCCGCCCCACAGCCGGTCGAGGATTTGGCCAACGGCCTCCGGCGTGGCGTGACCGACGGCCAACGGGACCAGCGTGAAATGCTCGAGGACACGCTGCAGGAAAGGCAGATGCACCTCGAGCGAATGCTCGAAGGCATGAACGTGATCGCTGAAAACGATCTGCGGCAGATCGGCGATGGCGGCGATGGCCTGGGCGTCGAGGCGGACGGTGCCGAGCGGCGTCGAGAAGGCCTCGGCCTCGGGCAGGGCGATGCCGTCGACGGCCACCCGGTGGGTCGGGCCGAGCAGGATCACCCGATGGATTGTCGTCGCCCACGGAGCCAGCGTGGCGTAGGCCGTGGCCGCCGTCGAACCCGAATAGACATAGCCGGCATGCGGCACGATGAGGGCCTTGGGCTGGCTGCCGGAAACGGCTTCGGCCTCGGCGAGCAGTTGATCGACGGTAGCCGACAGGGTAGCGGGATCGCCGGGGTAAAAAGCACCGGCGACGGCGGGAGGACGGGTGTTGATCATGGTCGACTCCTCAAATGATCATCAGCCCGGCCACCATGCCGCCGCCGATGGCGAACAGGCCGGGCAGGGCATGGCGGGCCAGCCTGCCGCCGCCAATGCTGAGGACCAGCCCGATCTTGAAGACCAGGTTGGCGAGCAGCGCCAGCGTGACGGCAATCACGGCATCACCGCTGACCACCTTGTCGAGGTTGAACATGCGCAGGGTGGACAGGACGCTGGCGTCGGCATCGGTCAGGCCCGACACCAGGGCGACGATGTACAGGCCGCTGCTGCCGGCAATGTCCTGCAGCCAGGCCGAGGCGAGCAGGACGACGGCGTAGAGCAGACCGAAGGAAACGGCGGTACGCATTTCGGTCGGGTTCTTGACTTCCGGCATCGGCAATTCGCCGGCATCGCTGAGCACTTTCCAGCGATACAGCGCCATGGCTACGCCGGGCACGATGCCGCACGCGAAAACGATGGCGATCTGGGTTGCCAGGGTGGGTGCGACGACGCTGGCAACCAGCCAGAGGCGGATCATGACCATGACGTTGGCGATCAGGATGACGATCGCCGACATGTGGATCAGGTCGGCATGGTCGCGGGCGTGGCGGGAGAACATCATGGTCGTTGCGGTCGACGAGGCCAGACCACCAAAAATGCCGAGCAGCGCCGCGCCATGCCGGGCTCCGACGATGCGCAGGGCGAGGTAGCCGGACAGGGCGAGGCCAGAGATCAGCACAACCATGTACCAGACCTGGCGCGGGTTGATCGCGTTGTACGGTCCGAAATCCTCGCTCGGCAAAATGGGCAGGATGACCAGCGAGAGCACGGCGAATTGCAGGATGGAGTTGATGTCCTTGGGCGTCGTCCGTTCGCTGAACTGACGCAGCTCGGCCTTGAAATAGAGCAGCACGGTGGTCGTGATGGCGAGCATGACGGCCAGCGTCGAGTAGCCGAACCAGACGGCGGCCCCCAGGCCATAGGTGATGATGATGGCCGCCTCGGAGGTGAAGCCGCGATACTGTTCTTCCTGCTGAGCGGAAAAATTCGAGGCGACCATGCTCCCCGAGATGACGAGCAACCCAGTCACCAGCAACCAGGGACCGCCGGTTTTTTCGCCAAGCAGCGCAAACAGGCAGCCGAGCATGGCGACCAGGGCAAAGGTGCGCAGGCCGGCCGCGGCGTCCGGGCGCCGTTCGCGCTCCATGCCGATGAGCAGGCCGATGCCGAGCGCCGTGCCAAAGGCCTCGACGGGGGCAGCCAGTTCCGGGACCACGAAGCTCATACGAATCCTCTTTTACGATGGTTCTTAAGTAAAATTAAGCCATGCCACGCCATTACGCAATCGTTCCCGCTGCCGGCAGCGGTTCCCGCTTCGGAAGCGAGAAGCCCAAACAGTATCTCGACCTGCTCGGTCGCCCGCTGATTTTTCATACCCTGAAGGCTTTGACGGCTTGTCCGGACATCGAACGGGTGTGGGTCGTGCTGGCGCCGGACGACCCGTGGTGGCCGCGCTTCGACTGGAGCGAACTTGGCGCCAAGCTCGAAACAGTGCGCTGCGGCGGGGCGACGCGGGCAGAAAGCGTGAGCAACGGTTTGCGCGCCGCGGCGATGGTCGCCGCTGACGACGACTGGATCCTCGTGCACGACGCGGCGCGGCCCTGCCTGTCGGCGGCCATGCTCGATGCGCTTTTTGCCGAGCTGGCCAACGATCCGGTCGGCGGCATCCTCGCCGTGCCGGTCGCCGACACCATCAAGCGGGCTGATGCCGAGCAGCGCGTCGCCGCCACGGAATCGCGCGACGGTTTGTGGCAGGCGCAGACGCCGCAGATGTTTCGCTACGGTCAACTGGAAAAATCGCTCAAAAATGAAATGGCCGTCACTGACGAAGCCGGCGCCATCGAGGCCATGGGCCTCAAGCCGAAACTCGTGCGCGGCGATTCGACCAATCTGAAAGTCACCTATCCGGCCGACCTCGCCTTGGCTGCGATGATTCTGAGGGCACGCAAATGAATTTCCGCGTCGGGCAGGGCTACGATGTGCACAGGCTGGTCGAAGGCCGCAAACTGATTCTCGGCGGCGTCGAAATACCGCATGCGACCGGTCTGCTCGGCCATTCCGACGCCGACGCGCTGCTCCACGCCATCACCGACGCGCTGCTTGGCGCCGTCGGGCTCGGCGACATCGGCCGCCATTTTCCCGATACCGATCCGCGCTACAAGGGTGCCGACAGCCGCGTCCTCCTGCGTGCTGCCGTCGCCCTGCTGGCCGAACGCGGCTGGCGGCCGGTTAATGTCGATGCAACGCTGATCGCCCAGCAACCCAAGCTCGCCCCGCACGCCGCGGCGATGGTCGCCAACGTGGCGGCCGATCTCGGCATTGCCGCCGACTGCGTCAACATCAAGGGCAAGACCAACGAACGCCTCGGCTATCTCGGCCGCGAGGAAGCCATCGAAGCGCAGGCTATCGCGCTGGTCGAACGTGTCGGCTGAGCGCCGAAACCAGAAACAACCCAAACCGGCCACGGCCAGAGTTTTCTTCGCCCTCTGGCCAGCGCCGGAAGTCGCCGACCGGCTCGGCGACATCGCCGACAACGCCGCCCTGTCGTTTGGCGGCCGTGCCACCCGGCGCGACACCATTCACCTGACGCTGGCCTTTCTCGGCAACGTTCCCGAAGCGCGTCTGCCCGAATTGTCGAAGGCCGTCGCCAGCCTTCGCGCCGAGCCATTTGCCATCAACGTGAACCAGCTCGGCTTCTGGGCGCACAACCATTTGCTGTGGGCTGGATGCAAGGCACCATCGGCTCATCTGGACGCGCTATCCAGCCAGTTGCGCCAGGCGCTGGCGCGGGCCGGATTCCGGGTCGGGGGCGAAGGCCGGGATTTCGTGCCCCATGTCACGCTGGTCCGCCGCGTACCGGAGGCTACTGCGCCGTCGGAAAGCCACCCGCTTCCGTCGATTGAACCCTTCATCTGGCACAACGAGCGTTTCGTGCTGGTTCGTTCGACGCTGTCGGCGCTCGGCTCGTCCTACCGGATCATTGACGAATTCCCGCTGACGGCAGGCCTCAGCACCTGATCGGCAGGACCAAACGAACAAGCAGGCCGCCACCAGGATTGGGCAGCAGATCGAGCCGTCCTTCATGCAAGCGGGCGATACGCTCGACGATGGCCAGTCCGAGCCCGGTCCCCGTCGCATCGGTACGGGCGTTCTCGAGCCGGGTGAAGGGGCGTTTCAGGCGTTCGATCTCGTCTGCCGGAACACCGGGGCCGCGATCCTTGATTTCCAGCCAAATTTCCTCGTTGACCGTAGCAGCCGACAGCGTGATCTCGCCGCCGCCGTATTTGACGGCGTTGTCGATCAGGTTGGTTACGGCGCGGGTGATCGCCTTCGGGCGGAGCAGCATTTCCGGCAAGTCGTCGATGCTTGTCGTCAGTGCATGGCCAACATAGCGCTGGCGCTCGGCAATGCTCGACAGCAGGGCGCCAAGATCGGTCGCCACGGCGGCCTCGCCGGATTCTGTCCGGGCGTAATCCATGAACTGCGAAATCACCGCTTCCATCTGCTCGATGTCGGCCACTACGGCCTGACGGGCGCTATCGGCAACACTCATTTCGGCCTCCAGACGCAACCGGGTGAGCGGCGTGCGCAGGTCGTGCGAGATGCCGGCCAGCACCTCCGATCTATCCTTTTCATGCCGTTCGAGATCGGCCGCCATGGTGTTGAAGGCGACGGCCAGACGACTCAGTTCCTCGGCGCCATCTTCCGGCAGCGGCGCCGGCGTCTGGCCGCGACCGACCGCCTCGGCCGATCTGGCCATGGCCTTGAGCGGCCGGCTGATGCGCGAGGCGATGAGCCAGGCGACGGCCAGGGCCAGCACTACAGCGAGCAGTCCCCAGGCCAGCCAGTGGCTGGCGAAGTCGCGGGCGGCGCGCTCACGCGGCAGGATCAGCCAGTATTCTTCTTCATCGGCATCGTCGAGGCGGAAACTGACCCAGAAACCGGAAACGCCGTCGACGCTGGCCGCAATTCGCGTGTGATCGCCTAGGAGCGCCGTCAGCTCGCGTTGCAGTAGCCGGAAAAAGCGCGAATCGGGCATCGCCTCGATTTTGTCCTCCGGTTCGGCCGGCAGCAGGCGGATGCCTTCGCGCCTCGAGAATTCGTTGAACAGCCCGAGACGTTTCGCCGGTGCCGCGGCAAACAGCGAGGCGCGGATCAGATTGACGGCAGAAGCCGCCAACTGGGCGGTTTCCCGCGCCCGGGGCTCGGCATCGATATGGCGAAACAGGCTGAGCCAGGCTGCCGTGGTCAGCAGCACGAGCAGGGCGAGCAGCAGGAAGGTGCGCGCCAGCAGCGTGCGCGGCATCAGCACCCGGACTATTCCTTGGCTGCGCCGTCCGGCACGAAGACGTAGCCGAAGCCCCAGACCGTCTGCAGATAGCGCGGCTGGGCCGGATCGGCTTCGATGAGTTTGCGCAGGCGGGAAACCTGGACGTCAATGGCGCGGTCGAACGGCCCTTGCTCGCGGCCGCGGGCCAGGGTCATGAGCTTGTCGCGCGACAGCGGCTGGCGCGGGTGCTGGAGCAGCACCTTGAGCACGGCGAATTCGCCGGTGGTCAGGGCTTGCAGCTCGTTGCCACGGGTCAGCGTGCGGGCGGCGAGATCGACTTCGATGTTGCCGAAAGTGATCTTTTCCTGGTCGTCTTCCGGCGCGCCGGGCGGGCGGCTACCCTGGCGGCGCAAAACGGCGTGGATGCGGGCGAGCAGTTCGCGCGGGTTGAAGGGTTTGGGCAGATAGTCGTCGGCGCCCATTTCGAGGCCGACGATGCGGTCGATCTCGTCGCCCTTGGCAGTCAGCATGATGATCGGCGTCCTGTCCCCCTGGCCGCGCAGGCGGCGGCAGATGGTCAGGCCGTCTTCGCCCGGCATCATGAGGTCGAGGACGATCAGGTGGTAGTGCTCGCGGGCGCGCAGCTTGTCCATCTGCAGGCCGTCGGCGGCCGCCTTGACGGCGAAGCCTTGCTCGCCGAGGTAGCGGACGAGCAGGTCACGCAGACGGGCGTCGTCATCGACGACGAGAATGTGTTGGTGTTGTTCGTTCATGCTGGCAAGAATACAGATGGACCATGTATGGAATGCCGGAAATGGTAACAAGGATTGTCGGACGGTGGCCGGGAAACATATTCTTACATTTCGAGATGGGTGACCGGCGCCGGCAGATGGACAATGGTGACATCTCAAACACCTGTCGTAGCGCCTGCCATGAAACGCCTTTTCGCCCTTGCCGTATTGCTGCTGAGCCTGCTTGGTTCGGCCGGTGGCGTCTGGGCGCAGGCCGGTTGGCGCGACCTGCCGCCGGAAGAGCGGCGCCAGTTGCGCCAGCAGATGCGTGAGCACTGGCAGCAGGAGCGGTCGTATCGCCGCGATGACGAGCGGCCGCGCTGGCGCGACTTGCCGCCCGAAGATCGGCGCAGCCTGCGTGAGGACATGCGCGAGCAACGCGCCTGGCACGACGGCGAGCTGCGCAAGCGGCGCGCCGATGGCCGGAGCCGGCGTCGGGATTGAGTTTCCTCGCAGTTCGGCCCACGAAACGCCTCCTTTGCCTGCTTGGTCGCGTCGCAAATCACTGGTCGGGCCGCGCCTCCGGTAAAATGCCGGCCCATGCAGATTCTCGCTCTCGAAACCTCGACTGAACTTGGCTCCTGTGCGCTCTGGCGCGATGGGGTCGTGTCCGAACGCATCTGCCCGACGGGCCGCTCGCACTCCGAAACCTTGTTGCCGCTCGTCCGCGAACTGCTGGCCGAAGCCGGCCTCACGGTCGGGCAGCTCGATGCCATCGCCTTTGGCGTCGGCCCGGGCGCCTTCACCGGTTTGCGCGTCGCCTGTGGCGCGGCGCAGGGTCTGGCGGTGGCCGCCAATCTGCCGCTGGTGCCGGTAAGCAGCCTCGAAACGATGGCGGTGCAAGCCGGTGGCGAGCGCGTGCTGGCCCTGCTCGATGCGCGCATGGGCGAGGTTTATTCAGGCAGCTATCAATTGATCGACGGTGCCTACCGCCTGCTCGGCGAAATTCGCGTTTCCGCTCCGGATGCCGTCTTGCTGCCTGGCGAGCCGGGCTGGCTGGCCTGCGGCAATGCCATCGCCGCCTATCCGGTCCTGGCCGGGCGCCTTGACGCTGCTGGCATCCCTGCCCAAGCCGGCATCGTGCCGACCGCTGCCGCCGTTGTCCGGCTCGCCGCACCGCGCGCTGGCCGTGGCGAGGGCATCGACGCTGCGCTGGCGGCGCCGCTTTATATCCGCGACAAGGTCGCCAAGACGGTGGCCGAACGCCTCAGCGAAGGCGGGCGGGCTTGAACGCCTTGAGCATTCCGGCCGAGTTTTTTCCGATGAACGAGCGCGACCTCGATGCGGTGGCGGCGCTTGAAGCAACGCTGCAAACCTTTCCCTGGTCGCGCGGCAATTTCGCCGATTCGCTGACCGCCGGCTACAGCGTCTGGGTGCTGCGCCTCGGCGGCGAGTTGATCGGTTTTTCGGTGGTCATGCGCGTCATCGACGAAGCGCATCTGCTGACCATCGGCATCTGCAAGCGTTACCAGGGGCAGGGCTACGGGGCGCGGATGCTGCGCCATGCCATGGAGTGCGCCCGGCTCGGTGGCGCCAGCAAACTGTTTCTTGAAGTCCGGCCGTCCAACGAGCGGGCCGTTGAGCTTTATCGCCATTTCGGATTTCAGCAGATCGGCCTGCGCAAAGGCTATTATCCGGCGGTGATCGGGCGCGAGGATGCGCTGGTTTTTGACAAGGAATTGGCATGAGTTTGAGCCGCGAGCAGATGCTGGTCGAGATGGGCATTACGCCGATCTGGGTGTTGCGCGATAGCGAGCCGGCAGTTGAAGTTCGCGAGGCTGCGGCCGAACCGGAAACCCGTGCGCCGGCAGCGGAACAGGCGCCGGACATCGTTCCCGAACCCGCCCCGGTTGCCAGGCCGACGCCGGCTGTTGCGTTGCGGCCGATGTCGCCGGTCGATCATCTGAACTGGCCGGAACTGGCCAAGCAGGTCGCCGAATGCCGCGCCTGCCCGCTGTGCGAGCAACGCAAACAGGCCGTGCTCGGCGTTGGCGATCTTAATCCGGACTGGCTGTTCATCGGCGAAGGGCCGGGCGCCGAGGAGGACGTCAAGGGCGAACCTTTTGTCGGTCAGGCCGGCAAGCTGCTCGACGCCATGCTCGCTTCGCTCGATATCGCGCGCGGCAACCGGGTGTATATCGCCAACGCGGTGAAATGCCGGCCACCCGGCAACCGGACGCCGGAAGCGGCCGAAATGGCCGCCTGCTGGCCGTATCTGGAACGGCAGATCGCGCTGCTCAAGCCGAAGATCATTGTCCTGCTCGGCAAGGCCGCCGTCCATGCCGTGCTGCACGACGACAAGTCGCTGGCCTCGCTGCGCGGCAAGCGTTATGAGTACGCGGGGATTCCGCTGGTGGTGACCTATCACCCGGCCTATCTGCTGCGCAATTTGCCGGACAAGGCGAAGGCCTGGGAAGACCTGCTCTTCGCCCGCCGTTTGCTGCGCGAAGCGGCGGCGCCCGAACTGCCGTTCTAGGCGGCTACACCGGATTTCATTTTTGGCCGTTTTCCCCGGTTGACCGTGGGAATGCCGGCCGCCGGTCTCAGTGGAACGGCGAATCGTCCAGATGCTGGACGTCGTCCTGCTGCTTCTGGTTCTCGATGTGGCGCTGGCGGATCAGGTACATCAGGCCGCTGACGAACAGCCCGAACAGGGTGACGACCCAGTAGATCGACAGATCCATCTTGACCATCACGTAGTACAGACCGGTCATGATCAGGATGGAGATGTTTTCGTTGAAGTTCTGCACGGCGATCGAGTGGCCGGCGCCCATCAGGATGTGGCCGCGGTGCTGGAGCAGGGCATTCATTGGCACGACGAAGAAGCCGGACAGGCCGCCGATCAGGATGAGCAGCGGCACGGCCAGCCACAATTCATGCACGAAGTTCATGACCAGCACGATGAGGCCCATGGCGATGCCGAGCGGGATGACCCGCACCGACTTGCGCAGGGTGATGAACTTGGCGGCCATGATGGCGCCGACCGCGACGCCGACGGCGACCACGCCCTGGAGCATCGAAGCTTTCGACAGACCGAGGCCAAGCGCGGTTTCCGACCATTTGATGACGATGAATTGCAGCGTTGCGCCGGCACCCCAGAAAAGCGTGGTGACGGCCAGTGAAATCTGGCCGAGCCGGTCGCGCCAGAGCAGGGTCAGGCAGTGATTGAATTCGTGGATCAGGAAGATCGGATTTTTCTTGAGTGCCTTGTGATCGACGCCGGTGTCGGGAATGTACAGATTGAAGACGGCAGCGAGGATGTAGAGCACGGCGACGACCGAGAGGGCCATTTCACCGATGCTGTCGACGCCGGTGTCCGGGCGGATCAGGGTGCCGCCGATGACGACGCCGAGGATGATGGCGCCGACGGTCAGGCCTTCGATCCAGCCGTTGGCGACGACGAGCAGGCGGTGCGGCAGGTATTCGGTCAGGATGCCGTACTTGGCCGGCGAGTAGGCGGCGGCGCCGAGGCCGACGACGGCGTAGGCGAGCAGCGGATGGGCGCCGAAGAACATCATGCTGCAGCCGATGATCTTGATGCCGTTGCTGATCAGCATGACCCGGCCCTTGGGCATCGAGTCGGCGAAGGCGCCGACGAAGGCGGCGAGGACTACGTAGGAAACGGTGAAGAAGGTCTTGAGCAGCGGTTCGTATTCAGCCGGCGCCTGCATCTCGCGCAGGGCGGCGATGGCGGCAATGAGCAGGGCGTTGTCGGCCAGCGCTGAAAAAAACTGCGCAGCCATGATGATGTAGAAGCCGAACGGCACGAAATAGTTGTCTCTTATATGACTTTGGGCGAGGTTTATACCACGCTGACGATTCGGCGCAAGGCTTGCGCGGGCGTGGCAGTTGTGCATGGTTGCGTGGTTCTCGGGGCGAATATTCGACTCTGGATGGCGCGTGTTGCGCTGTGATGACGGTGAATCTGCGGCGCGGCGCCGATCCCTACGGTCAACCGGAAATTTCGCCCAAAATCGAATTGGCCGCCGGAAGCCGGGCGGAATGTGATTGAATATCGGCCGCACCCATTCAGGAGAGAAAACATGGCTGACCGGCGCTTGCAGGTCTTTCATGCCGTCGCAAAACATCTGAGCTTCACGCGGGCGGCCGACGCCTTGTTCATGACGCAGCCGGCCGTCACCTTCCAGATCAAGCAACTCGAAGAGCAGTACGGCACGCGCCTGTTCGAGCGTCGGCACGGCAGCATTTCGCTGACGCCGGCCGGCGACCTGGTGCTCTCCTACGCCGAAAGAATCCTCGCCCTGTCCGATGAAATGGATACCCGCCTGGCCGAAATGACCGGCGAAATGCGCGGGCCGCTGCTCGTCGGCGCCAGCACGACCATCGCCGAATTCATGCTGCCGCGCGTGCTCGGCGAGTTCAACGCAGCCTATCCGCAGGTGCGCGCCCGCCTCATCGTCGCCAATTCGGAAAGCATCGAGAGCCGCGTCGCCGAGCACACGCTCGATGTCGGTCTCATCGAAGTGCCGGCCAAGCTGTCCGGACTGAGCAGCCAGATCTGCCGCGAAGACGAGTTGCAGGTTACCTGCGCGCCCGACTATCCGCTGGCCGGCATGAATTCGGTGACGCCCAGGGTGCTGGCCGAGCACGAATACATCTCACGCGAGCCGGGCTCGGGAACCCGGGAAATCATCGACGCCTATTTCCTCGAGCACCAGATTCCCCCGGCCAGCCTCAAGACGCAGATGGAGCTGGGCAGCCCGGAGGCCCTGAAAGGCGTCGTGTCCACCGGCCTCGGCTTTGCCATCGTGCCCCGCTCGGTCATCGACAAGGAAATCCAGCTCGGCGAACTGGTCGCCATCCCGCTCAAGCCGCCGCTCAAGCGCAGCCTCTACCTGGTCTTCCAGAAAGATCGTTTCCAGTCCCGGCTGACCGCCACCTTCATCGAATTCACCCGATCCAAACTGAAAGAAATGGCTTCATGACAAGCTCGCGTCCCATTCGTGCGCGCATTGCGCCGACGGCGATTCTTCATAACTATCGTCTGGCCAAGCGCCATGCCCCACAAGCCAGGGCCTGGGCCGTCGTCAAGGCCAACGCCTACGGCCACGGCCAGTGGCGTGCCGTCGAAGCGCTGTGCGGTGAAGCCGACGGCTTTGCCCTGCTCGAGGCCGAAAACGCCGTCGCCCTGCGCGAAGCTGGCGTGACACAACCGATCCTGCTCCTCGAAGGCGTGTTCAGCGCGCGCGATGTGCGGGCCGTCATCGAACATCGGCTGACCTGCGTCGTCCATTGTCTGGAGCAGCTCGAGTTGCTCGTGCGCAACGGCCAATTCACGGCGCCCGTTGCGCTCTACCTCAAGCTCAACACCGGCATGAACCGGCTCGGTTTCACGCCGGAAACGCTGGCCAAAGCCTGGGCGATCCTGCAGCAACTGCCACAGCTTGACGTCACGCTGATGACCCATTTCGCCGAAGCCGACGGCGAGCGCGGGGTTGGCGAGCAACTGGCGCGCTTTCAAGGAATGGCCGGCGACTGGTCCGGCCCGGTCTGTCTCGCCAACTCGGCGGCCATCCTCCATCACCCGCAAACGCATGGCGACTGGGTGCGGCCGGGCATCATGCTCTACGGCGCCAGCCCGTTTGCCGAACAGAGCGCCGAGTCGCTCGGCTTGAAACCGGTCATGACGCTGGAGAGCGCCATCATCGGCGTGCAGGATCTGGTGGCCGGCGACCGCGTCGGTTACGGCGGCACTTTCACGGCCGACAAGCCGATGCGCGTCGGCGTCGTCGCCTGCGGTTACGCCGACGGCTACCCGCGCCACGCGCCTAGCGGCACGCCGATTGCCGTCATGGGGCGGCGCACGAAAACGGTCGGCCGCGTCTCGATGGACATGCTGGCCTGCGACCTGACCGATATTCCCGAGGCCGGCATCGGCGCCCCGGTCACGCTGTGGGGCGAAGGCCTCGCCGGCAGCGTGCCGGCCGACGAGGTGGCCAGCGCCGCCGGTACCATCGCCTACGAACTGTTTTGCGCCCTGGCGCCCCGCGTCCCGGTCAGCACGGACGAGAATCCTACGGTCAACCGGAAATAATGGCCAAAATCAAAACAATTTATAGCTGTACCGAATGCGGCGCGACCAGCCCGAAATGGCAGGGGCAGTGTCCGGGTTGCAACGAATGGAACACGCTGGTTGAAACCGTTGCCGAAAAGGCGCCGACCAACAGCCGTTTCGAGTCGCTGGCGCCGGCCGCCAGGCTGCAAAACCTCTCCGAAATCGAAGCGCGCGAAGTCGAGCGCATCGCCACCGGCATCGGCGAATTCGACCGGGCGCTCGGCGGTGGCCTGGTTAACGGCGCCGTCGTGCTGATCGGCGGCGACCCCGGCATCGGCAAAAGCACGCTGCTTCTGCAAGCTTTGGCTCACCTCTCGCTCGACAACAAGGTGCTCTACGTCAGCGGCGAGGAATCCGGCGAACAGGTGGCCCTGCGCGCCCGCCGCCTCGGCCTCGACACCCGCCGTCTGCAACTGATGGCCGAGATCAACCTCGAACGCATCCTGGCCACGCTGCAGGCCGAAAAGCCGGTCGTCGCGGTCATCGACTCGATCCAGACGCTGTGGTCCGACCAACTGTCGAGCGCCCCCGGCTCGGTCGCCCAGGTCCGCGAATGCGCGGCGCAACTGACCCGGCTGGCCAAGCAGGCCGGCATCACGGTCATCCTGGTTGGTCACGTGACGAAGGAGGGCGCCCTGGCCGGGCCGCGCGTGCTCGAACACATCGTGGACACCGTGCTTTATTTCGAGGGCGACACGCATTCGAGTTTCCGCCTGGTGCGCGCCGTCAAGAATCGTTTCGGCGCAGTCAATGAACTCGGCGTCTTTGCCATGACAGAAACCGGTCTCAAGGGCGTCAGCAACCCCTCGGCGCTCTTTCTTTCGCAGCACGGCCAGGACGTGCCCGGCTCCTGCGTGATGGTGACGCAGGAGGGCACGCGGCCGCTGCTCGTCGAAATCCAGGCGCTGGTCGATACCGCGCATGGCAACCCGCGGCGGCTGACGGTCGGCCTCGATCCGCAACGGCTGGCCATGCTGCTGGCGGTCTTGCACCGTCATGCCGGCGTCGTCTGCTTTGACCAGGATGTCTTCGTCAATGCCGTCGGTGGCGTCAAGATCACCGAGCCGGCGGCTGACCTGGCGGTGTTGCTGTCGATTACATCATCGTTAAAAAACAAACCGTTGCCGTCTAAACTTATTGTGTTTGGTGAAGTTGGCCTGGCCGGTGAAATCCGCCCGGCACCGCGCGGCCAGGAGCGCTTGAAAGAGGCCGCCAAGCTCGGTTTCACCCGCGCCCTGATCCCCGAGGCGAACCGGCCAAAACAGGCCATTGCCGGCATGCAGGTCATCGCTGTCAAACGCGTCGAGGAGGCGGTGGCGCGCATCCGCGAGTTGGAATAAGCTGCCTGCATAACCCTTCCGGCCACCATGTTCAATCTTTCGCGCTATTTCTCGACGGTCAGTTTCATCCTCATCGTGCTCGCGGCCGGGGTTCTCGGGCCGCTCTACCAGAAGCTTTCGCTGCAGCAGATGCAGGATCTGGCCGAGGGCCGCAATCTCGCCATGGCGCAGGTGGTCCAGAATTCCCTGCGCGATTCCATCGAGGCCCTGATGAGCGACTCGGTCGGCCGGGATGCCGACTATCTCCGCCAGTCGGAGAAGGCGCGTCGCCTTCAGGCCCGGGTGCTCGAACTGATGCAGGACACCGACATCACCCGGGTAAAGATCTACAACCGCCTGGGCAGCACCATTTTTTCCACCGATTCAAGCCAGATCGGCGAGAGCCGTCTCGACAATCCGGGTTTTCGCTCGGCCATCAGCGGCGCATTGATCAGCAGCCTGACGCACCGGAACAGCATCGACGGCCACGAGGGGTCGCGCGCCGAGGTCGATGTTCTGGCCAGCTACATCCCCATCCGCGGCCATGATCAGTCGGTCGAAGGCGTCTTCGAGCTGTACCAGAACGTCACGCCCTTCGTCGCCCAGTTGCAGCGCAACATGTGGCTGGTTACCGGCGGCGTCGCCCTGGTCTTTGCCGCGCTCTATCTCATGCAGTTCCTCGTCGTCCGCCGTGCCCAGGGCATACTCGAAGATCAGGAGGGGCGCATCGCGGCGGCGCGCGATACGCTGGAAATCCAGGTCGCGGCGCGCACCGACGAACTCAAGCGGACCAATACGCAGCTCGAGGGCGAAATCGTCGAACGCCGACAGGCCCAGAGCAAACTCAACTATCTCGCCTATCACGACCCGCTGACCGGGCTGTCGAACCGCCGCAGCTTCATCGAGCGGCTCGACGAAAGCCTGCGCGAATCGGCCCGGCGCGGCGAGCGGCTGGCCGTGCTGTTCATCGATCTCGACCAGTTCAAGCAGGTCAATGACTCGCTCGGGCACGGCGTTGGCGACGAATTGCTGATTTCCGTCGCGGCGCGACTGTCCGAACATGTCCGCCTGATCGACATGCTGGCCCGGCTGGGCGGCGACGAATTCATCTGTCTCATGGAAGGCGTGCGCGCCGAGGGCGATGTCGAGACCCTGGCCGGCGAGATCATTGCCGCCTTCGAGACGCCCTTCGTGCTCGGCGATCACGAGCTCTTCCTGAGCGCCTCGGTCGGCATCAGCCTGTCCCCCGGCGATGGCGACAGCGTGGTCGACCTCATGCGCAACGCCGATACGGCGATGTATCGGGCCAAGGCGCTGGGGCGCGGCAATTTCCATTTCTATACGCCGGAAATGACGCGCGACGCGCAGGAGCGCATCCGCATGGAAAACCTGCTGCGCCGCGCGCTCGACAACGGCGAACTTTCCGTGCATCTACAGCCCCAGGTCGAAACCAGCAGCGGCCGCCTGGTCGGTGCCGAAGCCCTGGTCCGCTGGAACAGCCCGGAGCTCGGCCTCGTCATGCCGACCCGCTTCATTCCGCTGGCCGAAGATTCCGGGCTCATCGTCGGGCTCGGCAACTGGGTGCTGCGCGAAACCTGCCGGCAGTTCATGCAATGGCGCGACAGCGGATTCGACCTGCCGCAAGTTTCGGTCAATCTGTCCGTCAAACAGCTGGAGCGCCCCGAGTTCATCGATGTCCTGAGCCGGATCCTCGACGATACCGGGATGGATGCGACCAGCCTCAAGCTGGAACTGACCGAATCGGTGGTGATGGCCGTGGCCGATTCGTTCACCTTGCTCGAACGCCTGCGCGACCTCGGCATCAGCCTGGCGCTCGACGATTTCGGCACGGGTTACTCGTCGCTGAGCTATCTCAAGATGCTGCCGGTTCAGCAATTGAAAATCGACAAGTCCTTTATCGACGGCATCGGCAAGAATTCGGGCGACGAGGCGATCATCCGCACGGTCATGGAACTGGCGCGCAGCCTTGATTTCGAAGTCGTCGCCGAAGGCGTCGAAACCATCGCGCAATCCGAATTCCTGGCCGGCCTCGGCTGCGAGCAACTGCAAGGCCATCTGCATGGCAAGGCCGTGCCGGCCCCGGAGTTTCGCGCCCGCTGGTCGCCACAGCCGTGATCGCCGGGCACGCCTGGCGCACCCTCGGCCGCGAGCTGCGCTCGGGCGAATTGCGCCTGCTCTTTGCGGCGCTGGCCATCGCCGTCGCCGCCGTCACGGCGGTCGGCTTCTTCGCTGACCGGGTGCGTCTGGGGCTGGAGCGCGAAGCGCAACAGATGATGGGCGGCGACCTCATTCTCATCGCCGATCATGCCTTGCCGGCCAGCTACACCGCCGAGGCCGGCCGGCGTGGCCTCAAACAGGCCGAAACCCTGGTTTTTCCGAGCATGGTCATCGGCCCCGAACAGGCTCAACTGGCCGACATCAAGGCCGTCAGCCCGGGCTACCCGCTGCGCGGCCGGGTTGAAATCAGCACGCCGGACGGCCGGGCAAGTCTGCCCGCCGCCGGCGGCCCGGCACCGGGCTCGGTGTGGCTCGACGAACGACTGTCGTCAGCGCTGCAGGTGGCCCCGGGCGGATCGGTGACGGTCGGCGCCAAAACGTTGCAGGTGGCCGCCATCCTGACCCGCGAGCCGGATCGCGGCGTCAATTTCTTCAGCCTGGCGCCCCGCCTCATGATGCATCTCGACGACATACCGGGCACCGGCTTGATCCAGCCCGGGGCGCGTGTCCGCTACCGCCTGCTGGCGGCGGGCGAGGCGAGGGCGGTGGCCGGCTTTCAGGCCTGGCTGGCGCCGCGTCTGGAGCGTGGTGAGCGGCTCGAAGACGCGCGTAATGCCCGGCCCGAAATCCGCGGCGCACTGGATCGGGCCGAGCGCTTTTTGGGCCTTTCCACGGTGTTGACCGTCGTATTGGCCGCCGTTGCCGCCGCCATGGCGGCACGCCGCTACATGCAGCGTCACCTCGATGCCTGCGCCGTCATGCGTTGCCTGGGCATGACCCAGGGCGGGCTGCTCCGCCTGCATGGCTGGCTTTTCCTGTGGCTGGCCGGGCTGGCCGCCGTCGTTGGCAGCATCATCGGCTTTTCCGCCCATTTCGTGCTCATTCACTGGTTGTCCGCCCTGCTGGTGCTCGAATTGCCGGCCCCCGGCTGGTTGCCGCTGGCCGGCGGGCTGGCCGTAGCCGGTGTACTGCTCTTCGGCTTCGCTTTTCCGCCGCTCCTGCAACTGGCCAGCGTGCCAACCCTGCGTGTGCTGCGGCGTGAACTGGGACCGGCGCGGGCGTCGTCGCTCGGTGCCTACGGGATCGGCCTGGTCCTGCTCGCCGGGCTGATCATCGGCGTTGCCGGCGATGTCCGGCTCGGCGCCTACGCCGTCGGTGGTTTCGTCGCTGCCCTGGGCGGGTTCTGGATAGTTGCCCGGCTGGTCATCGCGGCCATCGCCCGGTTGCGCGGCGGGGCCGGTTTTGGCTGGCGCCAGGGGCTGGCCAGCCTGACCCGCCATGCCGCCTCGAGCGCCGTGCAGATCGTCGCGCTGGCCATCGGCCTCATGGCCATGCTGCTGCTCACCGTGATCCGGGCCGAGTTGCTCGATGCCTGGCAGAAATCCGTGCCGGCCGATGCGCCCAACCGTTTTGTCATCAACATCCAGCCCGAGCAGCGCGAGCCGGTGGCCGCCCTGCTGCGCGCCAGCGGCATCGAGGCGGAATTACTGCCGATGATCCGCGGCCGCCTGGTGCGGATTGCCGGCAAGGAGGTCAGCCCGGCCAGCTTTCCCGAGGACGAACGCGCCCAGCGCCTGATCGAACGCGAATTCAACCTGTCGTGGCGCGGCGATCTGCCGGTCGGCAACCGGGTCACGGCCGGCCGCTGGTTTGCCCCGGACGAAGCCGGGCAAGGCCTGGCCTCGGTCGAGGAGGGCTTGGCCAACACCTTGGGCATTCGCCAGGGCGACGAACTGGTCTTCATGGTGGCCGGTGTCGAAAAGCGGGTGAAAACGAGCAGCCTGCGCAAGCTGTCCTGGGATTCGATGCGCGTCAATTTCTTCGTGCTGACGCCGCCCGGTGTCATCGAGGACGCCCCGGCCAGCTACATCACGAGTTTCCATCTGCCGGCTGAACGGGCCGAGGCGGCTTCCGAACTGGTCCGCCGCTTTCCCGGGCTGACCATGATCGATGTCGGCGCCATCCTGGGGCAGTTGCAGTCGGTTATCGGCCAGGTGGCCGGGGCGATCCAGTTCGTCTTCGTGTTCGCCTTGCTGGCTGGCGGCATCGTGCTTTACTCGGCGCTGCTGACGAGCTTCGACGAGCGCCGCTACGAACTGGCCGTGATGCGCTCGCTGGGCGCCCAGCGGGCCCAACTGCGCCTGGCCATGCTGGTCGAGTTGGGCGTCATCGGCAGCGTCGCTGGTCTGATGGCGGCCATCGGGGCCATGCTGCTCGGCCGCATCGTCGGCCAGCAGGCTTTTCAGCTCGATCTGAGTTTCGATCTTTGGTTGCCGGTGCTGGCTACGCTGGGTGGCGGTTTGCTGGCGGTGACCATCGGCTGGCTGGCGGTTCGTCAGTTGATTGCCACGCCGCCCTTGCTGGCCTTGCGCAATGGTGCCTAAAACTCGATTTCGGTGATGTTTCGCTGGCCGTTCCGCTCGTAGCGAACGGCCTTGCTCATGCCGTGGATGAGTTCAAGGCCCTGACCGCCGACTGCTACGGTCGACCGGAAATTTTGCCCAATTTCGGAATTGTCGAAAGGCGGCGCATCGTCTTCATAGCGCAGGGTCAGGCCGCCATTCTTGCGGCCAAGGGTGAGGCTGACCCGACCTTCGCTGTCGCCGCGGTGGCCGTGGCTGATGGTGTTGATGAACAGCTCTTCGACGACCAGTTGCAGGCGCAGTGAATCGTCGGCGGCAACGCCCAGGCCCGCCGCCTGTTCAGCCACGCTGGCCAGCAGCCCGGGAAGCTCGGCATAGCGCGCGCTGACAAAAATGTCCGTAGAATGTGCAGTCATCGAATCTTCAAGGTTTTCGCCATGATTAAAGCACATCGGATTGCGCTTTGCGCGCTGCTTGCCTTGTCGAGCGGCCCCTCCGCCTTTGCCGCCGAGGCGGCCGGCATGGTCAAGATCGCCAAGGGCCAGGTCAGCATCGAACGCAACGGCAAGAAATTGCCGGCCGCCGTCGGCAGCCTCATCGAAGTCGCCGACCGCGTCCGTACCGGCGCCGATGCGTCGGTCGGCGTCACCTTGCGCGACAACACGCTGTTGTCGGCCGGGCCGAATTCGCTGATCGTCATCGAGAAATTTGCATTCGACAACACCACGCAGGACGGCAACATGTCCATTCGCGTCCGCCAGGGAACGCTCTCCGTGGCCTCGGGCAAGATCGCCAAGCGAACGCCCGAGTCGGTCGATTTCCACACGCCGACCTCGGTCCTCGGGGTGCGCGGAACCGAGTTCGTCATTGAAGTCGAGGGGGCTGGCGATGAATGATTTCAAGTTTTCCCTGGCGCTCGCGGCGCTCCTGACGCTTGGCGGCTGCGCCAGCGAACGTGTCGTCCTGCTCCCTTCGGCCGACGGGCGCGCCAGTTCGGTGGTCGTGCGCGACGCCTCCGGCGAGGTGGTGCTGAGCCAGCCCTATGCCGCCGTGAAACGCAGTCTGAGCAGCAATACCCCTTATCAGTCCACGCCGGAAGAGGTGCGCGAGCGCTTCGCCCAGGCGCTGTCCGCGCAGCCGCCCCGGCCGAGCACCTACGTGCTGTATTTCGAATCCGGCGGCAATGTCCTGACCCCGGAGTCGCAGCTGGCGCTGGCTAAGCTGCGCAAGGAAATCGCCGAACGTCCGGCTTCCGAAGTCATGGTCATCGGCCATACCGACCGGGTCGGTGGCATCGAGTCCAACGACCAACTGTCGAAAGTCCGGGCCGAAGGCCTGCGTGACCAGTTGATCGAGGCCGGCGTCCAGGCCGACAAAATGGAAGCCGTCGGTCGCGGCGAGCGCGATCCGCTGGTGCTGACCGCCGACGAAGTCGACGAGCCGAAAAACCGCCGCGTCGAAATCAGCGTTCGCTGAGTGGACCGTACCACTGCATGAGCAGCAAGGTCAGGTCATCGGCCGGCGGATGACCGGCTTCGAACTGGCGCACGGTATCGCGTAGCGCGGTCGCGGCCGTTTCCAGGCCGCTCTGTGTCAGGGCCTGAATGGCCGCCTGCAGGCGCGCCAGGCCGAACAGCGCCGTGCCGTTGCTGGCTTCGGTAACGCCATCGGTGAACAGACAAAGGCGGTCGCCCGGCTGCAATCGAATCCGCTCGGCAAGGTAGGGAAAATCACCCGCAGCGCACAGGGGCGGGCCACCGCGATTGCTCGTATCGATCTGCGAGAGCTGGCCGTCACGTTCGAGCATCGGCGCGTCGTGACCGGCGCAAACATATTCCAGATCGCCCGACGCCAGATCGAGCACGGCGATGAAGGCGGTAACGAAAAGGCTCTCGGCATTTTCCCGATTCAGTTCCTGCTCGATTTCGCGCACGGCCAGGCCGAGATCGCCCTGTCTTCGCGTCAGCGTCCCGGTCAGTGTTTTCGAGATGGCCATGAACAGGCTGGCCGGCACGCCCTTGCCCGAAACGTCGCCAATGGCCAGGCAAAGTCGTTGTTCGTCGAGCAGGAAGCAGTCGTAGTAATCGCCGCCAACGGCTTGTGCCGGTTCCAGGAGGGCGGCGATGGAAAACCGCGTTTCATCGGCAAATATCTTTCTCGGGTCAGGCAGCAGCCCCATCTGGATGCGCCGGGCAGCGTCGAGTTCGCCGGCCACCCGGGCCGCCTCTTCGCGGCTGCGCTGCAGCTGGGATTCGGCTTTGCGCCGCCGGCTGTCGGCGGCAATCAGCGTATTGCCAAGGAGCAGGATGAAGACGGGCGCCAGCAGGAGCACCTGGGAGGCGCCATCGAACAACCACTGGCCAGCATAAAAGGCGAGGGTGCCGCCGACGAGCAGGTGCAGGCTGAGGACGGAAAAGCTGAGCACGGCATAGCGCGGCCGGAGGACCGGTATGGTCGCAATGAGGAGCAGGCCGCCCAGCAGCAGCGTTGATTTTTCAGCCAGCGCCATCCAGTCAGGGCGCTGCAGCGCATGACCGTCGAGCAGGCTTTCGATGACCTGGGCGTGGATATCGATGCCGGGCAGGCTTTCACCGAGCGGGGTGACGATGCGGTCCTGCAGGCCGGTGCTGTTGAAACCGATGATGACGAAACGGGCGTTGAAAATTTCGGGCGGATGCACCCCGGCCAGGACATCGGCTGCCGACAGATAGTAGTTCGAACTGGCCCGCCCGAAATGGAGCAGGACTTCCCCATTGGCCTGGGTGGGCAGCCGATAGTCGCCGATGCGGATCGCCGTCATGCCCTGCGCCCCGCTTTCGGGCACGACTTCGCCGCCACCGAGCGCCAGGCGGACCATTTCGAGTGGCAGCGACAGAAAGGGCAGTTGGTTTATGGTGCCAACGGTTGGCACGCGGCGCAGCACGCCGCGTTCCGAACCGGTTTCCAGTTTTGCCGGACTGGCGTTGATCAGCCCTTCACCGGCGGCCGATTTTTCGATGAGCGGTCGACTGGCCAGCGCCCCGAGGTATCGCGGCAGGTGCGCTTCCAGGTCGTTGGCCGGGCTGAATTCCGGTAGCGGTCGCGCCGGCTGGGTCGAGCCGGGCAGGGGCGTGCTCAGGCCGATGACGGCCAGGGCGGTGGGGTGGCCGTTGAGGGCGGCGGCCAGTTCCCGGTCGGGGTCGGGCAGCGTGGCCAGCGCATCCGGTGACAGGTCGGGGAATCGCGCCGAGAGTACCTCGGGGCTATAGCGATCACGTTCGGCAAACACGATGTCGATGCCCAGCGCCAGCGGCTGACCGGCCTGGATCTTGCGCACGAGCCGGGCAACCAGATCGCGCGACCACGGCCACTGGCCGTGCTTGACGAGGCTCTGGCTGTCGATGCCGACGACGATAACCGGCTCGCTGGTGCGTGCTCTTGGCATCTGCCGCTGGTACTGGTCGAACAGGGCTTCGCGGACGTTGAGCAGTGGCGTGCGCTCAATTTCGCCGAGTGTCAGCAGGCCAACGACCAGGACCAGCAGGGGGAGCGCCCGGCCGCGCCCGGCACGGATCGCAGCAAGGAGCAGGCCGGCGAAAGGCCTCACAGGGCGATGGTCAGGCCGTCGTAGGTCGTCATGCACCGGCTCGTGGTGAAACAGCGCCAGCCGCTTGACGGCCGCCGCCTGACAGAGCTCGACGCCGACGATGTTGCTGGAGTGGCCCCAGTCGGCCTTGACCGATACCGCTTCGGCCAGCGAGTACATGGCATCGAAGATGACGAGATCGGCCTTGCGGAAGAACTGGCTGAATTCGGCGTGTTCGTCCGGGTTTTCCAGTTGGTGTTCGGAGTCGGTGGAATAGACGACCGTCTTGTCCAGGCTTTCGAAGCGATAGCCGTAGGAGTCGCCGGTGTGCCGCTGTTTCTTCGGCGTTACGTTGATGCCCGAGACGTACCGCGGCTGGTCGGGTGTCATCACGTCGAATTCGATCCTGGCCCCGGCCTGGGCGTAATCGACGGGAAAGCTGGGTGACTGCATCTGCAGGCGGACAGCCTGTTCGAGGTCGGCGTGGCAGCCATGGACGACGATGCGGTTGCCCGAGATGTACATGGGCGCGAAATACGGGAAGCCCATGAGGTGATCCCAGTGCAGATGGGAGATGAAGATGTGGTAGGTCTGCGGATTGGGGACGCCGAAGCGGGCGATCTTGGCCTGGCCGAGCGGCCGGGCGCCGCTGCCCATGTCGCAGATGAAATGGTCGTTGCTGTCACCGACGATCTCGACGCACGAGGAATTGCCGCCGAAGGTGCCAGCCACGGAAAAGGGCAGTTTGTCGACGAAGTCATCGAGGGCCGCCCGGGTCTTGAAATTCTTGCCGTTGGCCGCGGTCAGGGCGGCGATGATTCTTTCCCGGATGTCGCGGTGGGTCAGCGAAACCGGCAGCGAACCGCGCGTTCCCCAGAACACGACCTGATTCATGAGCCGAGCACCTTGCAGGCGCTATCGACGCTGGCGTAGCACGGCACGATCAGGTTGAAGCGGCTGATGGCGAACACCTCCTGGACCAGCGGCTGCAGGGCGGCTATCGCGAAAGCACCTTGTTGTGCCTTGGCGCGACGCGAGGCCATCATGAGGACGCGCAGGCCGGCGCTACTGATGTAATCAACCCCGGCAAAATCGAGCAGGACCGGGGGATGCCCTTGGGCACAGGTTTCGAGCAGGGGGTCGAGTGCTGTCGAGAACTCTTCGCTGGTCGTGTGGTCTATGCGTCCGCTGACGGAAACGATCAGGACACCGGCCTGTTCGCGGGTGGGAAGATTCATCATCGCGTAGG
>PHCH01000044.1 GCA_002840785.1 Betaproteobacteria bacterium HGW-Betaproteobacteria-4 | reverse complement strand
CGGCCCTGGACATGCACGGCCTGCCACATGGCGAGGCGGGATTCGCGGGAAGCGATGATTATCTTGGAAGGAGCAGTCATGAAGCGGCACGCAGCAAGGATTTCGAAGGCGGCAATCTTAACATGAGCGACCAGCCGACCTCCCCGACCCAGATCAAAGCCCCCGATCAACGCCCGGAGCACCCCGATTTCTGGTGCAAACGCTTCGGCGAAGGCGTCACGCCCTGGGATGCCGGCAAGGTGCCGGCCGCCTTTGCCGACTTCGTCGCCCGCCAGCCGGCGCCCCTCGACACGCTGATCCCCGGTTGCGGCAGCGCCTGGGAGGCGACCCACCTGGCCGACCTTGGCTGGCCGGTGACGGCGCTCGATTTTTCGCCGGTGGCGATCGAAACGGCGCGCAAGATTCTGGACGGCGCGGCGGTCGATCTCGTCTGCGCCGATTTCTTCACCTTTGTGCCGGCCCGCCCGGTCGACCTGATTTACGAACGCGCCTTTCTCTGCGCCCTGCCGCGCAAGCTGTGGGCCGACTGGGCGCGGCACGTCGCCGAACTGCTGCCGTCCGGCGGCCGGCTGGCCGGTTTCTTTTTCCTCTGCGAACAGCCGAAAGGCCCGCCCTTCGGCATTCTGCCGGCCGAACTCGAGGCCCTGCTCGGCGCGCATTTCGAACGAACCGAGGATGCTGCGGTCGACGACTCGATTCCGGTCTTTTCCGGGCGCGAGCGCTGGCAGGTCTGGCAGCGGCGCTAATCCGCCGCCCTGCCGCCTTACAAATTGTTTCAACCGGGCTGTCATCAATCCCCGTCAAGCGGCGTTACTCTGGAACCACCACAGGAGGAAACCACGCATGAAACGTTTTCTGATTGCCGCGGCCATCGCCGCCGCCACCCTCAGCACCCCTGCCTCTGCGCAGGTGTCGGTCAGCATCGGCCAACCCGGCTTCTACGGCCGGATCGACATTGGCGGCTTCCCGCCGCCGCCCCTGCTCTTTCCCGAGCCGGTCGTCATCCAGCGCG
This sequence comes from Betaproteobacteria bacterium HGW-Betaproteobacteria-4, assembly GCA_002840785.1. Taxonomy (GTDB): domain Bacteria; phylum Pseudomonadota; class Gammaproteobacteria; order Burkholderiales; family Rhodocyclaceae; genus Azonexus. The sequence goes on along the minus strand of PHCH01000044.1, from coordinate 30,281 downwards.
TGCCGGTCAGCCGTCCGCCGCTCTATCTGCGCGTGCCGCCCGGCCATGCCCGCGACTGGCGCAAGCATTGCAAGCGCTACCACGCCTGCGGCGAGCGCGTCTATTTCGTGCAGGACGACTGGTACCAGCACGAATACGCCCCGCGCTACCAGGAACGGCACAGCCACCGGAATGACTACCGTCGCGATGATCGCCGCGATTACCGCGACGAGCATCGCGGGCGGGACCGGGGCAACGAGCGCAAGCATGATCGCGACGACGGCCGCGGTCGCGGACAAGGCCGCGACCACTAGCCGGAACGCGCCCCACAGCTTGCCCGGCAGGCTGTGGGCGCCGGTTTGACGTATCATCGACGGTCTCCCCAGCCGCCCGTCAAATAATGAAAACCGATACGCCCCAAACCGTCTATCTCAAGGACTACACCGCTCCCGCCTACCTGATCGACACCGTCGATCTCGATTTCGCCATCGAAACCGGCGGCACCACGGTCAGCGCCACCCTGGCCATGCGTCGCAACCCGGCCGTGGCGGCCCAGCCGCTGGTACTCGACGGCGACGAGCTGAAAACCCTGAGTGTCACGGTCAACCGGAAAAAAGTGCCATTTTCGGAAACCGCCGGCACGCTGACCATCGCCGATCTGCCCGACGCTTTCACGCTGGAAACCGTCGTCCGCATCGATCCCGACAAGAACACCCGCCTCTCCGGCATGTACCGTTCAGCCGATGGCTATTTCACCCAGTGCGAAGCGCAGGGCTTCCGCCGCATCACCTGGTTCCTCGACCGCCCGGACGTCATGTCCACCTACACGGTGACGCTGCACGCCGACAAAGCGACCTACCCGGTCCTGCTCGCCAACGGCAACCCGGTTGCTGCCGGCGATGAAGCCGATGGCCGCCACTGGGCCAAATGGGCCGACCCGTTCAAGAAACCGGCCTACCTGTTCGCCGTCGTTGCCGGCAAGCTCGACGTGCTGCGCGACACCTTCCTGACCGCCTCCGGCCGCGACGTCCAGCTCGCCATCTACGTCGAACCGGGCAAGCTCGACCAGTGCCCGCACGCCATGGCCGCGCTGCAGAAATCCATGAAATGGGACGAGGAACGCTTCGGCCTCGAATGCGACCTCGACCATTACATGATCGTCGCCGTCGGCGATTTCAACATGGGCGCCATGGAGAACAAGGGCCTCAACATTTTCAACACCAAGTACGTGCTGGCGCGCAGCGATGTCGCCACCGACGTCGATTTCGAGAACATCGACCGCGTCGTCGCCCACGAATACTTCCACAACTGGACCGGCAACCGCGTCACCTGCCGCGACTGGTTCCAGCTCTCGCTCAAGGAAGGCCTGACCGTCTTCCGTGATCAGGAATTCGGTGCCGACCTGCACAACCGCCAGACCGCCCGCATCCGCGAAGTGCGCGGCCTGCGCGCCGCCCAGTTCCCCGAAGATGCCGGCCCGATGGCCCATCCGATCCGCCCGGCCAGCTTCGTCGAGATCAACAATTTCTACACCGCGACGGTCTACGAAAAGGGCGCCGAAGTCATCCGCATGATCCAGACCCTGATCGGCCGCGACGGCTTCCGCGCCGGCATGGACGAATACTTCATTTCGTCGCCGCCATGGCCGCCGCCAGCGAATTCGACTTCACGCAATTCATGCGCTGGTACAACCAGCCCGGCACGCCGCATGTCACGGTCGACGGCTTTTTCGATGCCGAAACCAAGACCTACACGCTGACCTGCACGCAGACCAACGCACGGGCTTCAGACGAAGCGCCCTACCTCATTCCCATCCGCGTCGCCCTGTTTGCCGAAGACGGCACGCTGTTGCCGGGCAGCGAACGCCTGCTGCAGATGACGGCGACGACGCAATCCTTCGTCTTCAACGAGGTGAGCGAAGAACCCGTCCCCTCGCTGCTGCGCGACTTTTCGGCCCCGGTCATCCTCGATTTCGACTACACGCCGGAACAGCTCACCCTGCTCCTGGCCCACGAAAGCGACCCGTTCAACGCCTGGGAAGCCGGTCAGCGCCTGGCCTCGACCCTGATCCTCGAGGCCGCGACGGCGATCGCTGCTGGTCAGCCCCCCGTCTGGCCGGCCAGCTTCGTCGACGCCGCCCGCCGCCTGCTGCAAACCCAAGCCACCCGCGGTGCCGCCTTCGTCGCCGAAGCGCTCACCCTGCCCGGCGAAACGACGCTGGCCGAAGCCATGGCCGTGGTCGATCCCGATTCCCTGCACGCCGCCCGCAACGCCCTGCGCCGCCATCTGGCCGAACAGCTCGAAGGCGATTTTTCCGGCCTCTACGCCGCCCTCGCCCCGCAGGCCCCCTACGCGCCGAGCAGCGAACAGGCCGGCCGCCGCGCCCTGCGCAGCCTCTGCCTGGGCTACCTGGCCGAACTCGACACGGCGGAAAGCCGCCGTCTGGCTGTTCAGCATTTCGAGCAAGCCGACAACATGACCGACCAGTTCGCCGCCCTCTCGGTGCTCGCCAACATCGAAGGCGAGCATGCCGAACGCCAGGCCGCCCTCGATGCCTTTTATGCCCGCTGGCAGCACGAAGCGCTGGTCGTCGACAAATGGCTGCAGGCGCAATCGACCAGCCGCCGCCGGGACACGCTGCCCACCGTCGCCGCCCTCACCGCCCACCCGGCTTTCGACATCGGCAACCCGAACAAGGTCTATTCGCTGATCCGCGCCTTCGGCGCCAACCTCGTCCGCTTCAACGCCGCCGATGGCAGCGGCTACGCCTTCATCGCCGACCGCATCCTCGATCTGCACGACCGCAACCCGCAAGTCGCCTCGCGCCTGGCCCGCTGCTTCGACCGCTGGAAAAAATTCGACAGCACTCGTCAGGCTCACGCCCGCCAGGCGCTCGAACGCCTGCGCGACCATGCCGGGTTATCGCGCGACGTGCTCGAGGTGGTCACCCGCGCCCTCGGCTAAAAGCAAAATATTTTCCCGATGCACACAAATAGGTGAGAACAAATGCATACGGCGCTCTAGAATAGCCGGCAAGAAAGCAGCCAGAAAAAATCAGGCAGCGAAACTGCCCACAAAAATATCTGGCGCCAGGCATTGCATTGAACCAGGGGGCTGTCGTGGGCATTCTCGAAAAAATCCTATCCTTGTTCCGGCGCGAACCGCCGGACACCCAGCCGGCGCCAACGTCCGCACCAGCGGTCGCGGTCCGCCCGGTGGCCATCAACGAGCGGCGCAGCAAGGAGCGCATCAACGCCCGCGAAGGCACGCGCGTGCTGATCATCGACGACTCCAAAACCGTCGTCACCGTGCTCAAGAAGTTTCTCCGCTCGGCCGGCTACGAAACGCTCGAAGCCCTCGACGCCGAGAGCGGGCTGGCCCTGTTGCACGAGCACACGGTTGACCTGGTCTTTCTCGACATCATGCTGCCCGGCATCAACGGCTTTGCCGCCCTGCGCGCCATCCGCCGCGACCCGGCAACGCGCGACCTTCCGGTCATCATGATGAGCGGCAACGAACAGGCGATGGAGCAATTCTTTGGAACCCGGATCGGCGCCGACGATTTCATGAAAAAGCCCTTCTCGCGCTACGAGGTGTTTTTCCGCATCGAACGCCTGCTCGACGACGACCTCGTTCCCCGGCGCGCCAAGCCGCGCCCGGCCGAGCCGGCGCCGCCGCAAGTCGCTACGCTCGGCCGCTCAGCTCCGTAGCCACGGCCCGAGCAACTGGCGCAAGGCCTGCTCGTTCCAGCCCTTGACCACCTCGTCGCCGACCACGATGAGGGGCACCCCGTTGCCACCCAGCTTGCGGTGTTGCTGGAGCGCCGTCGAGCTTTGCTCGATGTCTTCTTCGGTGTAGCGGATGCCGTTGCTGGCAAAGAACTCGCGGGTCATCTTGCAGTAGCCGCACCAACTCGTCGCGTAGAGCACGACGGCCGGCTGTTCGCTGGAGGCAACCGCCAGCCCGGCCGGGAGGCCGCGTTGTTGCCAGAGCGGCCGGCCGAACCAGAAGGCAGCGCCCAGGACGAGCAGAATCAGCAACCACTTGCCGAGGCCGCCGCGATTTGTCGGGACGGTCGCCGGACCATACTGGCGCAGACTTTCCGGCGGCAAGGAAGCGCCAGCCTTGAGGTAGGCCCGGGTGCAGGACGGGCACTGCCAGTCGGGCGCCTCATCGGCGGGCTGGCGGGCATAGTTGCAATGGGGGCAGATTCGGCTCATGGAAAACACGCTCGGCGGATTGACGGAATGGCCGCCCGGCCGATCCGCGAAATCTCGACCGGCCCCGGGCGTTCCGCATTGTAGCGAGAGTTCATGCTGGCGGGGTACGGCGCAGTCAACCGCACCGCGCCCCAATGGCCAGACGGCCTTGTGAAATTGGCCGTTTTTTCCGGTTGACCGTAGGAATCTAAACCGCTCTCGCCGGCACCGCCGCCACCGCCTCGAGGAACTCGCGCCCCCAGCGGTCGATGTCGTTGTGCTGGACGATGTCGTACAGGCCGCGCAATCGCGCCTCGCGCTCACCGCGCTCCATGTCCAGCGCCTGCCGCAGGCGTTCGCGCAGATCGGCCGGGTCGTGCGGATTGGTCAGCACGGCACCGTGCAGCTCGGCAGCCGCACCGGCGAATTCGGACAAGACCAGGACGCCGTCGCCGTCGACCTGGCCCTGGGTGGCCACGTATTCCTTGCAGACCAGATTCAGCCCGTCGCGCAGCGGCGTGATCCAGCAGATGTCGGCCTCGGCGTACCAGGCGACGACCTCCTCGAAGGGCAGGGGACGGAAGAAAAAGCGGATCGGCGACCAGCCGACTTCGTTAAACTGGCCATTGACCGAGCCGACCGCCTGCTCGATCTGGCCCTGCAGCTCGTCGTAAATGGTCATTTCCTTGGCGGCCGGCACGCAGACGACAACCAGCGACACCTTGCCGCGGAGTTCCGGCGAGGTGGCCAGCAGATCGCCGAAGGCGCGAATTTTCTCCAGCGTGCCCTTGGTGTAATCCAGGCGCTCGATGGAGATGACCAGACGCTTGCCGGCGAACTCGTTGCGGATCGCCTGGCGCCGCCCCGGCGTCCGGTGATCGGCCAGGGCCCGGCGAATGCGCTCCAGATCGAGACCGACCGGGTGGGCGCCGAGGCCGATACGGCGACCATGCACCTCGATCTGGGTGGTCATCGTATCGAGCCCGACGGCGCAACCGAAACTCAGGAAGCGCGGCGCACACGCCTTGCGCTCGACGATGCTGAGCGAGGCAACGGCACTGGAGCAGGCTGCCGACGATCTCGCGCCGCCACGGCAGCACGTTGAAGGCATCGGCCGACGGGAAATAGGTGTGGTGGAAAAAGGCGATCTTCAGATCGGGCCGCAATTCGCGCAGGGCCGCCGGCACCATCCACAGGTTGTAGTCATGCAGCCAGACGGTGGCGCCCTCGGCGGCCTCGGCGGCGGTTCTTTCGGCAAATTTCCGGTTGACCGCAAGAAACACCTTCCAGTCCTCCTCGCGGAAAATCGCCCGCTCCCAGAAGGTATGCAGGGTCGGCCAGAACGCCTCCTTCGAGAAACGCTTGTAGAAGATCTCCACCTCCTCCGCGCTGAGCGCCACCCGCGCCGCGACCAGCCCCGGATAGGCCTTGGCGTCGACCTTGGTGTGCACTTCGAAGGGCGGATCCTTGGCCTCGTCGTGCACGCTCCAGGCCACCCAGGAGCCGCGCTTCCCGGCGCTGAAAAACGACAGTAACGAGGGGATGATGCCGTTCGGCGACTTCGGCCGGCGCTGCACGATACGCCCGTTGATACGCTGTTCCTCGTAGGGCAGGCGGTGGTAGACCATGACCAGATCGGCGCGCCCGACGGCCGCCGTTTCCGCCGCCCCGTTCAGGTAATCCTGGGCGAGCAGGCCGAAATGCACGATGGCCTGGAGAATGCCGCCGCAGCCGGCGTCTTCGGCCTGCAGGACATTCGGCATGTTGCGGGTGGCTTCGAGCAGGGCCGCTTCGGACTGGCCGACACAGACGCCCTGGAAGCCGGCCTCGTACATCGACAGGTCGTTCAAGGTGTCGCCGGCAACCAGGATACGGCTGTGATCGAGCCCGAGATGATCGGCCAGGCGCAGCAAGGTGCTGCCTTTGCTGATGCCCTTCGGCAGGATGTCGAGATAACGGCTGTCCGAGTACAGCACCTCGCAATTGAGCGCCTCGGCCACCTCGGTCAGTTCGGGCGTCACGGCATCGCTGTGGCAGAAATAGGAGCAGCGGCGCTGTTGCGGCACCTCCTGGCGCTCAAGTTCGGCGAATCGCCGCATGGCTTCGGCCACCACATGTTCGCCCGGCCAGCGTTGATCGATCTCGGCCTGCAGCGGCTGCACCGGCTGCAAGGTGCCGCCCTCGACCACCGTACCGCCGACGTCGCAAATGATGTAGTCGGGAATCGGCACGGCGGGGTCGGAGAGGATGGGCATGACCGCTTCCAGCCCGCGCCCGGTGACGAAGACCAGCTGCACGTCCTGACTGCCGGCAATGAGTTGATAAAGGCTCTGGCGATGCTCGGCCAGACCGCCCAGGAAAGTGCCATCGAGATCGGTTGCTAACAGCATGCGGGTTACTCCTTGACATCGCTTACGGCCAACCGAAGGTCAGCGGGATGTCGATCTACCGGGGGAGCGACGCCCCCGGAAATTATATTGATTAACAATTTAGTTAATCAGCGAGTAACAAACCGTAACACATCATCGCATTGATTTACAATACAATTTTTCAATTGTTGAAATTTAACGTCTTGAAATTACGTTAAAAACAAATTTAATTTTTCGCCTTGGGAGCTCTGCATATCAACACCGAATCCGTCCCGGAAGCCCTGCTTCAATTCGCCACGCCGCTGCGCATTGTGCTGATCATCACCCTCGCCCTCATCGCCCAAAACCTCATCGCCAGACTCGCCCCGCGACTGCGCGAAGCGATCGCCCGACAGCAGGAATCGCTCGAAGGCATGCAGCGGGTACGCACCCTGTCGCGCGTCCTGCGCTACGCATTGACAGTGGCCGTCAGCGTCGTCACCGTGCTGCTCATTCTGGGTGAATTCGGCATCTCGGTCGCGCCGCTGCTCGGTGCCGCCGGGGTGGCCGGCATCGCCATCGGCTTCGGTGCGCAAAGCCTGGTCAAGGACTATTTCACCGGCTTTTTCCTGTTGCTGGAAAACCAGATCCGCCTCGGCGATGTCGTCGAGGCCGGCGGCAAGACCGGCGCGGTCGAAGAACTGACCTTGCGCTATCTCCGCCTGCGCGACTACTCAGGGAACGTTCATTATGTGCCGAACGGCCAGATCACCGTGGTCACCAACATGAGCCTGGGTTACGCCTACGCCGTCGTCGATCTGGGTGTCGCCTACGGCGAAGACATCGACCGGGTCATCGCCGAGATGCACGCCGTTGGTGAAGACTTGCGTCAGGATGCCGCGTTCGCGCCGCAGATTCTCGACCCGCTGGAAATCGCCGGCGTTGAGCAGTGGGCCGACTCCTCGGTCATTATCCGTTGCCGCTTCCGCGTTGCCCCCAACGCCCAATGGGCGGTACGCCGGGAATATTTGCGCCGCGCCAAGCAACACTTCGAGCGGGCCGGCATCGAGATTCCCTTCCCGCACATCAAGCTGGTCACGACCTAGCCCGGTGTTACCCGCCGTTCGCGGCGATCAAGCCGCCAGCGCTGCCTTGGCCGGCACCCAAAGCCGGCGGCTGACCGGGAGCTTTTCCGGCACGCCGCGCAGCAAGGCCCAGCCGTAGGCTTCGGCATCGTCGCCGGCGGCTTTCTCGAACCCGGCCAGCGCCGACTTGGCGACGAGCACGGCACGGTGCAGGCGCAGGAAACGCTCGGCGAATTCGACCTCGAGATGGGCCAGCGTGTCGTCGAGCAAGTATTCGCGCTCGGCAGTCCGGGCCGTCACGTATTTGAGATCAGCCTTGAAATAGAGCACTTCGCCAACCGGCACGAGCAGCAAGCGACCGCGTTCGTGGCAGGAAAGATGGGTGCGGCCGGTGCCGCGCATTTCGTGACCGATGCCGGCGAGCAACGCGGCATCCGGTTGCTGCCCGGGGACCTTCTGCAGGGCGGCGAGCAGGCGCTGGGTACGCACCGGCTTGAGCAGGTAATCGACGGCGTTGAGGTCGAAGGCCTGCACGGCGTAGTTGTCGTAGGCTGTGATGAAGATAACGGCCGGCGGTTTTTCGAGACGACCGAGGTGAGAGGCCAGTTCGATGCCGTCCATGCCCGGCATGCGGATGTCGGCGAGCACGACGTCGACCGGCTTGTCGCGCAGGATGTCGAGCGCCGCCAGGCCGTTGCCGGCCTCGCCAACCACCTCGCTCGGCAGTTGCCCGGCAATGTCGGACAGCAGCGCGCGCAGCCGATCGCGAGCCAGCGGCTCGTCATCGACGAGGAGAATCTTCAGCGGGGCGTGGTGGGCTGGCGGCGTTGGCATGGCAGGATGATGCGAACCTCGTAGGTGTGATCGCCGGTTTCGATTTCCAGACGGGCTTCGAGATCGTAATACAAGGCCAGCCGCTCGCGGATATTGGCCACGGCGATCTGGTTGCCAGCGGCATGCTGGACCAGACCGACGGTCGGGTTGGCCACCGAGACGCGCAACTCCTGGCCGCGCTGTTCGATGGCGATGCGCACCGTGCCCCCCTCCGGCGCCGGCTCGATGCCGTGATAAACCGCATTTTCGAGCAGCGGCTGGAGCATGAGCGGCGGGATCGGCAGATCCAGCGAAATCGGGCCGATTTTCCAGTCGACCGTGAGACGTTCGCCCAGGCGCAGGGTTTCGAGCTCGAGATATTGCTTGCCGAGGGCGATTTCGTCGGCCAGGCTGACCATCTCGCCGGGATCGCGCATGGCGGCGCGAAACAGGTCAGAGAGCGACTCGAGCGCCGCCTCGGCCTGCTGCGGCCGGGCTCGGATCAGCGACAGCACGGCGTTGAGCGAATTGAACAGGAAATGCGGCCGGATGCGGGCGTTGAGGGCGGCCAGCCGCGCTTCGCTGAGCGCCGGCGAGAAGGCCCGCGAACGCAGGTCGAAATAGACCAGCAGCAAGGCCGTGGCGGCCATGCTGAGCAGCACGAAACGCCATACGCTGCCGCCCTCGGCCAGCCCGAGCGAGGCGGTGTAGAAAAACAGCCCGGCCGAGATGGCCGCGACCAAGCCGAGCACGCAGCCTTGACCGAGACGCAGCGGCAGGCGCCACAAGGCATCGCGCAACAGCGACAAGAGCCCGAGACCGACCAGCAACAGCGGCTGCACCACCGCCGCCAGTTCGACGTAACGCCCGGCCCAGCCGGCCAGATCGGGAGCCTGGGCGAGCGCGGCAAGGCCGGCCAGCAGGTTGATGCCGAGCAGGACGCGGAGCATGACGCCGAAAGACCACAGTCATGACTTCCAACGCCAATCAATACACTTGGGCCGGACGCTTCTCCGAGCCGGTTTCCGATCTCGTCAAACGTTACACCGCCTCGGTCGATTTCGACCAGCGCATGTGGCGCCAGGACATCCGCGGCTCGCTGGCCCACGCCCGGATGCTGGCCAAGCAGGGCATCATCGCCGCCGCCGACCTGGCCGACATCGAACGCGGCATGGCCATCGTCAGCGAAGAAATCGAGTCGGGCCAGTTCGAATGGTCGCTCGACCTCGAAGACGTGCACCTCAACATCGAGAAGCGCCTGACCGCCCTCGTCGGCGACGCCGGCAAGCGCCTGCACACCGGCCGCTCGCGCAACGACCAGGTCGCCACCGACATCCGCCTCTATCTGCGCGATTCGATCGACGACATCCTCGTCCTGATCAAGGCCTTCCGCAGCGCGCTGGTCGATCTGGCCGAGAAGGAAGCGGCGACGGCCATGCCCGGCTTCACCCACCTCCAGGTCGCCCAGCCGGTGACTTTCGGCCACCACATGCTGGCCTATTTCGAAATGTTCGGCCGCGACGCCGAGCGCTATGCCGACTGCCGCAAGCGCGTCGCCCGCCTGCCGCTTGGCGCCGCCGCGCTGGCCGGCACGACCTACCCGATCGACCGCGAATTCGTCGCCGAACAACTCGGCTTCGAAGGCGTCTGCGAAAACTCGCTCGATGCCGTTTCCGACCGCGACTTCGCCATCGAATTCACTTCGGCCTGCGCCCTGCTCATGATGCACATCAGCCGCCTGTCCGAAGAACTGGTCATGTGGATGAGCCCGCGCGTCGGCTTCATCCAGATCGCCGACCGCTTCTGCACCGGCTCGTCGATCATGCCGCAGAAGAAGAATCCGGACGTTCCGGAACTGGCCCGTGGCAAGACCGGCCGCGTCTATGGCCAGCTGATGAGCCTGCTGACCCTCATGAAGTCGCAACCGCTGGCCTACAACAAGGACAACCAGGAAGACAAGGAACCGCTGTTCGATGCCGTCGACACGGTGACCGACACCCTGCGCATCTTCGCCGACATGGCTGGCGGCATCACCGTCCGCGCCGACAACATGAAGGCCGCGCTGACCCAGGGCTTCGCCACCGCCACCGACCTCGCCGACTACCTGACCAAGAAGGGCCTGCCTTTCCGCGACGCCCACGAAGCCGTCGGCCACGCCGTCAAGGCGGCCGAATTCAAGGGCGTCGACCTGCCCGGCCTGACGCTGGAAGAACTCCGCCAATTCTCGCCGCTGATCGAAAACGACGTATTTTCGGTGTTGACCGTAGAAGGTTCGCTGGCCAGCCGCAACCACATCGGCGGCACCGCCCCGGCCCAGGTCAAGGCCGCCATCGCCCGCGCCCGTCAGCGCCTCGGCTGATTCGCCAAGGCCCAGCGAAAAGACCGCCGGCTTGTCCGGGCGGTCTTTTTTTTGCGCCGAACGACCGGGAGGTTTAACATATAAGCGAACGTTGATATTCCGTTTTCAACGCGACCCATAACGAAACCAAGGCAGATCAGCATGTACTCAACCGTCGTCGACAACTCCCCGCTCATCAAGGTGAGCAGCGCCAAACACGAAGCCAGCTATGCCGTGAATGGCTCGCTCATGAACCCACTCGAAGCCTTCTACGCCTCGCTCGCGGCGTGCGCCGCCGTCTATGCCAAGAAAGCCTGCAAGGAACTTGGCGTGCCGGCCGCCGGCATCGAAATCGGCTGCAAACCCTTCGCCGGCCCGAGCGGCCCGCTATCGCTGGCCAAGTTCAAGACCGACGTGCGTTTCCCCGAGCATTTCACGGCCGAACAGAAGGAAAAAATCCTCGCCAGCATCGCCCACTGCGCCGTCAAGGACATCGTCGCCAACGGCCCGGCCATCGATTTTCAGGTCGCCGAGGCCTGAAAACATCGATCCCACGGTCAACCGGAAAATTTGGCCAAAAATGAAAAAGCCGGGGTTTGCCCCGGCTTTTCAATTTCTGCGGCGGGAAAATCAGGCCGCGATACCTTCCAGCATCTGCTGCAGTTCGCCGGTCTGGTACATCTCTTTCATGATGTCGCAGCCGCCGACGCGGAAAACGGGCATCGCCCTTCATGTAAAGGACGACCGGGTTGCCGGTCACGGTGGCGTGGATGCGTTGCTGAACGTCGGACATGAACTTCTCCTGATTTAAAGATGGGCGCCTGAAACGCGGTCGATGCCGGCCAGGTCGGGGAAAGTGGATGCGGCTTTGAACCCTGCCGCAGTCAATAAGTTCCGGCTCGCTGCGCCCTGGTCGTAACCGTGCTCGAACAGCAACCAGCCACCGGACTTCAGGTGAGCCGGCGCCGCGGCAACGATGCGACGGATGCAATCGAGGCCATCGGCCCCGTCGGTCAACGCCATTTGCGGCTCATGCGGCAAGCCGTTGAGGGCCAGGTGCGGGTCGCCGGCAGCGACGTAGGGCGGATTGGAAACGATCAGGTCGAAACACCGGCCGGCCAGCGGGCCGAACCAGTCGCCGACGTGGAACTCGACCCGGGCGCCGAGCCGGCCGGCGTTGTTGCGGGCCACGGAAATAGCCGTTTCTGACAGGTCGACCGTAGCAATCGTCGCCGCCGGACATTCGAGGGCCAGTGAAATGGCGACGATGCCCGAGCCGGTGCCGAGATCGACCACTGTCGGCGCGACCAGGCCGCGCAATTTTTCCAGCGCCAGATCGATCAGCACTTCGGTTTCCGGACGCGGGATCAGCACGGCCGGCGACACCTGGAAGAGCCGCCCGCGAAACTCGGCCTCGCCGGTCAGATAAGCCAGCGGCTCGCCCGTCGCCCGCCGCGCCAGAAATTCGTCAAAAACCTGCTGCGCCGGGAGCGCCAGGGGGGTTTCGGGAGACATCAGCAGATCGGTGTAGCGGCAGCCGGAGACGTATTCCAGCAGCAGCCGGGCGTCGAGCCGGGCTGACTCGATTCCCGACTCGGCGAGCAGTTTCTGCCCCCTGCGCCAATTTTCACCTAGTGACTGCACTGAAGATCTTTCGAAATAAATAAAAAAGCCGTCAACACGGCCGTTTTGATTATACCGGCGTCGCCGGCCCGGCAGATCGACCGTTGCCACAAACGGGGCGCGACAATATGCCACATTCATTGAACGCCCCACCCCTTCTACACTGGCCGCCGGAAAATTCCTTCGCACGCTACGGCGCCGTCGATGACGACCTGTTTTGGCGCCGCTCACCAATTTTCAACAAAAGGGGGTATCAATGTTCAATCGCAAACTCAGAAACGCACTGCTTTCCGGGGTGTTTCTGGCCGTCGCCGGCGTTCACTCGGCACAGGCCGCCGTGACCACCTACAACGTTACGGAAAGATTCAATCAAGTTGTTTATAGCGGCACGCCCGACCGCGACACCTACTTTACCGGGACATTCGACTTTGATTCCACCACCCAGACAGTGTCGAATCTGCAAGGTCTGCTGACCCAGGCCATGACCAATGCCGACCCGGCCTTGCAGGCCACCCGCCACCTCCAATACCAGCTATCGTCGGTGTACGACGCAACGCTAGGCGGTCTGCTCGTAACCAGCTTCTATCAGAACTCAACTGATGTCTTTCAGGGCGGCGGCTTTGCCACTGGCGGCATGCGGCAGTTTGGCAACCAGAATGCCTACGCCACCATCTTCGTCAATCTCGCCGACCCGACCGCGGCGCTGACACCAGCCCAAAATTACAAGCTTGCCTATGGCGACTGCACCACGGGGTCGTTGATGGGAGGCATGGGCACCTGCATGACCGGTTGGCTAAGCGCCACCGGAACAACCGGAGGAACGATGCGCGGCGTAGACCAGATCACCCAAACCATCACCGCCGCCGTTCCGGAACCCGAAAGCTACGCCATGTTCATGGCCGGCCTCGGGCTGATCAGCCTGATCGCCCGGCGGCGCCGAATCAACTGATGTCTGCGGCCGGCGCATCCGACGGCGCGCCGGCTACCCACGGAAATACCCGACCGGACACCGACTCTGTCGAAGCGCCGGGAAGCAACCCCAAAAAAGGAAATAGTCATGAAAAAAACTTTGTTGATCGGTTCGGCCCTCGCCCTGCTCGCCGGGGCACCGGTAGCGCAAGCCGCCACCGGCAGTTACAACGTGATGACCACCTGGTTCGAACCGGATACGCAACCGAACGATTCGATTTTCAAGGGGACATTCGATTACGACAGCGCGACGCACACCGTATCGAACCTTCAAGGCATCCTCAGCGAGTCGATGACCGGCACCGCGGTCGGCTACCCGAACGACACCATGACCTGGCTGACGCTCAACAACCAGCTGGTCTCATGGTACGACGGCAGCCTGGGCGGCACCTTCGCCGCCACCTTCCTGAATGCCAACACCAATACGTTCTGGACCGGGATGGGCGGTGACGGCTGGAGTCCGCAGGCCGGCGTCGATGCGGGTGGCGTCTACTACGGCTTCCCGCGGACGAGCAACAATCCAGGCAATGCCTATGCCCTGATCTTCGTTCCGGACAGCCCGACGACCACCCTGACGCAAGCCCAGCTCGACAAGGTGGCCTACGCCGACTGCGCGCCAGGCGGCATGATGGGCGCGGTTTGCATGACCGGGACGAGCGTCGCCGGCTATGGCGCCATCGGAACCATGAGCGGTTATCCGCTGGCGCAGACGATTACCCTGGCGGCCCCCGTACCGGAACCGGAAAGCTACGCCATGCTGATGGCTGGCCTCGGCCTGATCGGCTTCATGGCCGGCAAACGGCGCAAGAACGCCTGATTTTTGACGGTCTGCGCGCCGCCCGGGGCGCAGACCACCGCCCACAATCCCCAACGATGTCAGGCAATCTTGAGCCACTTTCACTCGACCGCAGCAGCCAGGACATTGCTGGCCAGTTCCATCGTCGCCCTGTTTTCTGCCGCCTCGCTTGATGCCAGGGCGCAGCCAACGGCGCCCGCACAAACAGCTGTCGCACCACGAGCAGCGCCCTCCCCGGACAATGCCGAATCGGCCGCGGCAACCCTCTCCCCGGTCGTCGTAACGGCAGGCCGGACTGGCGACTCGGCGCCGAGCACCGTCCGCCGCGGCGAACCGGAGCTGGCTCCGCAGCGCGCGGCGACCAGCGACAGCGCGCAACTTCTCCAGGACATCCCCGGCGTCAGCCTCTACGGCGCCGGCGGCATTTCCAGCCTGCCTGTCGTTCATGGCCTGGCCGATGACCGCTTGCGCACGCAGGTCGATGGCATGGATCTCATGACGGCCTGCCCGAACCACATGAACTCGGCGCTGTCCTTCATCGACCCGAGCAGCGTGACCAGCGTCGAAGTGTTTGCCGGCATCACGCCGGTCAGCCTTGGCGGCGACAGCATCGGCGGCACGATCCAGGTGAAATCGGCGCCGCCGAAGTTCGCCAAGGCCGACCAGGATTTCCTTGCCGAAGGGCAGGCCGGCACTTTTTCGCGCAGCAACGGCAACGCCCGCGGCTACAATTTTGGCGCCACGCTGGCCGGCCGCCATGTCAACCTGAGCTATGCCGAGTCGCACTCCGAAGCGGACAATTACCGGGCGGCAAAGGACTTCAAATTACCGGGTGCCTGGCAAGCCATGGGCGAACGCAGCCTGGCGGGCAACGAGGTCGGTTCAAGCGAATACGGCGGTTCGCGCAATCGGCGACTCGGACTGGCGCTGGCTTACGCTGACCACTTGGTCGAACTGAGCGTGAGCGAACAGCGGCTCAATTACGAAGGCTTCCCCAACCAGCGCATGGACATGATCGCCAGTTCGCCCGACCCGGCCGATCCGGCCAACTACCTGGTGGACAAGGACCAGCCGTCGAACGTGAACAAGCTGGCGAACCTGGCCTACACCGGCCAGTACGCCTGGGGCCAGCTCGAAGCCAGGGTCTTCCATCAGGACCTCAAGCACCACATGGACATGATCCAGGACCGTTTCTACGGCATGCTGATGCCGATGGACACCGAGGCGACGACCCTGGGCGGCCTGCTCAAGGGCAGCATCGAACTGTCGCCGGCCGATACGCTGCGCGTTGGCAGCGATTTCCAGAATTACCGCCTGAACGACTGGTGGCCGCCGCTCGGCCCGGTGCCCGGATCGATGTCCGGCGACGATTTCTGGAACATCCGCGATGGCCGGCGCGACCGCCTCGGCTTGTTCGCCGAGTGGGAAGCGCAATGGACGCCGACATGGCTGACGCTGGTCGGCCTGCGCAGCGACACCGTGACCTCGGATGCCGGCCAGGTGCAGGGCTACGCCCCGGGCTTTGGCAACTATGGCGCCGACGCGGCGCGCTTCAATGCGCGCGACCACCGGCGCCAGGACAACAACATCGACTGGACGCTGCTCTCGCGCTACACGGCCGATGCGACACAGACCTACGAGGCCGGCTTTGCCCGCAAAACCCGCTCGCCCAATCTCTACGAACGCTACCCGTGGTCGGCCTTCTCGATGGCGGCGCTGATGAACAATTTCGTCGGCGACGGCAATGCCTACATCGGCAACCTCGACCTCAAGCCGGAAGTCGCCCACAGCTTCAGCACCACTGCCGACTGGCATGCCGCCGACCAGACGAGCTGGGGCTTCAAGGCCACCGCCTACCTGACCTACGTTGACAACTTCATCGATGCCAAGCGCTGCGATCTCTCCGGCTGCGGCGGCGCCAGCAATCTGACGAAAACCAATGGCTATGTCTCGTTGCAGTACGTCAACCAGTCGGCCCAACTGTACGGTTTGGATTTGTCAGGACACAGCCTGCTCGGCCGCCGCGAGGGATTCGGCAGCCTGACGCTGAGCGGCGCGCTCAATTACGTCAGGGGCAAGAACCGGACGACCGGCGACAACCTTTACCACATGATGCCGCTCAACCTGAAAATGGCCCTGGTGCACCGGCTGGCGGGGTGGACCAACACCGCCGAAATCCTGTGGGTGGATAACAAGGACATCATCTCCCAGGTCAGAAACGAAGTGCAGACTTCCGACTACTCGCTGCTCAACCTGCGCACGAGCTACGACTGGACATACGCCCGCATCGACATCGGCCTCGAAAATGCGCTCAACCAGTTTTACCTGATGCCGCTGGGTGGCGCCTACCTGGGCCAGGGCAATTCCATGACCACCAACGGGATTCCCTGGGGCATGTCGGTTCCCGGCAAGGGGCGTTCGTTCAACGTGGCGCTGAACCTGCGCTTCTGAGCGATGCGCCAGAATTTCAATTTTGGCCGTTTTTTCCGGTTGACCGTAGCAATCGGTGCTGACTGCCTACCGCGCAGAAACTTCGCGGGTCGTCAGGCTCAGCCGTTCGTTTCGGCCAGCTCGGCGAGCAGATCGGCCTGATGTTCGGCGGCCAGCGCGCCGAGCAGTTCGTCCATGTCGCCGTCCATGATCGCGGCGATCTTGTACAGCGTCAGGTTGATGCGGTGATCGGTGATCCGCCCCTGCGGGAAGTTGTAGGTGCGGATGCGCTCGGAACGGTCGCCGGAGCCGATCAGGCTCTTGCGCGTGCTCGAGATGTGCGCCTGCTGGGCGCGCACCTGGACGTCCTTGATGCGCGCCGCCAGCACCTTCATGGCCGATGCCTTGTTGGCGTGCTGCGAACGGCCGTCCTGACACTCGGCGACGATGCCGGTCGGGATGTGCGTGATGCGCACGGCCGAATCGGTCTTGTTGATGTGCTGACCACCGGCGCCCGAAGCGCGGAAGGTGTCGATGCGCAGGTCGGCCGGGTTGAGGTTCACATCCTCGACTTCATCGACTTCCGGCATCACCGCCACGGTACACGCCGAGGTGTGGATGCGGCCTTGCGTTTCGGTTTCCGGCACGCGCTGGACGCGGTGGCCGCCGGACTCGAACTTGAGCCGCGAATAGGCGCCGTTGCCGGCCAGCCGGCAGATGATTTCGCGATAGCCGCCGAGTTCCGATTCGCTGGCCGACATGACTTCGACCTGCCAGCGCTGGCGCTCGGCGTAGCGCGAATACATCCGGAACAGATCGCCGGCGAACAGGGCCGACTCGTCGCCGCCGGTCCCGGCGCGAATTTCGAGCAGCACGCTGCGTTCGTCGTTGGGATCTTTCGGCAGCAACAGCTTCTGCAACTCGATTTCGAGTTCGGGCAGGCGGGCCTTGGCGCTGGCGATTTCCTCTTCGGCGAAATCGCGCATTTCCGGATCGTCGCGCATCGCCTCGGCTTCGGCCAGATCGTTTTCCGCCTGACGGAAAGCGTTGAACTGGACAATCACCGGCTCGATTTCGGAACGTTCCCGCGACAGCTTGCGGAACTGATCCATGTCCCCCGCCGTGCTCGGCGCCGACAGCATGCGGTCGATTTCATCGAGACGATCGACCAGCAGTTCGAGTTTTTGGCGGATGCTCGATTTCATATCGCAAGCCGGTCAGCAAATGGTTCAAGGGGGCGTAATGGTACCCGAGAACACCGTTCGTCGGCGATGGAAGGAGATTGCCACGGACGAATTCACCGAGCATAATCGTTCGATTGCGGATTTCACCCACCAATGCCCTACATTCCTCCCTCCATCATCGCGCT
Source organism: Betaproteobacteria bacterium HGW-Betaproteobacteria-4 (assembly GCA_002840785.1). Taxonomy (GTDB): domain Bacteria; phylum Pseudomonadota; class Gammaproteobacteria; order Burkholderiales; family Rhodocyclaceae; genus Azonexus. The sequence goes on along the minus strand of PHCH01000044.1, from coordinate 12,332 downwards.
GGCAGCCACCCTGGAGTCGCGCTGGGGAAGCTATCGCGCCGAGGGAGATGTCGATCGTTTCGTCGAATTCACGCTGTCGCTCAACGGCCTGACCGAGCAACTCACCCGCCTTCACCTGCCGGGACTGGTCCGCGCCTGCCAGGAATTGGAAAACACCGCCCTGACGCTGTTCGGCGACAGCTCCATGCACCCCATCCCGCACGATCAGGCGAACGCCATCGGTCGGCAGTTGACCATCATCCTGACCGAACTTCGCCGTCACGAAGCGCCGACTTCCCCGGCAAGGCGCCAGACCGACGATCTTGCCGAGCGCGAAATCGCCTGCGAGCAACAGCGTCGGATCGTGATCGTCTCCCGACCGAACCATCCGGTGACCAAAGCACTGAGCGAGCAACTGAGCTTTTTTGGCTTCACTCCCCAACACGTCCGCTGGGGTGAAACGCCGAGCTCCGACGAGCCGCCGCTCGCCATCCTTTTCATCCCCGAGCACGAGGCGCGGGCTTATCAGCCCAATGCAATAGCCGGCATCATGGCCTTGCGGACCGAATTCCCCAGCAGCTATTTCTATTGCCTGTCCGTGCCCAGCAACCTGCAAAGCATCGTCCTCCTTCAGCGGGCCGGCGCCGACGCCTGTGTGCCGCACGGCGACACGGTCAGCGACGTCCTGTCACGCGTTCTCGACCTGGCCCAGACGCGCGAACAGGAAACCCACCGCGTGCTGATCGTCGAAGACTCGGCCACCGCCATCGCCCACGTTCGGCGCTCGCTGTCCCAGCACGGCATCGACAGCCGCGCCATCAGCGACCCCAGGCTGCTGCTCGAAGCGGCCGCCGAATACAAGCCAGACGCCATCCTCATGGACATGTACATGCCCTTCTGCAGCGGCGTCGAAGTCACCAGCGCCTTGCGCCAGGTGCCCGAATACCATTCGCTGCCGGTCATCTACCTGTCCAGCGAAAGTGACATGGCGCAACAAGTTGAAGCCTTGCGCCTCGGCGGCGACCAGTTCCTGACCAAGCCGATCAATCCCATCATCCTGGCGGCGGTCGTCAAGACCAAGATCCAGCGCTACCGGGAAATGTTGCACTCGACCCGCCACGACAGCCTGACCGGCCTGCTCAACCACGCCACGGCCAAGGATCAGGTCGAACGCATGTTGCACGACGCCACGCCGGGCGGTCGCCTGGTCGTTGCCATGATCGACATCGACCGATTCAAATCGATCAACGACCGCTTCGGTCACCCAGTCGGCGACCAGGTCATCCGCAGCCTGTCCTGGCTGTTGCGCGGCCGCCTGCGCAACACCGACCTGATCGGGCGCTACGGCGGCGAGGAATTCATCGTTGCCCTGCCCGACACCGAACTGGAACGGGCCACCGTGTTGCTCGACCAGATACGTCAGGATTTCTCGGCACTGCCCCACGCTCACGCCCACGGCTCGGTGCATGCCACCTTCAGCTGCGGCATCGCTGCCCTGCCCTATTTCATCACGGCATCCGGCCTCATCCAGGCGGCCGATGCCGCCCTGCTTCAGGCCAAGCGCAGCGGCCGAAACTGCCTGCTCCGGGCCGAACCGGAAAGCGGGCTTTCAGTCACCAGCGTGGAGATGGAACAGTCGACTTACCGCGGCCTGCAATTCAGTCCGTTCGCCGTGGTCGGCTGAATTCAGCGCCTGCGTCGGGGCGTGCAGGAACTTGTTGGTCAGCCGTTGCGACAGCTGTTCGAGCACCTTTTCCGGCGCCTCGCCCTTGGCCAGCAACTTCATTGCGTGTTCCATCTCGTGGCGACGCATGCGCTCGGCCGAGTCACGCAGCGAGCGAATAACCGGCACGGTGTCACGTGACGCCAGCCAGCCGAGGAAATCCTGCACCCGGCTGGCAATGATGGCTTCAGCATCGACCACGGCGGCCTGCCGTGACTCCAGGCCGCTTTCAACAACCTGCGCCAGATCGTCGACGGTGTAGAGAAACACGTCGTCAAGCTGACCGACTTCTTCCTCGATATCGCGCGGCACGGCAAGATCGACCATGAACATCGGGCGGTGGCGGCGCGCCTTGACGGCCCGCTCGACCATGCCCAGACCAATGATGGGCAAAGGGCTGCCGGTGCATGACACGATGATGTCGTGAGCGGCCAGATGCTCGCCCAGTTCGTCCAGGCGAATGGCCGTGCCGCCGTACTGCTCGGCCAGGAGCCGAGCCCGCTCCAGCGTGCGATTGGCGATGGTGACCTGCTTGGGCTGACCGGCACAGAAATGAGCGGCACACAGTTCGATCATTTCGCCGGCGCCGATGAACAGGATGCGCTGGCCGGCAATCGACTCGAAAATACGTTCGGCCAGATGCACGCCGGCGGCGGCCATCGAGACGATATTGGCGCCGATGGCGGTCGTCGAGCGCACCTCCTTGGCAACCGAAAACGAGCGCTGGAAAAGCTTGTGCAGTTGCGTGCCGAGCGTGCCGTTTTCTTCGGCAGCGCGCACGGCGTCCTTCATCTGGCCGAGAATCTGCGGTTCGCCGATGACCATCGAATCGAGGCCACTGGCAACGCGGAAGGCGTGGCGGATGGCTTCCGGCTGGTTGTGGGCATAGACATAAGGCGCCAGCTCTTCGCGACTGACCTGGTGATACTGGGCCAGCCAGTCGATGACGACTTCGGGCGACTCGGCGGAGCAGTAGATCTCGGTGCGGTTGCAGGTAGACAGGATCGCCGCTTCGCGCACCGGACGGTCGCGCGTCAGGTCGGCCAGGGCATGCGGCAACTTGTCGGCGCCAAACGCTACCCGCTCGCGGATGGCGAGCGGCGCGGAATGATGGTTGATGCCAAGGGTAAAAATCACCGGATCGGGCAGGCGCTAACGAAATGGGGCGCTGATTATAACACCCGCCCCCCGACAGCCCGATTTAGCCGGGATCGGAACAAGAAAGCCGGCATTCCCGCCGTTGACCGTAGCAATGCATCGCCAGCAAACACTGTTCCCCCGCGCTTCAAGCGGCTATGATTCGACCTTCCATACGCCGCCGAAAAACCAGAATGCGCGCCTCGCTGCCTATCGCTCTCCTGCTCTCCACGCTCCTCTCCGCCTGCGCCTTCAAAGGCGAGATCCCGGCCAGCAAGCACATTTCACAAAACGGCCCGCTCAAGGTTCATCCCGGCCTGCTCGGCAAACCGGTGCCGGCCGAACTGCAACCGGGTTCCAGCCTGCCGGCCGCCAGCCCCGCGCCGCTCGCCGCCAGTGCAACACCCGAAGCACCAATGAAAATGGACCCGGTCGGCCTGCGCACCCAACGCAGCGTGTACTTCGACCTCAACAGCGCCGCCATCAAGGCCGATTACGACCCGGCGCTACGTGCCCACGCCCGCTACCTGGCCGAGCACCCGAAGGCGCGCGTGCGCATCGAAGGCAATGCCGACGAACGTGGCAACCCGGAATACAACCGACAACTCGGTCTGAAGCGCGCCGAAAACGTGCGCACCATCCTGGCCAGACACGGCGCCGGCAAGAACCAGATCAGCATCAAGACCCTGGGTGCCAGCAACCCGAAAATGACCGGTCACGACGAAGAATCCTGGGCCGAAAACCGCCGCTCGGACGTGGTGTACGAACGCGAAAGCTAACTCACGCAGCCACCAGCAAAAAGGCCTCGCAATCCAGCGAGGCCTTTTTTGTTCAATCTGACCCGATTATTTTTGCGGCTCGGTTTCGGCATGCACCGGCCGCAAGGCCAACCATTCGGAAAACGGAATCTCGTCAACCTCGAGTTGCCGCCGCTCCACGCGCTTGCGCCGCTCCAGCCAACCGTCGGGCGGCCCGTACTCGCGTTGGCGACGATCATCGCCCTGCCGCTTTTCGTTCTTCACGACCACCATACACCTCGCTTCTACATCACCAAGCGGCCAGCTTCCCCGCTTCGGTTTCAGATTATGGCGAAGCAAAAAAACAGTCAGTGAAGAAAATCACAGCGGCAGACAAATAGGCGCCTTTCCCGACAGACTTGATGGTTTCCTATCGCATCACCAGTTCGGCTCGCGCTCCGGCGTCGCCGTAATGCGGTGGATACTGAGGTCTGCCCCCTCGTATTCCTCTTCGGTATCGAGGCGCAAGCCCATGGTCGCCTTGAGCGCGCCATAGATCAGCCCCCCACCGATCAAGGCGACGGCGATGGCCATGGCGGTCATGATCAGTTGCGGCATGAAGGCAATGCCGCCGGCACCGCCCAGAACCTTGCTACCGAAAATGCCGGCGGCGATGCCACCCCAGGCACCGCACATGCCGTGCAGCGGCCAGACGCCGAGCACGTCGTCGATCTTCCAGCGGTTCTGCACCAAAGTGAACATAACCACGAACAGCCCGCCGGCGACCCCGCCGACAACCAAAGCACCAATCGGGTGCATCAGGTCGGAGCCGGCACAGACGGCGACCAGGCCGGCGAGCGGCCCGTTGTGCAGGAAGCCTGGGTCGTTCTTGCCGGCAACGAGGGCGACCAGCGTGCCGCCAACCATGGCCATCAGCGAATTGAGGGCAACCAGGCCGGAGATTTTGTCGAGGGTCTGGGCGCTCATGACGTTGAAGCCGAACCAGCCGACGGTCAGGATCCACGCGCCGAGGGCAAGAAAGGGAATCGATGATGGCGGGTGCGCCGAGATCCGGCCGTCCTTGTTGTAGCGGCCGTGGCGCGCGCCGAGCAGGAGCACCGCCGGCAGCGCGATCCAGCCGCCCATGGCATGGACGACGACCGAGCCGGCGAAGTCGTGAAACTCCTCGCCAAAAGTCGCCTTGAGCCAGGCCTGGACGCCGAAGGCCTGGTTCCAGGCTATGCCTTCAAAGAAGGGATAGACGAAGCCGACGAGCATGAAGGTGGCGATCAGTTGCGGGTTGAATTTGGCTCGCTCGGCAATGCCGCCGGAAATGATGGCCGGGATCGCCGCCGCGAAAGTCAGCAGGAAGAAGAACTTGGTCAGTTCGTAACCGTTCTTCGCCATCAGCGTTTCGACGCCGCTGAAGAAATTGACCCCGTAGGCGATGCTGTAGCCAACGAAGAAGTAGGCTACGGTCGACACGCCGAAATCGGTCAAAATCTTGACCAGCGCATTGACCTGGTTCTTTTTGCGAACCGTGCCGACCTCAAGGAAGGCAAAGCCTGCGTGCATGGCCAGCACCATGATGGCGCCGAGCAGGATAAACAATACGTTGCTGCTGGATTGAACCGTTTCCATGGATAACCCCATTCAAAGAATGGGGAGGCCAAAAGCAAGCACCATTCCAGTGCGCCAATATTGTTATAAATCAGTGCATTGCAAAATCCGATAACGCGCCTATCGCACCGCCGCGGTGCGATATTTCGAGCTTGCGCTCAGCATTGGTGCATCCATGCCTTAATTCGGGGCAAGCTCGGGCGGCAGCAAAATCCACATCCGGCCACTCTGCTTCATCCGCCCGGCCAGCTCGCCCGCCGCCTTGCCGAAGCCCCAGAAGAAGTCGGCGCGCACGGCGCCCTTGATGGCGCCGCCGGTGTCCTGGGCCATGACCAGACGGTTCATGGCGATGCCGGAATTCGGCCGGGTCGTGGCCAGAAAGACCGGCGAGCCGAGCGGCACGGAACGCGGATCGATGGCAATGCTGCGCTCGGCAGTCAGCGGCACGCCGAGGGCGCCGATCGGACCATCCTGGCTGTTCGGGACTTCACGAAAGAAAACATAGCTCGGATTGGTGTTGAGCAGATTGTCGAGGCGCGACGGGTTGGCTCGTGCCCAGGCCTGAATCCCCTGCATCGACGCCTCTTCGAGTTTCAGTTCGCCACGCTCGACCAGCGCCCGGCCGATCGATTGGTAGGGGTGGCCGTTCTGGTCGGCGTAGTTGAGACGAACCACGCTGCCGTCAGCCAGCCGGATGCGACCGGAGCCCTGGACCTGGAGGAAAAACAGTTCGACGGCGTCGTCTACGTAGAGCAGCGTTTTGCCCGGCAGCTTTTCGCCGTGCGCCGTGATTTCGGCCCGCGACCAATAAGGCAGGACCTTGTTGCCTTCGAGGCGGCCACGCACGCGTTTGCCTTTCAGTTCGGGAAAGACCGCCGACAGGTCGATGGTCAGCAGGTCGTCGGGCACGCCGCGCACGGGCTGTTCAAAACCCTTGGTGCGCGACCGGCTGCCGCGCAGCAGCGGTTCGTAATAGCCGGTGACCATGCCGCTCGTGGCACCGTCGCCGTTGGCGATGGCATAGGGTTGCAGATGCTGCTCGAAGAAGCGGCGCGGGTCGCGGCCGGGCGTGCCATCCGCGGCCCGTGCCAGATCGCAGACACGCTTCCAGCCCGGGCCGTTGGGCTTGCTGGCGACGCCGCGACAGGAGAGTAGGAAGGCCGGCCAGGCGGCGGTCACGTCGTCGGTAGACCAGCCAGGCAGATCGCTCCAGACGGCGGGCTGCAAGGTGCGCGAAAAAGCCGGCGGCGTTGTCGGAACGGGGGCCGGCAGTGGCGCCGGGCAGACGGCACAGGCCGGGCAGGGGGCGCAAGCCAGGGGCGGGGCAACGCTGGGCGGCACGGTCGAACAGCCGGCGAGCAGGGTGAGAAATAAAAGGGCTGCAGCTTGGATTTTTCGCATGGCTTTCGCTAGAGTTCGCAATTTGCCGCGAAGTATACCTGCCACCATGTCCAATTCCCCGTCCCTGGAACGCCTGCTTGCCCGCGCCGAAGCCGTGCTCGCCCGCTTCGAAGCCTCCCTGCCGCCATTTCAGCAAGCGCCGGACTGGCAGTCAGCCGTCGCTTTCCGCTGGCGCAAGAGCAATGGCCGCGGCTGGCTGCAGGCGGTGCGCCATCCGCACCCGATCCGCCTGGCCGATCTCGAGAACATCGACGACCAGAAGGAGCGCATCACCGCCAACACGCGCCAGTTCGTCGCCGGCAAGACGGCCAACAACGTGCTGCTGACCGGCACGCGAGGCTCCGGCAAGTCGTCGCTGGTCAAGGCCGTGCTCAACGAGTATTCGGGCAAGGGGCTGCGCCTGGTCGAGGTGGACAAGGAAGATTTGGTCGACCTGGCCGACATCGTCGATATGCTCGACGGTCGACCGGAAAAATTCATCATTTTCTGCGACGACCTGTCCTTCGAGGCCGGCGAGACGGCGTACAAGGCGCTCAAATCGGTACTCGACGGTTCGATCGCCGCACCGCCTGACAATGTGCTGATCTACGCCACGTCGAACCGCCGCCACTTGATGCCGGAATATTTTTCCGAGAATCTGGAAACGCATCGGGTCGATGACGAAATTCACCCCGGCGAGACGACCGAGGAAAAAATCTCGCTGTCCGAGCGTTTCGGCCTGTGGATTTCCTTCTACCCGTTCAGCCAGGACGATTACCTGGCCATCGCCAACCACTGGGCGCGGCAGCTTGGCGTGGCCGATGAAGTCATCGCCGCCAGCGAGCGCGAGGCGCTGAACTGGGCGCTGAGCCGCGGTTCGCGCTCGGGGCGCGTCGCCTGGCAGTTCGCCCGCGATCTGGCCGGGCGCCAGAAGACGTCGCGAAAGAAAGCCAAGTGACGAAGATCGTCGAAGTCGCGGCCGCCGTCATGCTGCGGGCCGACGGCCGCGAATTCCTGCTCGCCCAGCGCCCGGTAGGCAAGGTTTACGCGGGCTACTGGGAATTCCCCGGCGGCAAGGTCGAGCCCGGCGAAAGCGTGCGCGAGGCGCTGATCCGCGAATTGCAGGAAGAGCTCGGCATCACCGTCACCGCCTGCTCGCCCTGGCTGACCCGACAATTCACCTACCCGCACGCCACGGTGCGCCTGAATTTCTGGCGGGTCACGGCGTGGGACGGCGAAATCGGCATCACGGCGCCGCTTGAACATGCTGCGGTCGACTGGCAAAAAACAGGAAAACCGGCCACCGTCGCTCCGATCCTGCCGGCCAACGATCCGATTCTGAAAGCCTTGTCGCTACCGACCACGATGGCCATCACCAACGCCGAGGCGGAAGGCACCGAGCGCCAGCTGGAACGGCTGGAAGATGTGCTCAAGGCCGGGCTTCGGCTCATCCAGGTGCGCGACAAGGGCTGGCCCCCGGCGCAGCGCCTGTGGTTTGCCGAAGCCGTTTGCCGGTTGGCGCACAGCCATGGTGCGCTGGTCGTCATCAACGACGACGACAGCATCGCCCGCCAGGTCGGCGCCGACGGCGTGCATCTTTCATCAGGCAAACTGGCCGCCTGCACGCAGCGCCCGGACTTCGCATGGGTCGGCGCTTCCTGCCACACGGCGGCGGAAATCGTCCGCGCCGGCGAACTCGGCTTCGACTATGCCCTGCTCAGCCCGGTGCTGCCGACGCCCAGCCATCCCGAAGCCCCGGGCCTCGGCTGGCCGGAATTCGCCCGGCAACTTGCCGGCAACACGCTCCCCGTGCTGGCGCTCGGCGGCATGAAGCCGGAGCTGCTGGCGGAAGCGGAAAGCCACGGCGCACATGGCATTGCGTTGATGCGCGGCTGGTAGCTGCGCCGTCAGGGCAATTTCAATTTTGGGCAAATTTTCCGGTTGACCGTAGCAGTCGCCGGATGACCGAATTCAGCGCGTCGGCTGATCCGGGAAATCAAGGCCGGGCGTACCGGCCTCTTCATCGCTGACGGCGCCGCCGATGCGATAGGAATCGCTGGCCCAGCAACCGAGATCGATCTGCTTGCAACGTTCGGAACAGAACGGACGGTTCGGGTTTTCCGGGGCCCAGAGGGCGTCTTCGCCGCATTGCGGACAGCGGACCTTGCGAACGGCAGCCATCACAGGTTGCAGAAGGTCAGGTCGAAGGGAACGTCGCGCTCGCAGCCGCGGGCCTTGAGCTCGCCGGCCGGCGGCTTGGTGAAGCGGATGTTGAGAAAGTACTTGTTGGCGCTGACTTCAGGGATCGCCTGCTCGTCGACACCGACCGTGATGCGCACCATCTGCGCCGCCGACCCGCCCAGATTGAGCTGGAACTGGCCATTGGTCGCCACGTAGTTTTTCGCCCGGCCGCTCGAGCGCAGCAAGCGCAGGACGATGGCAGCGGCGTCACGTAGCGGCAACATCGGCTTGGTCCAGCCTTCCAGTGCGCTGCGCCGGACATCGGCCGGACGATGCAGCCACCAGTGGTAGGACGGCAGGTCGAATTCGCAGACGCCGCCGGGAATGGCGGCCCGGCTCTTGATGCTCATGAGCCAGTCGTTTTCGCGCAGATACTGGCCGATCTTGCCGGTCATGCCGAGCAAGGCGGCCGACGACTGCTCGATTTCGTAGAGCGCGCCGGACAGCGCCTCTTCGGAAATTTCGGGGTTGTTGCGAAAGGCGAGCAGGGTTTGCCGCTGCCGCTCGAGTTCCTGGATGAGGTCCATCTTGAGGTCGGCGCGACCTGCCACCTCGAGGATTTCAAACAGGGAAAGGAGGGCCGTATGGTGCTCGGGGGCGCCTTCTTCCTGGGCGAAATAGGCCGAAACGGAAAATTTTGTTTATTCTGAGCCATTTGCATGCAAATCTCAACAGCATGCTTTAAGTTTTTCGGCCAAAAGTGCTAGATAGTTTGCATGCAAGGTTTTGACCTGGCCAACAAGTTTTACCTTGTCCGCATCGTTGACCACGACATCGTCGGCGGCAGCCAGGCGCTGCTGGCGTGTGGCCTGCGCCGCCATGATCGCTTTGACCTCTTCAGCGGACAAGCCGTTCCGCGCCATGACGCGTTCTATTTGCAGGCTTTCCGGGCAGTCAACGACGACAATGCGGTCGCAACGGTCGCGGTAGGCGCCGGACTCGACGAGCAGCGGCACCGCCAGGATGACGTAGGGTTCGGTCGCCGCGCGGCAACGTTCGGTCGACATCTTGCGAATGAGCGGATGGAGGATGCATTCGAGCCGATTTTTGATCGAGGGATCGGCGAAGGCCAACTGCCGCATGGCTGCCCTGTCGAGCGCGCCATTCGGTGAAAGGATTTTCCGGCCGAACTCGGCAATCAGCATGGGCATGGCGACGCCATCGACCACCGTCAGTTCGCGGGCAATCGCATCGGCATCGACCAGCCCGGCCCCGTGCTCGACGAAGAGGTCGGCAACCGTGCTTTTGCCACTGCCGATCCCACCGGTCAGGCCGACGACGTACTGACTCATTTGCAGGCCAGCGTGACGAACTTCGGCAGGAGGCGGCCGACAGCACCGATCAACTCGACCTTGTCGGCAGCCGGCCCGCGCGCCTGCAGCGTGACCATGCTGTCTTTGCCGGGACGCTGCCCGAGCTGGGCCGAACGAACGCCCTGGGCTTTCAACTCGGCCAGTTTTTCCTGCCCGCCTTTTTCCGAGGAGAAGACGCCGAGCGAAATGGCGTTGCGGTTCGCCGCGTCCTGCACGACAAAAAACTCCGTAACGCCGAGTTCGCGCAGCTCGGTGGCTTTTTTCTCGGCATCGGCCTTGCTGGGCAGGGGCGGGATGAACACCCACCAGCCGTTGCCTTCGGTGGCGACCACTTTCCGGGATACCTTGTAAGCGCCAAAACGCTCGGCCAGCAAGGCCGCCAGACGCTCGCCATCGGCCGCCGGCAAGGGTCGCCAGGTCAGGCAGATCGCCGGCTGGTCGAGCCTCGTTTCCGGTGCCGGCTCCGGGGCTGCGGGCGCCTCCGCCTCGGTCTTCTCCGGCAAGGCTGTTTCCGCAACGGGTGCGCTTGGCGGAACGACCGGCTGGGGCTTGACGAGCGCCGTCGCCGGCGCCTCGCCGCGCGAGACGATACGCATGCGCTCGGGCTGCACCTGCTGGTCGACACGGCCGGCGTCCGGGTTATCCGGCCGCCCGAAGTAACCTTCGCTGAAGGCGTAGAACAGCAGGTTGGCGAGAACGAGCAGGAAAACGAGGGCTTTCACAGGCTCAACCCACCTTGGGCAAGTGCTTCAGCGATTCGGCGATGGCCGCCTCCGGGTAATCGTAATCCTCAAGCTTGCCGGAGAAGAATTTGTCGTAGGACGCCATGTCGAAGTGACCGTGGCCGGTCAGGCTGAACAGGATGGTCTTGGCCTCGCCGGTTGCCTTGCACTTGAGCGCTTCGTCGATGGCGGCGCGGATGGCGTGGCAGGATTCGGGCGCCGGAATGATGCCTTCGGCCCGGGCGAACTGCACGCCAGCCTCGAAAGTCGCCACCTGCGGCACGGCCAGCGCCTCGATCTGGCCTTCGTGGAGCAGTTGCGAGACGAGCGGCGAATCGCCGTGATAGCGCAGGCCGCCGGCGTGGATGCCGGGTGGCATGAAATCGTGGCCGAGGGTGTACATCTTCATGATCGGCGTGTAGCCGGAAACGTCGCCGTAGTCGTAGGCGTAGTGGCCCTTGGTCAGCGTCGGGCAGGAAGTCGGCTCGACGGCGACGCAACGCAGATTGGTCGCCCGCTTGTCGCCAGCCGCCTTGTCGGCGAGGAAGGGGAAGGCGATGCCGCCGAAGCTGGAACCGCCGCCGCACGGCCCGAAGATCACGTCCGGATAGAGGCCGATCTTGTCGAACTGCTTCTTGGCTTCGAGGCCGATGACAGTCTGGTGCAACAGCACGTGGTTGAGCACGGAGCCGAGCGTGTAGCAGGTGCCGGCTTCGGCCGCGGCTTCCTCAACGGCTTCGGAAATAGCCAGGCCGAGCGAGCCCTGGTTGTCCGGATCGGCGGCCAGCGCGGCGCGGCCGGCGTTAGTCAGGTTACTCGGACTGGCGAAGACATCGGCGCCCCAGGTCTGCATCATCGAGCGGCGGAACGGCTTCTGCTCGTAGCTGACCTTGACCATGAAGACGCGCACCGGCAGGCCGAACATCTGGCCGGCGAAGGCGATCGACGAGCCCCACTGGCCGGCGCCGGTTTCGGTGGTCAGCCGCTTGGTGCCGGCGATCTTGTTGAAATAGGCCTGCGGCACGGCGGAGTTCGGCTTGTGCGAACCGGCCGGCGAAACGCCTTCGTATTTGTAGAAAATCTTGGCCGGCGTGCCGAGCATCTGCTCCAGACGCAAGGCGCGGCACAGCGGGGCCGGGCGCCACAGGGCGTAGATCTGGCGGACTTCTTCGGGAATGGCGATCCAGCGCTCGGCCGACATTTCCTGCTCGAGAATCGGCCCGGGGAAAATGGCGCCCATCGCTTCCGGCGGCACCGGGTTGCCATCGGGACCGAGCGGCGGCGCCGGCGGATTGGCCATGTCGGCAACCACGTTGTACCAGTGGGTCGGAATATCTTCTTGTTCTAGGTTTATACGCAGCGGCGTCACTTTTCTCTCCCGGAAAGTGTTTTCTGAAAGCCGGTAACTTACCCCAAAAGGATGCACCGACCAAGGGTGCGCCTTGATTTTGGCCGTTTTTTCCGGTTGACCGTAACAACC
>PHCH01000043.1 GCA_002840785.1 Betaproteobacteria bacterium HGW-Betaproteobacteria-4 | reverse complement strand
GAAACCAAACCCCCTCCCGGCCTCCCCCTTGTCAGGGGGAGGAGCAAAGCGTCAGGATTCAAACTGTGGATTTCATTTTTGGCCGTTTTTCCCGGTTGAACGTAGGAATGCCAATTCAGGTCGCACAGGTTGATTTCGGACGCCTTTGGGCCCCTTGGAAGGCGCTGAGCAACGCAGGCGGGCCGGGGGCCTTCGGCGAGGACTGTTTGAGGGCGTAGCCCGAGTTCCGCAGCCGCCCGGCCTGCCGAGTAGCGCAAGGAAACCGAAGGGCGCCGACCTTGGGGTCGCCTTTTCTTTGGCTACTTTCTTTTGGCGAAGCAAAAGAAAGTACGCCCGCCAGCAAGGCGGAACCCCAAGCCAATTAACAGGAAAACCCCGCGCTGGATAAGCGCAGGTTCAAACCCCTTATTTGCGCCCAAGCCCACCCAACAACGCCGCAACAACCCGCTTCGGCTTGTGTGGATCCACCTTGGCAACTGCCGTGGCTGAATCCGGCACATCGCCACGTGGCGAGTTGTCTTCGTAGGGCTTGCTGAAGTCGAAACCGTCGGCGGCGATCATCGGGTTGCGGCGCGGTGGGCGGCGGTCCTGGCGATCGCTGCGCTCCCGTTCGGGGCGAGCTGAACGTTCGCTGCGCTCGTGGCGTTCGCCACGTTCCGGGCGCTGGGCGACCGGGGCGACGACGGGGGCGCTGCGCTTGCGCTTGTTGCCCGGGGGGTATTCGTATTCCGGCTCAGGCTCGAAACCAGCGACTTCGACCTGTTCGATCGGCCGCTTGATGAGCTTTTCGATATCGACCAGATAGACGACTTCGCGGGCACTGACCAGCGAAATAGCGTTGCCCATCTTGCCGGCGCGGCCGGTGCGGCCGATGCGGTGCACGTAGTCTTCCGGTGTGTGCGGCAGTTCGTAGTTGATGACGTAGGGCAGGTCGTCAACGTCGAGGCCGCGCGCTGCGACGTCGGTAGCGATGAGGGCGTCGGTTTCGCCGCCCTTGAAGGCTTCGAGCGCCTTGATGCGTTCGAGCTGGCTCTTGTCACCGTGAATGGCGTCGGCCTTGATGCCGGCGCGCTGCAGTTCGCGGGTCAGTCGCGAGCAGCCCTGCTTGGTGCGACAGAAGACGATGCACTGGCGGATTTCGCCGGACTTCAGGAGCTTGGTCAGCAGGCCGCGCTTGCCGTATTCGGAAACCGGATGGACGCGGTGGGTGATGGTGTCGGAGACCTGGTTGCGGCGGGCGACTTCGATCAGGATCGGCGACTTGAGCATGGTGTCGGCCAGCTTCTTGATTTCATCCGAGAAGGTGGCGGAGAACAGCAGGCTCTGGCGCTGGGCCGGCAGCATGTTGAGGATGCGCGTGACGTCGGGGACGAAGCCCATGTCGAGCATGCGGTCGGCTTCGTCGAGGACCAGGGCCTGGACGGAATTGAAGCTGACGCTCTTGTTTTCGACGTGGTCGAGCAGGCGACCGGGGGTGGCGACGAGAATTTCGACGCCTTTTTTGAGTTCGGCGATCTGCGGCCGGATATCGACGCCGCCGAAGGCGCACATGGCGCGGATCGGCGTGTGCTTGCTGTAGGTTTTGACCGACTCGTAGACCTGCATGGCCAGTTCGCGGGTCGGCGCGAGGATCAGGGCGCGCACCGGGTGCTTGGCCGGCGACGGGCTGCTGCTGGCGAAAGGCAGGATGCGCTGCAGGATGGGCAGCGTGAACGCAGCCGTCTTGCCGGTGCCGGTCTGGGCGCCGCCCATGATGTCCTTGCCGCTGATGACGAGCGGGATGGCAAAGGTGATTTCGGGCACTGCGTCGGCAGCGATGACTATGGCGTTGTCGCCAGCTAAGGTATTGATTTCAGACATGGGGCCGGATTATACGCCTACCGGCGCCTTGGCACCCGGATGCTTGCGCCGGGATGGGAAATGACTCGCGGATCGGCGGCGTGAAGCGTTGGCGCTTACAGTTTTTCGAGCAGTTCCTCGAGGCGCTGGCGGCTGATCGGCTTGACCAGCACATCGTCGAAACCGGCGGCGAGCAGGCGTTCCCGATCTTCCGGGAAGGCATGGGCGGTATAGGCGACGATGGTCAGGGGGCGACCGGCTTCGGCCGCCCGTAGCCGGCTGCAGGTGTCTTCGCCGGAAAGCCCCGGCATGCTGATGTCGAGCAAGATGAGGCGGAACGTGTGCTGGGCGGCCAGGGTCAGTGCCGCATCGCCGGACTCGGCTTCGCAGACCGTCCAGTCGAGCTTCCTGAGCAGGGCCGAGGCGAGCAGGCGATTGGTCGGGTGGTCGTCAACGACCAGGGCCTTACGAGGTTCTGTCATGGCGGATGTCCAGCGGCAGGTGAACGGTAAAGGTGGATCCTACGCCGATCGCGGTGTCGAGCGTAACCCTGCCGCCCATGTTGTCGGCGAGTTGCCGGACGAGCGCCAGCCCGAGACCGGTGCCGCCGTGTTCGCGGGTCAGGAAGTTTTCCAGTTGCTTGAACTTCTCGAAAATCGTTTCGCGGCTTTCCGGGGGAATGCCCGGGCCGGTGTCGCGAACGGCAAAGGCGAGTTCGCCATCGACCCGGCTGGCGCTGAAGACAATACTGCCGGCGTCGGTAAACTTGACGGCATTGCTCAGCAAATTGTTGAGAATCTGGCGCAGGCGGGTGCGGTCGGTGATGAACTCGGCGGGCAGGTCGTCGGCAAGAACGGTCTGGAATTTCAGGCCCTTCGCCTCGGCGGTGACGCGATGTACGGCGGCGACTTCGCTCAGCAGGTCGGCGAGCGGAACGGCAACCCGGGCGAAGCGCATCTCGCCCGATTCGATCTTGGCGAGATCGAGAATTTCATTGACCAGGTTGAGCAGGTGGCCGCCGCTCTGCTCGATGATTTCGACGTAGCCGCGCTGCTCGGGGTTGTCCAGTTCGTTGCCGAGCAACTCGGCAAAGCCGAGGATGCCGTTGAGCGGGGTGCGCAGCTCATGCGACATGGTGGCCAGGAAGGCGGATTTCTGCCGGCTGGCTTCTTCGGCTTTTTCCTTGGCCTCTTCGAGGCGCTTGAAGGACTCTTCGACCGAGTCGGCCATGCGGTTGAATGAACGCGACAGCTCGCCCATTTCATCGGCCGAATCGACCTCCAGGCGGTGTTTGTGGTCACCTTCCTGGAAGGCGTGGATGCCCGAGATCATCGCCGTGATGCGCCGGGTCAGCAGGCCGGCCATCCAGACGGCAATGGCGATGACGATGGCCACCATGAGCAGGGTCGAGGTCCACAGGCCGATGCCGGTCGCGGTCAGGCTCTCGGCGATATGGTCGAGCAGTTCGCCGCGCTGGGTGGTCAGGCTGGCGTCCTTTTCCTCGACCAGCAGGTTGATTTTGGCTGCCGTCTCGGTGGCCGCCTTGTGGAATTCGTCGACGTTGGCGCCAATGGTGACGAAACCGAAGCCCTGCGGCGATTTGCCGTACTGGCCGGTGTAGTAGGGAATGGCGGCAGCGGTGGTCAGCTTCCACAGACCGGAGAAATAGATGACAAAGGAGCCGGAGCCGCCGTGCTCGGTCAGTGCGTTCCAGCCGTCGCATTGCGGTGAAAAATTCAGGTAGCGGCAATCGAGGCCGACCGTGCCGGCCTTGACCTGCTCCCCGGCCGGTTTGAGTTTCAGGCTCTGCTTGCGGAAGGCGGGAACGCCGGCCAGGAATTCATACGAAGGCTTGCCGCTGGCCTGCCATTCGGCGTAGAGGTCGGCATCCATCCACGGCGTTGCCGGCAGGCCGGTCTGGGGATCGTAGCCGACGATGAAGTAGTCGCGCGGATGGGAGATCGAGCGGCTCTTGTAATCCCAGATGAAGGCGTAGTTGCCCTTGATGGCGTCGGCGATCGGCGTGTAGCGCTCGTCGGTCGGCATCAGGCGGTCGGAGAACTGGCGGATATGGTCGTGATCGAGGGCGAGCGTGACGTAACCGACGGTCCGGCCGCCCCTGACCACCGGCATGGCCCAGCGGACGATGCCGCGAAAGCGCTGGCCCACCGGGTTTTCCGTGCCGGCGTAGGCCGACTCCTCCGGTTTGAAGGGCTTGCCGGCTTTGTCGAGACTGCCCGGCAGGTAAGGGCCGATGACGTGCGTCGGGACGTAGGCGCCGATGACGTCGGAAACGTAGATTTCGCCTGGCTTGAGTTTTTTCAGCTCGGCAAAATAGGTTTCCGCCTTGACGAAGGTATTGCTACGGTCAACGACGTTTTTGCGGCTTTTTTCGGTCAGATCGCCGGTCGTGACCTTGATCCTTTCGTTGCCGTCGGGATCGACAAAGGTCATTTCGACGAACAGCGGCCGCTGTTCTTGCTCGCCGAAATACTCCGGCGGGCGGGTGTGGAAATCCCTGGCGTTGTCCGGAAGCACGGGGCGGGTGATCCTGGCCTCACGCTTGACCGGCTGCTCGGGTTCCCAGGATTGACCATCTGCCGCCAGTTTCCAGGGGCCATGCTGGTAGATCGGCCGACTGCGCTGGCTCAGGAAGCGGCGAAAAGCGGCCTCGGACGGTTCCAGGCTGGCGGCCTGCCGGATGTCGCCATCGCGGTCATGGAGAAAGTCGGCGATTTCCTTGGCGGCGTTCGTGGTCAGGGATTCGATGGCCTCGCGCGACCGCAGGTCGAGGGCGCGGATGGAGTCGTCGGTCACCGTCTGGCCGACGCTCTTGATCGTCGACAGCATGGCATCGGCCATGCTGCCGGCCTTGGCGGAGACGTCGGCGCCGAGCTGACTGGTCGCATACCAGGCGAATCCGGCGAGGAGGAGCAGGGGAACGACTTTGATCAGCACGAAAATGCCGATCAGCTTGCCGCGAATACCGCTCATGAATCCTGGAAGTCTCATTTTCCCTGTCTTCCGGTCGCGTGCGGCTTGCTTGTCACGGCAGCGGATTAGTGTTTTTCAGCCTTCTTTTCGGGTTCGGCCTTGGTTTCGCTTTCGGCTGCGGTTTCCTGGGCCTTCTTCCGTTTCTTGCTGGCCGGGCCTTCCGGCGGCGGCAACTGGGGTTCTATCGTTTCCAGCTTGTTCTCGCGCATGTATTCATCCATGTCGCGCCAGCCGGCGTAAACCCCGGCCTTGGGCAGCCAGCTATAGATCGCGTAGCAGTCCTCGATGGCGCGTCCGGACTGACGGCAGGCACCGCCGACAGCCTTCGCTTCCTCCTCGGCTCGCGCTTCCTTTTTGGCTGGATCTTCGAGGCCCAGTTTGTGGCTTATCTGGTCGCAGGCGGTCAGTCCGAAGATGGCGAGAAGCAGAAAAATTCGCTTGATCATGCGCCGGATTCTCGCATATTTGCGAAAAGTGTGGGGGTTGCGTCGCGTCGCTCAGCTTTATAATCTGTCTCCTCAAAAATCGCTGGAGCCTCCATGTCGTCGTATTGCCTTCGTCCCTTGACCGTCGCCATGACGCTCGCCTTAGCTAGTGCCGTGGCGCAGGCCAAACCGGTCAAACCAGCCAAGGCGGCGCCTGCCCCGGCCGCAATGGCTCAGCTCGAATTGGCCCACAATCTCGGCCCGGCGGGCGCCGACCGTTTGCAGGTGATCGTCGATCGCTTCAACAAGGAGTCCGGCAGCACGCTGAAACTGGTTCGTCTGGAAAAAGGTGACAAGCCGGCCATACTCAATCTGGTCCGGCGCTACGACATGAGCGATGTGCTCAGCCAGTCGAATACCTTTGCGCCGCTCTATCGCGTCATGGCCCAGGCTGGCCAGCCGCTGAAATTCGGCCAGTTGTCCGGCGATCTGAAGGCCGGCGTCGTCGATGCCAGGGGCCGCCTGGTTGCCTTGCCCGTGCTTTATTCCACCCCTGTCCTGTTCTACAACAAGAACGCCTTTCGCAAGGCCGGGCTGGACCCGGAGCAGCCGCCGAAGACCTGGTTCGAGATGCAGGGCATGCTCGACAAGCTGCAGGACGCCGGCTACGCCTGTCCGTACACCTCGTCGTGGCCGGTCTGGGTGCACGTCGATAACGTCAGCGCCATCTCCGGCGTGCCGGCGGCGACCGAAAAGGGCGTGCTGACTTTCAACGGCCTGCCTCAGGTCAAGCACCTGGCGATGATGGCGACGTGGAGCAAGGCCAATTATTTCAAGCTGTTCGGTCGCGGCAACGAGGCCAGCGCCAAATTCCACGAAGGTGAATGCGCGATGATCACCACCGATTCGCGCGAGAACGTCGATTTCCATGACGCCAAGGGCGTCGAACTGGGCGTGGCGCCGCTGCCGCATCACGACGACGTTTATGGCGGTCGCAAGTCGTCGCTGGCCGACGGTGCGTCGCTGTGGTTCGGTGCCGGGCGCACGCGGGCGCAGTACAAGCAGGCAGCGAAATTCGTCAACTTCCTGCTGTCGCCGGAGATGCAGCTGGAAATGGTGCGCGTCTACGGCGGTCTGCCGATGACCGACGCCGCCCGTTCTGCGGCGCGCAGCAAGTTGTTGAAGGATGACGATAAAACGATTGAAATCGCCTACGCCTCGCTCAACGGAAACGGCAGCAAGCCGTCGGTGCGCGTGGCCAATATCGACCAGGTCAGGCTCATTGCCGACGAGGAACTGGAAGCCGTCTGGGCCGACCAGAAGCCGGCCAAGGCGGCGCTCGATACCTCGGTCAGCCGCGGCAACGCGCTGCTGGCCGCCAAGCCGCAGCTGAAAAGGGCGCAGCCCTTCTGATGAACGTGCCGCTGCCGCGCTGGTTTGCCCATCGCGGCGGCGGGGCGCTGGCCCCCGAGAACACGCTGGCCGGCATCCGGCTGGCGGCGCGGCTGGGGTTTGTGGCGGTTGAGTTCGACGTCATGCTGTCCGGCGATGGCACGCCCGTGCTCATCCACGACGAAACACTGGAGCGGACCACGAACGGCCGGGGGGCGGTTTGTGAAACGCCGGATGCGCGGCTCTTCGCGCTCGATGCTGGCAATGGCGAGCGGGTTCCGCGCTACGCCGATGCGGTAGCTACGTGCCGCGAATATGGCCTGCTGGCCAATGTCGAGATCAAGCCGGCGGCCGGGTTCGAGCGCCAGACGGCGGAGACGGTGGCTCGTCGCAGCGGCGAACTATGGCAAGGCGCCAGGGTGCCGCCGCTGATCTCGTCGTTTTCGCTCGAGGCGCTGGAAATCGCCCGTGATCTGGCGCCGCAGATTCCGCGCGGCGTGCTCTTCGAGCGGGTGCCGGCCGACTGGCTGAGCACGGTGCGGCGCTTGCAGGCAGTCACTTTGCATTGCGCCGCCAGGCATTTGAGCGACGATGTGCTGGCCGAGGCGCAGGCCAATGGCATCGCCGTGCTGTGTTACACGGTCAACACCGAAAAAGCCGCGAAATCGCTGTTCTCGCGCGGTGTCAGCGCCGTTTTTACCGATCGTCTCGACCTGTTTGTGAGCGAAACAAGTGCTTACAAAGGCTTGCATTTGGGCGGCTGATTTTTACCCCGTTTTACCTTCTAATGCTGATCAGGGAGTTCGCCCTAGCCACCAGGAGGAAATCATGAAAATCGTCAAGTCCATCGCCGTACTGTCCCTCGTTCTGCCTGCCCTGGCCTTTGCCCAGGCCAACACGCCGCGTGTCGATCAGCGCCAGGCCAACCAGGAGCAACGCATCGATCAGGGTGTCGCTTCCGGCAGCCTGACCCAGCGCGAAGCCAACCGTCTGGATCGCGGTCAGCAGCATGTCGACAACATGGAAAACCGCGCCAAGGCGGATGGCGTCGTGACGCGCGGTGAGCGCGCCCGCCTGCATCAGGCGCAGGAAGTCCAGAGCCGCCGGATCTACACGCAAAAGCACGACCGTCAGCACGATTACAACCACAACGGCCGGGTTGATCGTCCGCGTCGCCGCTAAGCGGTTTTGGCTTGGCCGGAAACCCGCCAATCGGCGGGTTTTTTCATTGCTACGGTCAACCGGAAAAAAAGGCCAAAATTGAAAGCTGTTCCGGGGATCAAGTTCCCGCTGCTCCTGCGTTAAAATCACGGATTCCGAATTCAACGCCGCAAGGGCAGCCAGCTTATGAAAAGCGCCGAAATCCGCCAGCAGTTCCTCGACTTCTTCGCCTCCAAGGGCCACCAGATCGTTTCTTCCAGCTCGCTGGTGCCGCACGAGGATCCGACCCTGCTGTTCACCAATGCCGGGATGAACCAGTTCAAGGACGTTTTCCTCGGTTTCGACAAGCGGCCATATTCCCGCGCGACCACTTCGCAGAAATGCGTGCGCGCCGGCGGCAAGCACAACGACCTCGAAAACGTCGGCTACACGGCCCGTCACCATACGTTCTTCGAAATGCTCGGCAACTTCAGCTTCGGCGACTACTTCAAGCGCGACGCCATCAAGTACGCCTGGGAACTGCTCACTGAAGTCTACAAACTGCCCAAGGACAAGCTGACCGTCACCGTCTATGCCGAGGACGACGAAGCCTACGACATCTGGCACAAGGAAGTCGGCGTGCCGGCCGAGCGCATCGTGCGCATCGGCGACAACAAGGGCGCCCGCTACGCCTCCGACAACTTCTGGATGATGGGCGACACCGGCCCCTGCGGCCCATGCACGGAAATCTTCTACGACCATGGCGAAAAGCACTGGGGCGGCCCCCCGGGATCGCCGGAAGAAGATGGCGACCGTTTCATCGAAATCTGGAACAACGTCTTCATGCAGTTCAACCGCGACGAAGCCGGCGTCATGCACCCGCTGCCCAAGCCGTCGGTCGACACCGGCATGGGCCTCGAGCGCATTTCGGCCGTGCTGCAAGGCGTTCATGCAAACTACGAAATCGACCTCTTCCAGAGCCTGATCAAGGCTGCTGCCCGCGAAACCTCCGATGCCGACATGGATTCGCCGTCGCTCAAGGTGCTCGCCGACCACATCCGCGCCTGCTCCTTCCTGATCGCCGACGGTGTCATTCCCGGCAACGAAGGTCGCGGCTACGTCCTGCGCCGCATCATCCGCCGCGCCATCCGCCACGGCTACAAGCTCGGCGCCCGCGCCGCCTTCTTCAACAAGATGGTGCCCGACCTCGTCGCCGAAATGGGCGATGCCTATCCGGAGCTCAAGGAAAACCAGGCCAAGGTCATCGCCACGCTCAAGCAGGAAGAAGACCGCTTCTTCGCGACCATCGAGCACGGCATGGAAATCCTCGAAGGCGAACTCGCCGCCATGGCCGCCAAGGGCGTCACCGTGTTCAATGGCGAAACCGCCTTCAAGCTCCACGACACCTACGGCTTCCCGCTCGACCTGACGGCTGACATCTGCCGCGAGCGCAACGTCACCGTCGACGGCGCCGCCTTCGACGCCGCCATGGCCCGCCAGAAGGAACAGGCGCGCGCCGCCGGCAAGTTCAAGATGGCGCTCAACCTCGACTACGCCGGCCAGGAAACCGTCTTCCACGGCTACGAGGCGCTCGAAGCCAAGGGCAAGGTGCTGGCGCTGTACAAGGACGGTGCCGCCGTCAACGAACTCCATGAAGGCGACTTCGGCGTCGTCGTCCTCGATCACACCCCGTTCTACGCCGAATCCGGCGGCCAGTGTGGCGACCGCGGCGAGCTCAAGGGCGTCGGCGGCATTTTTGCCGTTGAAGACACGCTGAAGATACAGGCCGCCGTCTTCGGCCACCACGGCATCCTGAAGACCGGCAAGCTGGTCATTGGCCAGGAAGTCGGGGCCAGGGTCGATGCCGTGGCCCGCGCCGCGACGCAGCGCAACCACTCGGTTACCCACCTCATGCACAAGGCCTTGCGCCAGGTTCTCGGCCAGCACGTCCAGCAGAAGGGGTCGCAGGTCGATCCGGACAAGACGCGTTTCGACTTCGCCCAGAACACCCCGATGACCGCCGAGGAAATCCGCGAGGTTGAAGAGATCGTCAACGCTGAAATTCTCGCCAATGCCGCCACCGACAGCCGCGTCATGGGCATCGACGACGCCCAGAAATCGGGCGCCATGATGCTTTTCGGCGAAAAGTACGGTGAAGAGGTGCGTGTCGTGGCTATCGGTTCCTCAAAGGAGCTGTGCGGCGGCACCCACGTTGCCCGCAGCGGCGACATCGGCCTGTTCAAGATCGTTTCCGAGGGCGGCGTGGCGGCTGGCGTACGTCGCGTCGAGGCGATCACCGGGACCAATGCGCTGACCTGGGTGCAGGCCCAGGCCAATCGCGTTGCCGGCGTTGCCGCCTTGCTCAAGACGCAGCCGGACGATCTGGCCGAGCGCGTCGTCAGCATCCTCGACAACGTCCGTTCGCTGGAGAAGGAACTGGCTCGCCTCAAGTCGAAGCTGGCCGCTTCGCAAGGCGATGACCTGGTCAATCAGGCTGCCGACATCAAGGGCGCCAAGGTGCTTGCCGCCACGCTCGACGGGGCCGACGTCGCAACCCTGCGCGAGACCATGGACAAGCTCAAGGACAAGCTCAAGTCGGCGGCCATCCTGCTCGCCTCGGTGGTCGATGGCAAGGTGACCTTGATCGCCGGCGTGACGGCTGACCTGACCGGCAAGGTCAAGGCCGGCGAACTGGTGAACATGGTCGCCCAGCAGGTCGGCGGCAAGGGCGGCGGTCGTCCGGACATGGCGCAGGCCGGCGGTACGCAGCCGGAAAACCTGCCGGCGGCGCTGGCTTCGGTTACGGCCTGGGTCGAAGGCAAGCTGTGAAAGCGGTTTGGGCGCTGATGCTGGTGCTGGCGGCGGGGCAGGGCTTTGCCGCCGAGCTGGATCGGACGCCGCTCGAGGCTGCTACGGTCGACGGGAAAAAAGTGCGTCTTTTCCCGAATGGCCGCTGGGAATACGTCGATGCCGCGCTGGCGGCCGAGGCGCAGAAGCGGGCCGCCGAATATCCCGAAAACAAGACCCGCCTGGCCGAAGCGCAGGGCGGTGTTTTCGGGTTTGGCCGGGTCGTCATGCCCGGTGACAAGGATTACAACCGCGGTTCGCTTAACCCCAAGTTGCGCTGATCAGCGCGGGGCGCGGTCGGTCGGGACTTCGCGGATGAATTCGCCCTCGATCACCCGGTCGCTGCGTGCGGCTGGCTCGCCACCCATCTGCTCGGCCGCTGCCGCACGCATTTCCTGCATCTGCTTGCGCATGGCCCGCGTCTTCCACCACAGCCAGCCACCGATAACGATGCCGAGCACGGCAACGACGGCCAAAGCGACCAGTGAAAACATGAAGGCGAGCACCAGAAAGCCCGCGCTCAGGACAAATGCGGCCAGCTTGGCGAGCGGGCCGGGCGGCGTACCTTGTCGAAACTGAGGGTTGCGGAACTGTTCCATGGTCTGGCTCTCGTCGTGAAAATGAGGCGATTGTAGACGACGGCGCTCGCCGTTTTGTGCCGCTGCTGTCGCCTTTTTGTAACCGTCCGCAGCTTAGCCCGGCGGTTCCCGGCCGATGCTGTTGGACCATTGCAGTGCCTGCGTCTGGGCGCGGTTGAGCGCTTTCGGGCTGAGACCGGGCAATTCGCCGAGGGCTACGGTCAACCGGGAAATATCGCCGGATTCGCTGCTTTCGGCCAGGCGGAGCAGGGCGCCGAGGCTGCCGCTACCGTCGCACAGGGCGTCGCGGACATGGGCGGTGAGGCCGAGCGGAGCGACGATGTCGGCGATGGGCTGGCCGACCAGCCCCGGCATCAGCGACATGATGCCGGCCATGAAGGCCTGGTCGGCAAAGCCAATGTCGCTCGGCTGTAATTCGCCAGCCAGCAATTCCATGAGCCGGCCGCGGGTGGCGGCCAGGAGTAGCAGTGGGTTGCTCGTGCCGCTCGGGTTGCCGGCCGAGAAAACCAGCAGTTGCAGCCAGCGTTGCAACTGGCGACGGCCGAGGACGGTGATGGCATGGCCCAGCGAGGTGATTTTTTCGCTGCTGCCCGAGCCGACCGAATTGGTCATGCGCAGCAGGTTGATGGTCAGGCCGGGTTCCGGCTTGAGCGCGGTCTCGATTTCCGAGGTCGGCGCATCGCCGAGCAGCAGGCCCATGAGCTTCATGAGCGAAATCTGCGAATGATCGAGCTTCTTGCCGGAAATGATCGTCGGCTTGGCGAAATAGTAGCCCTGGAACAGCGTGAAACCGAGCTTCAGACATTGTTCCATCTGCTCGCGGGAGTCGACCTTTTCGGCCAGCAACTGCTTGCCCATCGGCTTCAGTTTCATGACCAGTTGCATGAGCTGGATGCGTGTCAGCGGCTGGATATCGACTTTGACGATCTCGACCAGGGCGAGCAGTTCGGCGTATTCCGGTTCGAGCTGGATGACATCGTCGAGCGCCAGCGTGAAGCCGGCCGCCTTGAGGGCGATGCAGCGTTCGATGACGGCCGGCGTCGGCGGGACGGTTTCGAGAATTTCGAGAACGACGGCGTGGCGCGGCAGCAACTCGAGCAGGTCGCTGAACAGGAAGGCTTCGTCGACGTTGATGAAGCCGCGGCAATTGCCGAGCGCCGCCTCGACGCCGAGTTCGGTGAAGGCATTGGCAATGACCGTGGCGGTAGCCTGAACGCCGCAGGTGACATCGGCGAAGTTGCGGCTACCGCTGCGGAAAAGCAGTTCGTAGGCGAAAAGTTGCTGATTGCGATCCAGTATGGGCTGGCGCCCGAGAAAGAGCTGATCGGCGGCGTTTTCGCTCACGAATTTCCTTTAAAACGGCAGTTGAATCCCCGGCCAGACTGCATTGAGGGCCTGACGGAAATCGGCCTGGATGCGTTCGAGCGCGATGGCGTTATCGGCTTCGAAACGCAGCACCACCACCGGTGTCGTGTTCGACGGGCGGGCCAGACCGAAGCCATCTGCGTATTCTACGCGCACGCCGTCGATGGTGATGATTTCGTTAGCTCCGTTGAATTTGCCATTTGCCTTGAGCTTGTCGATCAGCGCGAAGGGCTCGCCCTCGGCCATCTTGATGTTGAGCTCTGGGGTCGACGGCGAGTTCGGCAGCGTTTTCAGCGGGGCGTTGGCATCGGCCGCCTTGCTCAGGATTTCGAGCAGGCGGGCGCCCGTGTACAGACCGTCATCGAAGCCGTACCAGCGTTCCTTGAAGAAGGTGTGGCCGGACATTTCGCCGGCCAGCGGGGCGCCGGTTTCGCGCAGCTTGGCCTTGACCAGGGCGTGGCCGGTGTTCCACATCAGCGGCACGCCGCCATGTTGCTTGATCCACGGGGCGAGCAGGCGCGTGCATTTGACGTCGTAGATGACCGTGCCACCGGGCACGCGCGACAGCACGTCGGCGGCGAAGAGCATGAGCTGGCGGTCGGGGAAAATGATTTCGCCGTCCTTGGTGACGACGCCGAGGCGGTCGCCGTCGCCGTCGAAGGCGATGCCGATTTCAGCATCGGTTTCCTGAAGGGCCTTGATGACGTCGGCCAGGTTTTCCGGCTTGGACGGGTCAGGGTGATGGTTCGGGAAATTGCCGTCAACTTCGCAGTACAGCGGCACGATGTCGCAGCCGAGGCCCTTGAAGAGTTCCGGGGCAATCGCGCCGGCGACGCCGTTGCCGCAGTCCATGACGATCTTCATGGGGCGGGCCAGCTTGACGTCGCCGATGATCTTCTCGACGTAGGCGCCGAGGACATCGGCCGAACTGCGCTTGCCCTGGCCGTGCTTGAGGTTGCCGGCCTCGATGCGTTTTTTGAGATCCTGGATGGCGTCGAGAGCCAGGGTGTTGCCGCCGATGACCATCTTGAGGCCGTTGTAGTCGGGCGGGTTGTGGCTGCCGGTGACCGACACGCAGCTATGGCAGCCGAGTTCGTAGGCGGCGAAATAGGTGACCGGGGTCGGCACGCAGCCGACGTCGATGGCGTCGCAACCGGCGGCGCAGATGCCGTCCATCAGTGCGCCAGCCAGTTCGGGGCCGGACAGGCGTCCGTCACGACCGACGGCGATGGCCTTCTGGCCTTGCTCGACGGCCAGCGAACCGAGCGCGTGACCGACCTGGCGGACGACGTCGGCGGTCAGCGATTTATTGACGATGCCTCGGATGTCGTAGGCCTTGAAGATTTCAGCGGGAAGTTGGCTCATGCTTGTCCAGTCGTTAAGGTTTTTGCGGGAAGGTGTGAATGGTGCATGGAGATTGTTGCAAACTCTGTGCGCCAGCACCCGGTTTCCCGGATGTCATTAATTTATGACGTTTCGAAAAGGAAGAAGTGTAAAAGTCTTTGCGGCAACCAGTCCAGATTTCCCGGAAACGAGCCGCTGACAAAGCCGACATGGCCGCCGCTGTCGGGCTGTTCGAGGCGCACGAATGGGCTGACCTCGGCGGCCGTCGGCAGATAGCGGGAGGGCAAAAACGGGTCATTTTTCGGGTTGACCGTAAGCGTCGGCACGGCGATGGATTTCAGCCAGGGTTTGGCCGAGGCGCGCCGCCAGTAGTCGTCGGCGCCGGCAAAGCCGTGGATGGGGGCGGTTACGGCGTCGTCGAACTCGTAGAGATTGATTGCCCGGCGCATGCGCGCTTCGTCGAAGAGGCCGGGGAATTGGCTCAGGCGGCTGGCCGAAACGGCTTTGAGTGTGGTCAGGAAATGGCGGGTGTAGATGCGGTTGAAACCGTTGGCCAGATGGTGGCCGCAGGCAGCGAGGTCGAGCGGGGCGCAGAAGGCGGCGACGCCGGTGACCAGTTCGCCGGCCGCGGCGCCGCGTTCGCCGGCCCATTTGAGCAGGGCGTTGCCGCCGAGCGAAACGCCAGCGGCGTGCAGCTTTCGGCCACCGTTGGCGGCGTGCAGGCGGCGCAGGATCCAGTCGATTTCTTCGGAATCGCCGGAGTGGTATGCGCGCGGCCGGCGGTTGAGTTCGCCCGAGCAGCCACGGAAATGCGGCAGGGCGAGGCGCCAGCCGGCGGCCTTGCAGGCGTGGGCGGTCGACAGGGCGTAATGGCTGCGGGCGCTGCCTTCAAGGCCGTGGAAAAGGACGAGCAGCGGCGAGTGTGGTAAATGCGCCGGGCCGTCGAGGTGATCGACGTCGATGAAATCGCCATCGGGCGTCGTCCACCGTTCGCGGCGCAGCTTGAGCGGACGCGGCTTGATGAGCAGCGGCCACAGGGTTTGCGCCTGGCCGCCGGGCAGCCAGCTCGGTGCGCGGTAGGGCTTGGGCGGCTTCAATGCAGGGTGTGCGGCACGGCCTCGGCCATCGCCTGGTGACCGTCGTCGGCAGCCGAAGCATGGCGGCTGGCCAGGCGCCAGCCATGCGGGCCGCGGACATAGACGTGGGTGACGTAGAGCGGGCCGTGCGGGCTCGGATCGTCGCCGACGAAGAGAATTTCGGTCAGGTGATGGACGGCGATGATCGTGCCGTTCCAATGGGCGACGGGTTCGGCCTGGACGCGCAGGCGGGCGTTGGCAAAAATGCTGCGCCAACTTTCGCGGATGGGGATCAGGCCGAGCAGACGGACACCGGTCGGATGGACGCACAGCGTGTCGTCGTCTTCGGCCCAGAGCAGCATCATGCGGTCGGCGTCGCCCTCGGCGATGGCCTCGTAAAAGGCGCGTTCGACGTCGTCGGGCAGGGCATAAACGGTCGGCCCGCTCATCGCGTCATCCTTTTCTGGCAGGCGGCAAAGACTTGCTCGGGCAGCAGTTTGTTGAGGCAATCGAGGTGGCCGAGCGGACATTCGCGCTTGAAGCAGGGGCTGCACTCGAGATTGAGGCTCAGGATGTCGGCGCGGTCGGAGAGCGGCGGCGTGAAGCCGGGCGACGACGAGCCGTAGAGCGCGACGATGGGCCGGTCGAGGGCGGCGGCGACGTGCATGAGGCCGGAATCGTTGCAGACGACCAGTTCGGCCATGGCCAGCAGATCGACGGCCTGGGCCAGCGAGGTGGCGCCGCACAGGTTGCGGCACAGGCCGGGGGCGAGTTGCGAGATTTCCTCAGCGACGGCGTGATCCTTGGGCGAACCGAAGAGCCAGATGGCGCAGCCCTGTTCGGCCAGCTTTTTGGCCAGCGCGGCGAAGTGGGCGGCCGGCCAGCGCTTGGCCGGGCCGTACTCGGCGCCGGGGCAGAAGGCGACGACGCGGGCCGGGCGCTCGATGGCCAGTTCGGCCAGGGCTTTTTGCTGGTCTTCCACGGTCGACCGGATTTTTGGCCGAAAAATGGAATGGGCCAGTGGCTGACCCGGGGCTTCGGCCAGTTGGGCGAAGCGTTCGACCATGAGCGGCAGGGCCGCTTTATCCAGCGTGTGACGGAAGTTGATCAGGCCATAACGCGATTCGCCGGTGAAGCCGACGCGCCGCGGAATGCCAGCCAACCAGGGCACGAGCGCCGATTTGAGCGAATTGGGCAGGACATAGACGGCGTCGTAATGGTGCGCGGCAAGCTGGCGGGCGAGTTTCCAGCGCGGTTTGAGCGACAGCTGGCCGTGGCCGAAAGGGCTGTCGAGGACGTCGCTGATTTCCGCCATGCGGTGCAGGACGGGCGCCACCCAGCGCGGGGCGATGGCGTCGAGCTGGAGACCGGGATGTTTGGCATGCAGCCGCGCAAACAGCGGCTGCGCCATGATCGTGTCGCCGATCCAGGAGGGGGCGACGATGAGAGCCTTCATTGGAGGATCGAGTTTTTAGGATCGAGGATCGAGTGGTCAGCAGCAAGCCGCGGCTTACTCGATCCCGGATCCTCGATCCTAATAGCTATCAGTGATGGCCCTTGGGCGCTTCGCCCGTGAAGACGTACTTGGTCGAGCAGTACGGGCAGGTGACTTCGCCGGTCTTCAGGACGTCGAGGAAGACGCGCGGATGCTGGCTCCACAGTGCGACGCTGGGCGTCGGGCAGTGCAGCGGCAGATCGTGGGCGGTGATTTCAATGGTCTTTTTGTCGGACATCGTTTTCTCCCGGGATTAGACGGTGGCCAGCCAGTCGGCGTGGGCGGCGGAGCGGCCATAGACCACGTCGAAGTACTTTTCCTGCAGCGCCTTGGTGATCGGGCCGCGATGGCCGGCGCCGATCTGCCGGTTGTCGAGTTCGCGGATCGGCGTCACTTCGGCGGCGGTGCCGGTGAAGAAGGCTTCGTCGGCGCAATAGACTTCGTCGCGGGTGATGCGCTTTTCGATGACCGGAATGCCCAGTTCGCCAGCCAGCTGGATGATGGTGGCGCGCGTGATGCCTTCGAGGCAGGCCGTCAGATCCGGCGTGTACAGCGTGCCGTTCCTGACGATGAAGATGTTCTCGCCGGAGCCTTCGCAGACGTAGCCTTCGGCGTCGAGGAGCAGGGCTTCGTCGTAGCCGTCACCGGTCGCCTCGTTGTTGGCGAGGATGGAGTTCATGTAGTTGCCCGAGGCTTTGGCGCGGACCATGGTGATATTCACATGGTGGCGGGTGAAGGACGAGGTCTTGATGCGGATGCCGCGCTCCATGCCCTCTTCGCCGAGGTAGGCGCCCCACGGCCAGGCGGCGATGATGACGTGCACCTTGGCGCCCTTGGGCGAAACGCCCATCTTTTCCGAGCCGTAGAAGGCGAGCGGGCGCAGGTAACCGGATTCGAGATTGTTGGCGCGGATGACTTCCTTCTGGGCCTCGATCAGCGTTTGGGCGTCGTAGGGCATCTGCATCTGGAAGATGTGAGCCGAACGGAACAGGCGCTCGGTGTGCTCCTTGAGACGGAAAATGGCCGTGCCGCGTTCGGTCTTGTAGGCACGGACGCCCTCGAATACACCCATGCCGTAGTGCAGCGAGTGGGTGAGGACGTGGGTGGTGGCTTCGCGCCAGGGCACCAGTTTTCCGTCTTGCCAAATAAAGCCGTCGCGATCCGACATGGACATGTTCGATTCTCCGTGTTGCGCCTGTAAAAGCCCACAATTCTAGCCGAAATCAGACGTTAAAATAACGGTTTTTAGAGCCTTGTCATGGTCTGGAAACCCCACGTTACCGTTGCCGCCGTTGTCCAGCGCGACGGCAAATTCCTGCTCGTCGAGGAAGAAACCGAGGCCGGACTGGCCTTCAACCAGCCGGCCGGCCACCTCGAAGAGGGCGAGTCGCTGATCGATGCCGTGGCCCGCGAGGCACTCGAAGAAACCGCCTACCACTTCAAGCCGACGCATCTGGTTGGCGTCTATAACTGGACGCATCCGACCAAGGCAGATACGACCTATCTGCGCTTCGCCTTTGCCGGCGAATTGCGCGGTTACGAGGCGGGGCGCCAGCTCGACGACGGCATCGTCGCGGCGCGCTGGCTGACGCTCGATGAAGTCAAGGCGACGCAGGCCCGGCATCGCAGCCCGCTGATCCTGCAGTGCATCGAGGATCTGATGGCCGGCAAGAAATATCCGCTCGATCTGCTGGTTCATTACGACTGATGCATCGTTGGTTGCTCGCCTTGTTGCTGGCGCTCTCCGGGGCGGTTGCCGCCGATGAAACGGTGCGCATCTGCTACGGTTACAGCTGTCTGGCCCAGGCCGACATCCGCTACACCGAAGGGCAGCTCGGCGAGGTGCGGCGGATGCTGTTTGCTACGGTCAACCCGGAAAAAGAGCGAAAAACGATCTCCGGGGTCATCGCCCGGCTCTACGCCTGGGCCGGTGAGCAGTCGGACATCCACAACGACCGCGCCGGCAATTACGCCGATGGGCATGTGCCGGGCAAGATGGATTGCATCGATCATTCGACCTCGACGACGCGCCTGCTGAAAATGCTCGAAGCGCGCGGCTACCTGCGCTGGCATCGCGTTCTCGAGCCGGTGGCGCGGGATGTGGCGACGGTTTTCTTTGTGCACTGGTCGGCGGTGATCGAGGAAAAAGCGGCCGGCGACGTGCCGCGCTTCGCCGTCGATAGCTGGTTCGTCGATAATGGACAGCCAGCGGTGATCTTGCCGCTGGATGAATGGAAGAAAGGGGCTGGGCCCGATGTCTGAAAAAACTGTGGTCGTCGGCTTGTCCGGCGGCGTCGATTCCTCCGTGGCGGCGCTGTTGCTCAAGCGGCAGGGCTGGAAGGTGATCGGCCTGTTCATGAAGAACTGGGAAGACGACGACACCGAGGAATATTGCTCGTCGCGCCAGGATTTGATCGACGTCATGAGCGTCGCTGACCGGATCGGCATTGATGTGGAAGTGGTCAATTTCGCGGCCGAATACCGCGAGCGCGTCTTTGCCGAGTTCCTGCGCGAATACCAGGCCGGTCGGACGCCGAATCCGGACATCCTGTGCAATTCCGAAATCAAGTTCAAGGCTTTCCTCGACCACGCCATGCAGCTCGGCGCCGACAAGATCGCCACCGGCCACTATGCCGGCGTGCGTGAGTTCAATGGCGAATTCCAGTTGCTCAAGGCCGAGGATGGGACCAAGGACCAGAGCTATTTCCTCTATCGCCTGAATCAGGCGCAGTTGTCGAAGACGTTGTTTCCGCTGGCCGATATTTACAAGCGCGAAGTGCGCAAGATTGCCGAGGCCGAGGGGCTGCACGTGGCGACCAAGAAGGATTCGACTGGCATCTGCTTCATCGGCGAACGGCCGTTCAAGGATTTCCTGTCGCGCTATCTGCCGCCCAAGAAGGGTGAAATCCGCCGCCTCGACGACGGCAAGGTGCTCGGCGAGCACGATGGATTGATGTTCCACACCATGGGCCAGCGCAAGGGCCTGCATATCGGTGGCCTGAAGGAAAAGGGCCAGCCCGGCGGCGGCGATCACGACGCCTGGTTCGTGGTCGGCAAGGACATGGAAAAGAATGTGTTGTACGTCGGGCAGGGGCACGATCATCCGGCCTTGTTCAGGGATGATCTGGTTGCCGAGCAGTTGTCGTGGGTGTCAGGTCGTGAGCCGCACACGCATTGGGTTTATACCGCCAAGCCGCGTTACCGGACGGCGGACCAGCCTTGTGAGGTCGAGCGCGTCGATGGCGAAAGCTGTGAAATCCGTTTCGCCGAGCCGCAGTGGGCGCTTACCCCGGGGCAGTCGGTCGTCCTCTACGAGAGCCGTGTTTGCCTGGGCGGCGGCGTTATCCGCTGAGCGGAATCAGGCGTCCTTGCCGCGCAGGGACGACTTTTCGATGGCGCTAGTGAAGGCATGGAGCAGGTCGGGATCGTGCTTGATGCCGCTTTCCTGCTCGAGGATGCCCATGACCACGCCGTGCGAACGGGCGCGCTGGTAGGCGCGGGTGTCGATCATCGCGTCGTAGCTGTCGGTCAGCGAGATGATCCGGGCGTACAGCGGGATGTCGGTGCCTGAAAGCTGGTCGGGGTAGCCCGAGCCGTCGAAGTGCTCATGGTGGTGACGAACCGTCTTGGCCACCGTCGAGGCTTTGTCGTTATCGATGGCGAGGATGATGCGTTCGCCAATTTCGGCATGCTGCTTCATGCAGGCCCATTCGTCTTCCTCGAACGAAGCCTGTTTGTGCAGGACGCGGTCGGGAATGCCGATTTTGCCGATGTCGTGAAACTGGGCGCCCAGCGACAGCAGCTCGATTTCTTCCTGGCTCAGGCCGATGTGGTAACCGAGGCCGGCGGCCAGCTGGACGACCCGGTCGGAGTGCGCCCGGGTGTAATGGTCGCG
This sequence comes from Betaproteobacteria bacterium HGW-Betaproteobacteria-4, assembly GCA_002840785.1. Classification (GTDB taxonomy): domain Bacteria; phylum Pseudomonadota; class Gammaproteobacteria; order Burkholderiales; family Rhodocyclaceae; genus Azonexus. Next base: position 15,792 of record PHCH01000043.1, on the reverse strand, counting down.
TTGCCCGAGGGCAACGGTCAGGGTGCGGGCAATGCTGTGTAGCGGGCTGGTATCGGGCGTGCAGTTCACGGCCAGGTTCCTCGTGCAGGACAGCTCATGCGAAAGTCGACCTGCGGATTGCGCCAAGGTTTCAACTCTTTGGCGATTGGCTTGCGAAAACTGATCGGCCAATGACCAAGGTGATCGCATGTGCCCCCGTTTTGCCGGCCGGTAGGGCATTTCAGTCGTGCGGAACGGTATCCGCAAACGGCGGGCGCAGCATCAGCTTGTCGTGGAGCTTGCCGAGGTTCGGGTGTTTTTCCTGCCAGTCGATTTCCGGGAAACGGAAGCGCAGGTAGCCGAGGGCGGTGCCGACGGCAATGTCGGCCATCGAGAAGTGGGTGCCCATGCAGAAGCTTTTTTCGCCGAGTTCCCGCGCCATGAAGTCGAGGCCGCGCCCGACCTTGTCTTGCTGGCGGGTGATCCAGCTGGCGCTTTGCTCCTTTTTCGGGCGCTTGCTTTCGAGCAGGGCGCCGACTGCCGCATCACACAGGCCGTCGGCCAGGGCTTCCCAGCGCTTGACCTCGGTCCGCTCGCGATTGGGGGCAGGAAACAGCTTGTTGTTGGGCGTGACGTTGTCGATGTACTCGACGATGACCCGGGAGTCGAACAGCGGCGTGTTGTCGTCGAGCACCAGCACCGGGATCTTGCCCAGCGGGTTGATGTCGGGAACCGTGCTGACGTCTGTCCACGGGGAATCGATGACAAATTCGTAATCGATCTTCTTTTCGGCCAGCACAATGCGCACTTTGCGCGTGTATGGGCTGGAATGGGAGCTCGATTATAGCGTATGGCGACGCCTTCGCCGGGCGGGTAAAATGGCGGGCTTACTGAAAAGGATGATTCCATGACCTTCAATCCCCTGGTTGCCCTTTCCCCGCTCGACGGCCGCTATGCCGGCAAGGTTGACGCCCTGCGCGAGCATTTTTCCGAATTCGGCTTGATCAAGGCGCGTCTCAAGGTCGAGATCGAGTGGCTCAAGGCGCTGGCCGCCGAGCCGCACTTTTCGGAAATTGCCGCTTTTTCCCCGTCGACCGTAGCAGAGCTTGATGCGCTGGTCGCCAACTTCACGGTCGAGCAGGCGGCCGAGGTGAAGGCCGAGGAAGCTGTCACCAACCATGACGTCAAGGCGCTCGAATACTGGATCAAGAAAAACACCAAGGGCAACGCCGAAGTGACCAAGGTCAGCGAGTTCATCCACTTCGCCTGCACCTCCGAAGACATCAACAACCTGTCGCACGCGCTGATGTGCCAGGGCGCCCGCGAGCAGGCCATGCTGCCGTCGCTCGACAAGGTCATCGCCCGCCTCAAGGAGCTCGCCCACGTCAACGCCGAAGTGCCGATGATGAGCCGCACGCACGGCCAGCCGGCCACGCCGACGACGCTCGGCAAGGAAATGGCCAACGTTGCCTACCGCCTGGAGCGCGCCCGCACCCGCATCGTTGCCGTCGAGCTGCTCGGCAAGATCAACGGCGCGGTCGGCAACTACAACGCCCACCTGATCGCCTATCCCGGCTACGACTGGGAAGGCTTCGCCAAGCGTTTCGTCGAATCGCTCGGCCTGACCTTCAACCCCTACACCATCCAGATCGAGCCGCACGACGCGCTGGCCGAGTTGTTCGACGCCTTCGCCCGCGCCAACAGCATCCTGATCGACCTCGACCGTGACATCTGGGGCTACATCTCGCTCGGTTTCTTCAAGCAGAAGGTCAAGGCCGGCGAAATCGGTTCGTCGACCATGCCGCACAAGGTCAACCCGATCGACTTCGAGAATTCCGAAGGCAACCTCGGCCTGGCTAACGCCGTCCTCAAGCACCTCGCCGAAAAACTGCCGATCTCGCGCTGGCAGCGCGACCTGACCGATTCGACGGTGCTCCGCAACATGGGCGTCGGCCTTGGCTACACGCTGCTTGCCTACGACTCGCTGCTCAAGGGCCTGAACAAGCTGGAAGTCAATGCCCACGTGATGCAGGCTGACCTCGACGCCAACTGGGAACTGCTTGCCGAGCCGATCCAGACCGTCATGCGCCGCTACGCCGTGCCCAATGCCTACGAAAAGCTCAAGGAGCTGACCCGCGGCACCCGCGTGTCGCGCGAAGGCATGCAGGCTTTCGTGTCCACGCTGGAAATTCCGGAGGCGGCCAAGGCCGAGCTGCTCAAGCTGACGCCGTGGGATTACACCGGCAAGGCAGCCGAACTGGCGAAGCGCATTTAAATGCAGTGCGCCAAATGCGGGCAGGAAGTGCCGGCCGACGCCATCTACTGTCCGCATTGCACCGGCGAGCGTAAGACGACCGACCGCCAGGTCATCAACGGCGGCATCCGGGGCGGGCTGATCGGCCTGTTCCTCGGCCTGCTGCCTGCCGCCTGGCTGCTTTATCAGTTTGGTGCAGAGCGCGGCATCAAGGCCATTGCCTTCATCGTGCCGGCCGTCACCTTTACCACCGGGCTGATCATCGGCCTGGTCAAAGCCAAACGGGAATGGAAATAATGTCTTTTGCCGAAAATCTCAAGAAATTGCCGGGCATTTCGCACCTGGCCGCCATCAACCTGCTCGACGCCGACGGCAATGTCGTTGCCGCCATCGAAAACAAGGCGGGCAGCCAGGGTTCGCTGGCGGTGTACAACCATCTGGCGCAAACCTATGGCTCGATCAACGTCGAGGCGGCCAAAAAGGGCATCGAAATCTTCGCCGAGCACAGCGAAGACGAGCGTGCCAATCCGGGCAAACATCCGAACATCGCCCGCCTCATCGCCATCGAGCAAGGCGCCCCGGCACTGCGCGTCAAGCACGTTTTCGCTATCTGATCCGGGCTGTTCAAAATGCTTCAACATGGCCATGAAAAATGCTCATGGCAAGATGTGAAATGTTGTCATATTAGCAAGTTATAATTTTGATGGAATAAATCGCGGGCCACGAACGTTTACCCGGTGCAGCCCACCTTCCATCAATGAAAACGGAGAATACACAATGAAATCCAAGCTTTTGCTCGCCCTGCTGAGTGTTACCCTGGCCGGTACCGCCACCGCCCAGGTCAAGGTTGAAGACGCCATCAAATTCCGCCAGTCCGGCTATGTTTTCATGGCCTGGAACATGCAGCGCATCAAGGCCAACGTTGAAGGTAACTACAACAAGGACGAAGTGATCAAGGCCGCCAACGCCATCCAGGCCATCGCCAACTCTGGCATGGGCGCGCTGTACGTCCCGGGTAGCGACAAGGGCAAGGGCTGGGAAGACACCCGCGTCAAGGCTGAGCTGTTCACCAACAAGGAAGGTGTCGGCAAGGTCGCCGGGGCCTTCGTCAAGGCCGCCAATGAAATGGCCAAGGTCGCCGCGACGGGTGATGCCGCTGCCGCCAAGGAACAATTCGGCAAGCTCGGCGGCACCTGCAAGGGCTGCCACGACGACTTCAAGGTCAAGAAATAATCCGGGCTATCCCGTCAGCAACAGGCACCTGCGGGTGCCTGTTTTTTTCCGGTTTCAAAAGGTCAGGACATGAACAATCAACGAATTCGCCTCTGGGATCTGCCGACCCGCCTGTTTCACTGGCTCCTCGTGCTGGCGGTCATCGCCGCCGTCGTCAGCGGGCAACTGGGTGGCAGCCTGATCGACCTGCACGGCAAGATCGGCCTGGCCATCGTCGGCCTGATCGCATTCCGGATTGTCTGGGGCTTCGCCGGCTCGACCTATGCGCGCTTCGCCCAGTTCTTCCCGACGCCGGCCAAAATCAGGGTCTACCTCAAAGGCGAATGGCGCGGCCTCGGCCATAACCCGCTCGGCGGCCTTTCCGTTTTCAGCCTTATTTTCCTGTTGACCGTGCAAGTCACCAGCGGCCTGTTCGCCAACGACGACATCGCCTTCGTCGGCCCCTTGTTCGACCTGATCGACAAGTCCCTGAGCGACCGCCTGAGCGGCATCCACCATCTGCTCTCGAATGTCCTGATCGGCTTCGTCGTCCTCCACGTCGGCGCCGTCATCTTCCATGGCCGCGTCAAGAAAGATGATCTGGTCAAGCCGATGCTGACCGGCTGGAAGGAAGGCGCGACCGGCGAGCCGGCCAGGGGCGGCGGCGTCATCGCGTTGGCGGTGGCCTTGCTCATTGCCGGTGTAGCCGTCTATGGCGCCAGTGGCGCCTGGCTACCCGAGCCGCCTCCGATGTCGGCAGTGGTGGAAACACCGAGTTGGTAAATATCCGAAATACGTTTTCTGCTGGGTGGCAAGTATGTAGGGAGAACTCTTGGGGGTAGTTCAAAAGCATTTTTCTCAACAGGAAACGCCACCGATTGCAGTTAACGCTCAAATTGTGCGTGTCGCTAAATCATAAGAAACAGAAAGGGGGCTAATGCGTTGCTTCCCGCGGTTAGATGCCCACCATATAATTGAGTTTCATAATTTAATAATACGGGGGATGTCTTGAAATCAAACTATTGCAACTTTCAAGGGCGCAACGCATTTGTGCCTAAAGCAATCGCCCTTGCGGTCTCTCTGCTCTGTGCGTCAGCATCCGCCAGCGCTGCGCCGATTACCTTGACCGGTGATTACATCAAGATTGGGACCAATGATGTCGGTACCATCGGCTCAGGCAACAGTACATCGCCTGGTATCTTGTATGACAACACAGGAACGGGCACATTTAACACCGCTTATGATTACCTGACTCCGGGTACTCCGTTTGAAGGCTTTGCCGTCAGGGCAACTGCTGGTGGGACGACCTACAATGTGACCAGCAACAATAGTGGTTTGGCCATGACGTCTGGGTTGACGGGTACGTTGACCGATATCTCTTCCGGAGCCTATAAAGGGGTTCAGTGGACGGGGTCCTACACCCCCGCAGCGAGCGCCAAGTTGTTCGATATTGTGAATACTGTTGGTTTCAATTCTAACGAGAAAAGAATCACGATCACGACGACAATCACGGCCGGTTCGCAAGGGCTGACTAACCTGTATTTCGCCAGATATACGGACCCGGATGCTAGAGCAACAGCAGGCGATAGCTCTGCTACAAATAACTTCAGGGGGAGTGGGGCTGTTGCAGCCACCAACCTAGTTTATGCCGAAGCGTTGGCCAGTAAGTATGTGATTGGCCTTTATTCAGCTGCAGCCTCAGGGGTTAATACCGGTATTGGCGGGTGTTGTTGGCCAACAGACCCCACGTTCTATTACGGGGGAGCAAATGCTGGTAATGGAGATAATTCCATCGGAATAGCCTTTCTCGCGCCAACGGTGAATGCTGATGGCTCTGTTACCTATACCTACTATTACATTTTTGGTTCAGATATCGCCGCTGCGGTTTCGTCAAATGTGGGGGGCTTGAGTGTGTTGACGTCGTCGGTCAATATGACTAACTCTCCCGCATACGGTGCGGCGGGGGTGATTGATGCCAATGCCGGGTTGAAGGCCCTTTTTGTGGATGCCGGCCTGAGTTCTCATGGCGAACTGTCTGGCGCAGCATCTCAGACTTTGCCTCTTCTGACAGGTGGTTCGGTCGTTGCGGCACAAGACGTCCTTCGTGATATCGGTCGGATTGTGCAGGCTAGATTGGCAAGCAATTCCGGTATGTCTACTGGCGATGTGTTCGAAGGTGACAAGAATTTCTGGATGAAGCCGTTTGGCTCGATGGCTGACCAGAATGATCGCAACGGAGTTGCCGGCTACAAGGCCAATACCTTCGGTCTGGCCATCGGCGTTGATGGCGCGGTGACCAAGGCGCTGCGTATCGGCGGGGCGTTTGCTTACGCCAAGAGCGATATTAACGGTCAGTCCAGCATCGCGCCGCAGAGTGCTCTGGTCGATGTCTATCATCTGCTCGGCTACGGTAGCTACAGCATTGATGATCGCACCGAAATCAACTTCCAAGCTGGTATCGGTCAGAACGAAAATAAGGGCCGTCGCCAGATCGCTTTCACGTCTTCGCTGGCTTCTTCTGATTTCAGCAGTGAAACCGCCAACGTCGGTGTCGGTATCGGGCGCACCTATCGGCTAAGCACCGAGACCAGCGTGACGCCGTCTGTTCGCCTTGATTACACGTGGATCAAGGATAAGGCTTATTCCGAGACAGGTGCCGGTTTGCTGAACCTGAATGTCAGCGGACGGGAGACAGATGCGCTGATCGTTGGCGTTGATGGAAAAGTCGCTCATCAACTCAATGCCCAAACAACGCTTATCGGCAATTTGGGGGTTGGCTACGATACGATCAACAAGCAGTCTGCAATTACTTCGGCGTTCGCTGGTGCTCCTACGGCGGCCTTCGTGACCTATGGTATCGATCCAAGCCCGTGGCTGGCTCGCGGCGGCATGGGCGGGGTCTATAAAACCAAGTCAGGCCTGGAAATCACCGCTCGTTATGATGCCGAGTATCGCGAAAGCTTCCTGAACCAGACGGCTTCCGTCAAGGCTCGCTGGGCATTCTGATCGTCACGGAATACGTGCAAGGCCATCAGGGGAGCCTGATGGCCTTTTTCTTTTGTGGGTACATTGATCTGAGATGAAACTCCTTTGGAGTATTGCCAGTTTGTTTCTGTCCTCATGTATGACCGTTCCTTCATTCGAGGAGCGCCGTCGCTCTGCAGATGAACTAGCGGCCCTGTATGGTTGGCGGAGTATTTCGCTGGAAGCCAGACAGTTCGATTTGATGGCTTACATGCCCTCTGTGCGGACTCCCGGAAAAACGCTTACGATTTTCGTGGAGGGCGACGGGTATGCGTGGATAGACAGGACTCTGCCTTCCTTTGACCCAACGCCGCGCGATCCAGTCGCATTGAGACTTGCCTTGGCGCATCAGGATGGAAATGTCGCTTATCTCGGCAGACCATGTCAGTACATCGATGCGGAGCTTTCCAAGTGTTCACGGCACTATTGGACAGACGAACGATTTGCACCCGAGGTAATTGCGGCAACAGCCGAAGCAATCGATATCCTGAAGCGGAGTTTTGGTGCCAGCCGTCTGATTCTGGTTGGGTATTCAGGGGGAGGAGCTGTTGCCACGTTGGTTGCTGCCCGCCGTAACGATATCGAGCAGTTGGTAACCGTGGCGGGGAATCTGGATCACCGTGCATGGACGACACACCACCGGATAACTCCTCTGGTGGGGTCGCTCAATCCTGCCGATCAGGTGGATGCTTTGCGCGAGATTGCTCAGTGGCATTTGGTTGGGGCGAACGATACCAACATTACCCCAGAGATCGTTCAAGGGTTTGCCAACAGATTTCCGCAAAACCATCGCCCGATAGTTACGGTGAAAACCGGCTTTGATCACCGCTGCTGCTGGGCAGAAAACTGGACAGCAATCTGGAGGCTGCGTGCAGAGGCACGCTGAATAAGCTCGCGCTGTCTTCAGTGGCGGGGTACCCAAAATGAAAAAGCCGCCAATTTCAATTTGGCGGCTTTTTTCCGGTTGACCGTGGGATTCGCTTAAACGACGGCGCCGTCCTCGTTGGCGCCTTCGATGACCTTGGGTTTGACGATGAACTGTTCGCGCGAGACGCCTAGCCACATGACCAGCGGGCTGGCGACGAGGACCGAGGAGTAGATGCCGAACAGGATGCCGATGGTCAGGGCCAGCGAGAAGTAGTACAGGGTTTCGCCGCCGAAGATGAGCATGGACAGGACCATCATCTGGGTGCTGCCATGGGTGATGATGGTCCGGCTGATGGTGCTCGTGATGGCGTGGTCGAGGACTTGCGGCGTGGTCAGGCCGCGGACTTTCTTGAAGGTTTCGCGCACGCGGTCGAAGACGACGACCGACTCGTTGACCGAGTAGCCGAGGACGGCGAGGACGGCGGCCAGCACCGACAGCGAGAACTCCCACTGGAAGAAGGCGAAGAAGCCGAGAATGATGATGACGTCGTGCAGGTTGGCGATGATGGCCGAGACCGAGAAGCGCCATTCGAAGCGGAAAGCCAGGTAGATGACGATGCCGATGATGACGACGAGCAGGGCCAGGGCGCCGTTTTCGGCGAGTTCCCGGCCGACCTGGGGGCCAACGAATTCGACGCGGCGCAGTTCGGCGCCCGGCGCTTCGGCTTCCAGCGACTTCATGACCGATTGGCCGATCTGGTTGCTGTTCTGCTCGCTCTTCAGGGGCAGGCGGATGAGCACGTCCTGCGATGAACCGAAGTTCTGCACGGCGTAGTCGGTGAACCCGGCCTTGCCCAGCGCGCCGCGGATCTTTTCAAGGTCGGCGGCCTGCTGGTAGTGGGTTTCGATGAGCGTACCGCCGGTAAATTCGACCGACAGGTGCAGGCCCTTGGTGAACAGGAAGACGACGGCGAGGATGAAGGTGACGAGCGAGATGATATTGAAGGTCAGCGCATGGCGCATGAACGGAATATCTTTTTTGATGCGGAAAAATTCCATTTTCGTTTTTCCTTATTTTTTGCCGTTGACCGTGGCAGTCGCCGGTTTCCACAGTTGGCCGATGGCCACCTTGGTCAGCTTCTTCTGGCGGCCGTAGATCAGATTGACCAGGCCGCGCGAGACGAAGACCGACGAGAAAATCGAGGTCATGATGCCCAGGCAATGGACCACGGCGAAGCCGCGCACCGGGCCGGAGCCGAAGATGAGCAGGGCGAGGCCGGCGATCAGCGTGGTGATGTTGGAGTCGAGAATGGTTCCGAAGGCGCGTTCGTAGCCTTCCGCGATGGCGCCCTGCGGCGGCATGCCGCTGCGCAGTTCCTCGCGGATGCGTTCGTTGATCAGCACGTTGGCGTCGATGGCCATGCCGAGCGTCAGCGCGATGGCGGCGATGCCGGGCAGGGTCAGCGTGGCCTGGAGCATGGAGAGCAGGGCGACCAGGAAGAGCAGGTTGGAGGCCAGGGCGAGCACCGAGACGACACCGAACATCTGGTAGTAGGCGATCATGAAGACGGCGATGGCGGCGAAGCCCCACATCGTCGACTGGAAGCCCTTCTGGATGTTTTCGGCGCCGAGCGACGGGCCGATGGTGCGTTCCTCGATGATGTCCATCGGTGCGGCCAGCGAACCGGCGCGCAGCAGCAGGGCGGTGTCGTTGGCTTCCGAGGTGCTCATGCGGCCGGAAATCTGCACGCGGCCGCCGCCGATTTCGCTGCGGATGACCGGCGCGGTGACGACTTCGCCCTTGCCCTTTTCGATGAGCAGGATGGCCATGCGCTTGTTGATGTTCTCGCGCGTGACGTCCTTGAAGATGCGGGCGCCGGCCGAGTCGAGCGTCAGATGGACGGCCGCTTCGTTGGTCTGGTTGTCAAAGCCGGGCTGGGCGTCGGTCAGGCGGTCGCCGGTGAGCACGACCTGCTTCTTGACGAGCAGCGGCTGACCGCCGCGTTCGCTGTAAACCTCGGTGCCATAGGGCGGGTTGCCGGCCAGGGCGGCTTCCAGGGCGCCGGTCGAGTCGTCGACCATGCGGATTTCGAGGGTCGCCGTGCGGCCAAGGATGTCCTTGGCCTTGGCGGTGTCCTGCACGCCGGGCAACTGGACGACGATGCGGTCCTGGCCCTGCTGCTGGATGACCGGCTCGGCGACGCCGAGTTCGTTGATCCGGTTGTGCAGGGTGGTGATGTTCTGCTTGAGGGCGAATTCGCCGAGCTTGAGCAGGGCTTCCGGCTTCAGCGTGGCGACCAGCTTCGGTTCGCTGGAATCGCCGGTCTCGCTGACCAGCAGGTCGGGCTGGCTGTCGCCGATGGCGAAGCGGGCCTTGTCGCGGGTTTCATTGTCGCGGAACTTGACGACGATGCGCTCGCCCTCACGATTGATGCCGCCGTGGCGGATGTTCTTGTCGCGCATGACGGTGCGCAGAGATGTTCTTGTCGCGCATGACGGTGCGCAGATCGGCCGAGGTCGAATCGAGCTTCTTGGTCAGGGCGCCCTTCATGTCGACCTGGAGCAGGAAGTGCACGCCGCCGCGCAGGTCGAGGCCGAGGTACATCGGCAGTGCATGCAGCGAGGTCAGCCAGTTCGGCGAGGCGGTCAGGAGGTTCAGGGCAACGACGTACTGCGGGTCGGCCGGGTTCGGGTTGAAGGTCTTTTCGAGAACGTCCTTGGCCTTCAACTGGATGTCGGTGCTGGTCAGGCGGACCTTGACGCCAACAGTGTCGAGCTGGATGCCGTCATGCGTGATGCCGGCGGCTTTGAGGGCCTCCTCGACGCGGGTCTGGGCCCTGGCGTCAACCTTGATCGTGGCCTTGGCGCTGGACAGCTGCACGGCCGGTGATTCGCCGAAAAAGTTGGGCAGCGTATAGACGAGGCCCAGCAGCAGTGCGACGGCGATGGTGATGTACTTCCAGAGTGGGTAGCGATTCATGACGGCTTCAAAGCGATAAAGGCGGCGAGTGTTTGACCACTAACGCCGCCTTTTGGGGTGATTACAGCGACTTCAGCGTGCCCTTGGGCAGGACCAGGCCGATGGACGGCTTTTGCACGACGACTTCGGTGCCTTCGGCGATTTCGACGGTGACGTAGCTGTCGCCGACCTTGGTCACCTTGCCGACAATGCCGCCCTGGGTGACCACTTCGTCGCCCTTGGCCAGTGCGGCGAGCAGCGCCTTGTGTTCCTTGGCCTTTTTCATTTGCGGGCGAATCATGAAGAACCACAGCACGACGAACATGAGGATCATCGGCAGCATCTGCATCAGGCCACCCGTCGGGTCGGCGGAGGCGGCAGCGGTCTGGGCGTGGGCAAGGCTAATCATTGTGGTAACTCCGGATAACTAAAAATTCAGAACGGGCGATTCTATCACTCGCCGGATGACCGTTTGCGGACAAACTCGTCCGACCACTCGGTGAAGGTTCCGGACTCGATGGCCGCGCGCATTTCGGCCATGATGACCTGATAGAAATGCAGGTTGTGGATGGTGTTGAGCATGCCGCCGAGGATTTCGCCGTGGCGGAAGAGGTGGTGCAGATAGGAACGGCTGAACTGGGTGCAGGTGTAGCAGGTGCAGCTGGGGTCGAGCGGGCCGGTATCGAGCTTGTAGCGGGCGTTCTTGATCTTGACGTCGCCGAAGCGCGTGAACAGGTGGCCGTTGCGCGCGTTGCGTGTCGGCATCACGCAGTCGAACATGTCGATGCCGGCCTTGACCGAACGCACCAGGTCTTCCGGTGTGCCGACGCCCATCAGGTAACGCGGCTTGTGCGTCGGCAGGCGCGGTGCGACGTGGGCGAGAACGCGCACCATGTCTTCCTTCGGCTCGCCGACCGACAGCCCGCCGATGGCCATGCCGTCGAAGCCGATGTCGTCGAGACCGGCCAGCGACTCGTCGCGCAGGTCTTCGTACATGCCGCCCTGGACGATGCCGAACAGCGCGTTGCTGTTTTCCAGCTTGTTGTGTTCGTCGCGCGAACGCTGCGCCCAGCGCATGCTCATGCGCATCGACTTGGCGGCTTCTTCGTGCGTCGCCGGGTAGGGGGTGCATTCGTCGAAGATCATGACGATGTCGGAGTTGAGCACCTTCTGGATCTGCATCGAGATTTCCGGGGTCAGGAAGAGCTTGGCGCCATCGTGCGGTGAGCTGAACTTGACGCCTTCCTCGGTGATTTTGCGCATGGCGCCGAGCGAGAAGACCTGGAAGCCGCCCGAATCGGTGAGGATCGGCTTCTGCCAGTTCATGAAGTCGTGCAGGCCGTTGTGCGCCTTGATGACATCGAGCCCCGGCCGCAGCCAGAGGTGGAAAGTGTTGCCAAGGCAGATCTGGGCGCCGATGTCGTGCAGCGATTGCGGCGTCATGGCCTTGACCGTGCCGTAAGTGCCGACCGGCATGAAGACGGGCGTCTGGATCTGGCCGTGGGCCAGCGTCAGCGTGCCACGGCGGGCGGCGCCATCGGTCTTGAGGAGTTCAAATTGCATCGGTTTTTTCCAGGAGCATGGCGTCGCCATAGCTGAAGAAGCGGTAGCGCTCGGCCACGGCGTGGGCGTAGGCGGCGCGGATGTTGTCGTAGCCGGCAAAGGCCGAAACGAGCATGAGCAGCGTCGATTTCGGCAGATGAAAATTGGTGATCAGCCGGTCGACCACCTTGAAGCGGTAGCCGGGAGTGATGAAAATGCTCGTTTCGCCAGCGCCGACGCGCACCGTGCCGTCATCGTTGCCGGCCGATTCGAGGGCGCGCAGGCTGGTCGTGCCGACGGCGATGACCCGGCCACCGGCGGCGCGGGTGGCGGCGATGGCCTCGGCCGTCGCCTGCGGAATCTCGAAACGCTCACTGTGCATGCGGTGGTCGGCGATCTTCTCGACGCGCATCGGCCGGTAGGTACCGGCGCCGACGTGGAGGGTCAGGAAGGCGGTGTTGACGCCTTGCGCTCGCAACTTGGCCAGCATCGCTTCGTCGAAATGCAGGCCGGCCGTGGGCGCGGCGACGGCGCCCGGTTCCCGGGCATAGACCGTCTGGTAGCGCGTTTCATCGGCGCCTTCGGCTGGGTGCTCGATGTACGGCGGCAGCGGCAGCTTGCCGTGCTGCTCGGCCAGTTCCCAGAAATCGCCGGGTTCGACCAGTTCAAGGGCGAAAAAATCGCCATCGGTGCCGGCGCGGCCGGTCATGCACACCTCGAAGGCGTCACCCAGGCGCATCTTGCTGCCCGGCTTCGGCGCCTTGCTGGCGCGAATCTGGCAGATGGCATGCGTCGCATCGACGATGCGTTCGAGCATGATTTCGACCTGCCCGCCGGTTTCCTTGTGGCCGAAGAAGCGCGCCTTGATGACGCGGGTGTCGTTGAAAACGAGCAGGTCGCCGGCTTTCAGCAGTTCCGGCAGGTTTTCAAATTTGCGATCAATTTCCGGTTGACCGTAGCATTCGCCGCAGACGTGCAGCAGGCGGCTGCCGGTGCGTTCGGCGGCCGGGTGCTGGGCAATCAGTTCAGGCGGGAGAGGGAAGTCGAAGTCGTCGACGGTCAACACCTTTCGGCGGCGGATTTTGAATCCGCTGCGTCTACCGATTCCGCCACCGGGGCAATCGGAGGGCGGATTATCCACGAATCACTTCTTTGATTCAAGTGAATCGGCGCATGGGAAGGCTTTGGCCAGCGCACCGGCGACCAGCGTGGCCGGGCTGACGGTGGTTTGCGGCGGGACGCGTTCGACATGGATGAGCACGGCGCGGACCAGGCGTTGCGACAGATCGGGGTCTTTCGGCAGGCAGAAGGCGTTGAGTTTGACGCCGACCTGTTCGGCCAGATAGTCACTGACCGCGTAGCTGTCGGCAAAGCCGGCGACGTAGGCGATGCAGCGGGCGCTGCGAATGGCCTGGAAGGGGTCGCTGGACTTTTGTCCGGCGTACATGCCATCCGCCACCAGGCAGTCGCCGCGCAGTTCCTGCCCGGTATAGGCGTGGGCCGAGGTGGCGAAGAGGGCAGCGACGAGCCAGAGGAATTTCATTGTTTCTCGAACCAGTTGAGTTTTTCGTGCAGGCCGACCACGCTGCCGACGACGATCAGCGCCGGCGGCTTGATGCCGGATTCGGCGATGCGGTGCGGCAGTGTACCCAGGGTGGCGAGCAGTGTCTGCTGGTCGGGCTGCGTGCCGTTGCGGATGACCGCAGCCGGGGTCAGCGAGGGCAGGCCGTGGTTGATCATCTGCTTGCAGATTTCGCCGACGGCGCCGATGCCCATGTAGAAGACGACGGTCTGCCGCGGCCGGGCCAGCGAGGGCCAGTCGAGATTGACGGTACCGTCTTTGAGGTGGCCGGTGACGAAAGTGACCGACTGGGCGTGGTCGCGATGGGTCAGCGGGAAGCCGGCGTAGGCGGCGCAGCCGGCCGCCGCCGTGACGCCGGGGACGACTTCGAAGGGAATGCCGGAGGCGACGAGGGTTTCGAGTTCTTCGCCGCCGCGCCCGAAGATGAACGGATCGCCACCCTTCAGGCGAACAACCGAGAGGCCTTCGCGGGCCAGTTGTACCAGCAGTTCGTTGATCGAGTCCTGCGGCAGCGTGTGCTTCGAGGCTTCCTTGCCGGCGTAGATGCGGCGGGCGTCGGGGCGGGCCAGATCCATGATGCCGTCGCCGACCAGATGGTCATAGACGAGGGCGTCGGCGGCGGCGATCAGGCGCGCTGCCTTGAGGGTCAGCAAGTCCGGGTCGCCGGGGCCGGCGCCGACCAGCCAGACTTTGCCGGCTGCGAGTTTGTTCTGCTTGTTCATGCGTTATCCCTGCCTTTGGGCGGCCATCCTAATGCGGGAGCGGGCGCCTGCCAATAGCCCGAAGTCAATTCGTCGCGGATATACACCCAAAGTATTAGACGGGTAGTTATAAATGACTATAACCATATGAATGCATGGGTGTTTTGTGCGCCAAAAGATTGATGAGTATCAAGGATGGCGTGGGGGCTCAGGTTCAACCTTGCCGGCATCGCGTTGAGGGAGATTGGGCGCGAAATTTTTCGTTCCAGGAGATAGAAAGATGAAAAAGACTGTAGTGGGGATGCTTGCACTTAGCGCCATGGCTGTTGCCATGGGTTCGGCCTTTGCCCAGGATGCCAAGACGGCGCCAACGCTGACGGCGGCCGAAAAGGACCAGGCCAAGAAGATTTACTTCGAGCGTTGCGCCGGCTGCCACGGCGTGCTGCGCAAGGGTGCCACCGGCAAGAACCTTGAGCCGCACTGGACGAAGAAGGCCAAGGACGGCACCGTCACCGAAGGCGGTACGCTCAAGCTCGGCCAGCAGCGCCTGGAAAAGATCATCGGTTACGGCACCGATGGCGGCATGGTCAATTTCGACGACATCCTGACCAAGGAAGAGCTGTCGTTGATGGCCAAGTACATCCAGAACACGCCGGATGTGCCGCCCGAATACAGCTTCAAGGAAACCCTGGAGTCGTGGAAGGTCATCGTCCCGGTCGATCAGCGTCCGACCAAGCAGATGAACAAGTACAACCTCAAGAACATGTTCTCGGTCACCCTGCGCGACACCGGCGAAGTCGCCCTGATCGACGGCGACACCAAGGAAATCCGTTCCATCGTCAAGACCGGATACGCGGTGCATATTTCGCGTCTGTCGGCTTCCGGCCGTTATGTTTATGTGATCGGTCGCGATGGTCGTCTGTCGCTGATCGACCTGTGGATGGAAAAACCGGGTGTGGTCGCCGAAGTGAAAATCGGCTTCGATGCGCGTTCGGTCGATACCTCCAAGTTCAAGGGCTTTGAGGACAAATACGCCGTGGCCGGTTCCTACTGGCCGCCGCAGTACGTGATCATGGACGGCGATACGCTGAAGCCGCGCAAGGTTGTTTCGACCCGTGGCATGACGGTCGACGGCGACTACCATCCGGAACCGCGCGTGGCGTCCATCGTCGCCTCCTTCACCAAGCCGGAATGGGTCATCAACATCAAGGAAACCGGGCAGATCCTGCTGGTCGATTACTCCGACATCGAAAACCTCAAGACGACGACCATCGGTTCTGCCAAGTTCCTGCACGACGGCGGCTGGGATGCTTCCAAGCGTTACTTCCTGGTGGCGGCCAATGCTTCCAACAAGATCGCTGCGGTCGATACCAAGACTGGCAAGCTGGCCGCCCTGGTCGATGTCGCCAAGATCCCGCACCCGGGCCGTGGCGCCAACTTCACCCATCCGAAATTCGGTCCGGTGTGGACGACGGGTCACCTCGGTGCCGACGTCCTGACCCTGATCAGCACGCCGTCGGATAAGAAGTCGGATGCCAAGTTCAAGGAATTCAACTGGAAGGTCGTGCAGGAAGTGAAGCACGTGCCGGGCAACCTGTTCGTCAAGACCCATCCGAAGTCCAAGCACCTGTGGGCCGATTCGCCGCAGAATCCGGAGCGTGAACTGGCTGAA
>PHCH01000002.1 GCA_002840785.1 Betaproteobacteria bacterium HGW-Betaproteobacteria-4 | reverse complement strand
CGGTGGCAAGGTCATCCTGACCGTGCCCGACGATCCCAACCTGCGCGGCATCCTGGTCGAGACGGATTCATTCACCGGCAAGGACAGTTTCGGCATCAGTACGACGCTGGATGGCAAAGTGACCAACGCTGCTACCGGCAACGTCAACATGGGTACGGATGGTGTGGTGACACTGGCCGGTCTGGTGGTCAATCAGCAGGGCGTCGTCAACGCGACCAGGGCGGTCAACCTCAATGGCGCCACCATGCTGGTTTCGGGAACGACCGAGACGGATCGCCTGACGATCAACCAGCGCGGCAGCGTGGCACAGATCGACTGGGTTTCCGGCTTCAGCGTCGGGTCGGGCAAGACGGTCGAGTTCGTCCAGGCATCGGGCGATGTTGCCTACAACTATGTCTTCGATCCGGACAAGGATGTGGTCGATGGCTCCGGCAACAAGCTGGATAACCTGGCGGCGGGGCGCTCGCTGATCGACGGCGTACTCAAGGCCAGCGGCCAGCTGGTGCTGGTTAACGAACTGGGCATCACGTTCGGGGCAAATGCCCGGGTTTCGGCCAACAATTTCGTCGCCTCGGCACTGGGCATGAATCCGGCGATTGTGTCGTCAGGGCTGCTCGGCCAGACCAATGTCCGCTCCCGTGCCTTTTACCTGAACCGGAATTACGCCACCTTCGACAGCAGCGACGACAGCGTCGCGGCGGCCGACAAGGCCCGGGCGCTCTCCGATTTTCGCCGTGCTACGGTCAACGTCGAAAACGGGGCAAAAATCGAAACGGCCAGCGGGGGCTATGTCGTTCTTGCCGGCGGCGTGGTGAACCAGGGCGGCAGCATCAGCACCCCGAATGGCCAGACCTTGCTCACTGCGGGTGCCGATGTTTACCTGAAGCCGGGCTATTCGAGCGCGTTGCGCGGCTTTACGGCGGAGGTCAATCCGCTGCTGATCAAGGATGCCAAAAAGAGCGGTATCGATTCTCTGGTGGCGCTTTCCCGCGGCACCGATGCGAATGCGGTGACCAACACCGGCACGATCTCGGCCAGCTTCGGCGACATATCTCTGGTCGGTCACCGGATTGTCCAGGCCGGCACGCTGTACGCGTCGACATCGGCTACCGCCAATGGCTCGATCAACCTCAAGGCGCGCGATATGGCGCTGATCGACTACACCATCGATACCGCTACCGGGGATATTGCCGATAGCAGCTATTTCATGATTTCGCGCGATTATGGCGTTGATGGCGTGCTGGCCTACGATCCGAAGCGGGCCATTGTCGAGCCGACCGATTTCATCTTCGGCCAGCAGGCCGGCACGGTCAGCTTTGCTGACGGCAGTCGCACCGAGATCGCTGTTGATGGCAGCAACGGCAAGACCTTGACCGCTGACCAGCATTTTGTCGCGTCATCGATTACCGCCCTGGCCAAGGAGATTGTCGTCGGCCAGGCCGACATCCTGGCCAAAGGTGGAAACGTCCGCTTCGGGGCCAGTTCGGCTTTCGGGGAAACCAACGCCTTTGCGGCCGATGCCGTGATCCCCGTGGTGGAGGGCAGCGCGCAGAACGGCGTTGGTGTCTTTGTCGCCGACGGCGCCAAGATCGATGTTTCCGGGACCAGCGCCCAAAAGTCGGTTCGCGACCTGTTTGTCGAAGTCGAATTGCGCGGCGACAACTTTGCCGGCAACACGGTGCAGCGCAATGGCGTGCTGCGCGGCCAGAAGGCCTGGGTGGACATTCGCGACGCGGTCGAAATCGCCGACGTCAGCAGCTATTTCAACAACGTCGGCCTGACGGCCAACGAACTGGCGGCGACTGGCGGCAAGATTTCCCTGATGTCCACGGGCAACGTCATCGTCAAGAGCGGCGCCACGCTCGATGTTTCCGGCGGCGTGGTCGATTACGCGGCGGGAACCGTCGCCGAGTCGCGGCTACTGGCCGGCCGCAAGTCCTATCGGCTGAACGACGCGCCGGTCTGGGCCGAGTATTTGTCGCTGACCACGGCAACGCACGACGAAGTGGCCTATGTCGAGGGCAAGAGCGCCGGCGCCGTCGAGATTCGCGGCAATCGCCTGGCTGTCGACGGGCAGTTGCAGGCGAATACCACGGTCGGTACCCGCCAGCGCGAGGTTGGTGATCCGGCGAGCAAGCGCAGCGCAATTCCGCTGGGCGGGCAATTGATCGTCCAGGATGGTGGCCAGCATTACACCGTCGCCAATCGCGATACGGCCAGCCAGACCGAGAAGGATGCGGCCTTTCTCCAGGCGCAGATGGTGTTCGTCAAGGGCGCGGCCAACGCGGCGGCCGGCCTGACTCAGGGAGATGCCGGACCGGACCGCCTGGAATTGTCCGACACGCTCGTCGATGCCGGGTTCTCCCGCTTCTCGATAAGCAGCGATGGGCGGATCGAGATTCCCGCGGATATTTCCCTGAATCTGCCGGCGGGCGGCAAGTTTGCCGCTGCCGGGCGGCAGATTCATCTGGCCGGTGACGTCAGCGCACCGGGCGGCAGCATCGAGCTGAAGACCCTCGATTTGAGTTTGTCGGTGCCCGATGCGCCCAATATTTTCGATGGCGTTTACTCGAATCTGGTCGTCGCCGAAGGGGCCAGCCTGTCCACGTCCGGTGTCTGGGTTAACGATTTTCTCGATGGCGAACTGAGCACCGCGCCGCTGGCCTTGAACGGCGGCAAGATCGTTCTGACTTCGGCCCACGACCTCGATATCCGGGGCGGCAGCAGCATTGCCGTCGATGGCGGCGGCCAGGTCAACACCAAACCTTCAGTCAAGAAGGGCAATGCCGGCTCGATTGCGCTGACCAGCGGCACCGGTTTCGTCGAGGTCGGTGCGGTCGGGGGGAGCAGCCTCTTCCTCGATGGCACCCTGTCGGGGATGGCGCTCGGCAAGGGTGGTACGCTGTCGATTACCTCGTCGCAGGTCAGGCTGGGCCATGCCGAAAGTGTCGATACCCGGACGTGGACCGATGCCCGGCGGATCGCCGAGGGGCGCCAGGGCTTCGCGGCGCCGGCCGATGTGGTCGACCGTGGCGGTTTCTACCATTTCATTTTTAGCGGAAATTCCGGGTTGACCGTGGAAGCCGGGCAGGTCGTCAAGCCGGATCCGCTCAACTGGTCGCTGCTCGCCGTCGGCGACTATTTCAAGCGGCCGACCGGTAGTAGCATCGCCTCCTTTGCCGCAACGCAGGTTCTGCCCGAAGCACTGCGCTCGGGGACCACGAGCCTCAGCCTGACGACGACCGATATCTACAGCGGGCGTCTGACCGTCGCCGAAAACGCCTATGTCGGCGCTTCAACCAAGGGTAGCGTGAAACTCGAAGCGGCCGGTCAGATGACCGTGCTGGGTACGCTGGAAGCGGCTGGCGGCACGATCAAGCTGGGTCGCGCGGAAATGACCAGCGATCTGAATGCGGCGGTCCAGAATGCCCTGATCGATGCCGGCAAGAAGCAATCCGAATCGATCTACCTCGGCGAGAACAGCCAGTTGCTGGTCGGCGGCACGACGGTGCTCGATGCCGATACGCAGCAAGCCCTGGATGCCGGAATTTCGGCCGGGCAACTGCTGGCCAGGCAAGCCTATCGGGGCGAGGTGCTGGCCGGGGGGACGGTGAGCATCGATTCCGGCCTTGGCTACCTGATCATGCGTGACGGCGCGCTGATCGATGTTTCGGGCGCCACCGGCACGCTGAACGCAGCGACGGCAACGGCCACCGGTTACACCTATGCGGCGCGGGCGCTAGGCAGCGCCGGGGGCACGGTCAGCCTGGCGGCGCACAGCGGCATGTTCCTCGACGGCAACTTCAAGGCCCGGGGCGGCAGGGATGCGCTCGGCGGTGTCTTCAGCCTGCGCTTTACGGCAGATCCAGTGAAGATGGAGGCCAACCCGTGGGGCGTCGGCATCGGGCAGAGCCAGGAAATCATCGATGTGCTGACGCAGGGGCGCGCGCTGAGCGTTTATCAATCGGCTGCCACCGACGACAAGAGCGCCAGGGAAAATCATCCCGAGCTGTGGCCGGCCGTCATCAGCGCGGCCGATTATCTGGCGGGTGCCGCGGTACTCGATGCGAAAACCTACAACGGCAAGGCGGCGCTTGATGTCGCCCTGTTACAGGATTTCGGTTCCTGGTACCTGACCAGCCAGAGCGACATCGTCTTTGCCGGCAAGGTCGAGGCGACGGTCAATAACCACCTGAGCATGAATGCGGCGAACTTCAGGGCCGCCGACGATACGACCGACCTGAAGCTGACGGCGGCCACGGCGCGCATCGGCAATTTCCGCGAGGGGGCTGGCGCTGCCGTGGTGGCAACAACCGGCCTGGCCGATGCCTCGATCACTGCCCGCGACATCGGGCTGGTCGGCACCTTCAGCTGGAGCGGCTTTGCTGACAGCACCTTCACCAGCACCGGGGCCATCCATTTCGACAGCGTCGAGAACACGGTGAAGAACCGCGTCGACGGTCGTCTGTTCAACGGCCAGATGACGGCTTCCGGTGCGCTGAACTTCTCGGCCGCCCGCCTCAGCCCGTCGACCTATGGCGACTTCCGCATCGACCTGCTGGCCGATGCGAACGGCAGCATCCACATTACCCGGCCGGCCGGCGCCGCGGCCGACGTATCGCTGTCGCCCTACGGTCGACTGGAATTTTCGGCCAAAACCATAAACCACGAGGGGGCGATTTCCGCCCCCCTCGGCGAGGTCGTTTTCAGTGCGCCGGGCGGTACGGTGACGCTGGCTGCCGGTAGCAAGACCTCGGTGGCGGCAGATCGCAAGCTGTTGTTCGGGACCACCGGCGAATCGGGCAGTAGCTGGAACTACCTGGGGAGCGAAATCGAGGCTCTGCCGTCCAAAGGCATTGTGATCGATGCTGCCGAGTCGAAAGTCCAGAGCGGTGCCGAACTCGATCTCTCGGGCGGTGGCGAGGCGCTGGCCTGGGAATTTACCGCCGGGCCGGGCGGCAAGAGCGATGTGCTCAACGGCTCGCCGACGACCTTCGCCATCGTGCCGGGCTGGAACGGGGTCAGCGCGACCGATGCCGAACTCCTGGCCGCGTATGCCACAAGCGATGATGGTTCGCTGCCGCTGCTCAAGGTGGGCGATGCCGTTTCGCTGGGCGCCAACACGCTCGGCCTCGGTGGCAGCTATGTGCTGCTGCCGGCCCGTTATGCCGTGCTGCCCGGCGCCTATCTGGTGACGGTGAAAGGCGGCAACGATAATGTTCTGGCCGCCTCCGAGCGCCAGACCGACGGCTCGTGGCTGGTGGCCGGCGCGTTCAACGCACTCAACGCCGACGGCTCGACGACGGCTTACTCGCAGTCGCATCTGACCCTCGAACTGGCGAGCAGCGAGGTGGTGGCCAACCGGGCCAAATACACGCTGACGACAGCTTCGTCGTTCTTCTACGATCAGGCCGGCGTGCGTTTGGCCGGCGATGCCGGTCATCTCTCGGTGGTCGGCCGCAGCAGCCTGGAATTCAACCCCAGCGTCGTGGCCAAGACCGTGGCTGAAATCAGCGCCGCTGACGGGCGCCATCGCGCCGCGCAAGGGCTGGCGCTGGATCTTGCCGCGCCCAAGCTGTATGTCAGCAATCTGGGCAATACGCCGGATGGCTATTCGGTGGTTGATCCCGCCAAGCTGAAGGATGTGAATATCGCCAGCCTGCTGCTCGGCGGGGTGCGCACGGAGACGGCGACCGGCATGCAGATCGACACCATCGCGAGTTCGGTCGTGATCAACAACGACGGGGACAGCGCGGGCGGAACCGCACTCACGGCTGGCGAAATTCTGGCGACAGCCAGCGAGACGCTGACCGTGGCTGGCGAGAGCAAGATCGATTCGGCTGGCGAGGCGACGGGGCGTGACATTGCGCTGACCGGCGACGGCGCTTTCCTGCGCGTTGCCGAAGGCAGCCAGGTCAAGGTCAGCCGGAGCGGCGTCAATCGGCTGCAAGGCGATCTGACTGTCGAAAGCACCGCCGCCGTGGCTGGCGAGTCGCTGGTCTTCGATGCGACGCGCGGCAATGAGCTGGCCGGTATGGTTTCCCCGGGCCGCCGCCTGGCCGACGGTTCGCGCGACGGGGGCGGGGCGGTGAGTATCGGTGCCGGCCGGATCAACGTGGTGGCCGACAATTCGGCGCCAACTGACGGCGTCACGCTGAAGAAGAGCGATCTGGAGCGGTTCGCCGATGTCGATCAAATGCGTTTGATCAGCTATTCGACGCTCGACCTCTACGGCGACGCGACGCTGGGATCGGCCACGCTCAATGAACTGGTGATATCGGCCGCCGGCATTGCCGGGCACGGCGCTGATGGCAGCCAGGCCACTATTTCCGCCAAACAGGTGGCGTTCGAGAATGCCAATCCCGAGGGCGCCCAATTCGTCGCCGGAGCAACACTCGGCAGCGGCAGCCTCAAGGTGGATGCCGGGCAGATCACTTTCGGCAACAACGCGACCGAAGCGATGCGCAAGGCGGGTAGCAGCGGCTTCAAGATGGCCGGCTTCGATGCCGTCGAACTCAAGGCGAGCGGTGACCTGGCGTTTGCCGGTCGCGGTGTGACGCGCGTTGAGAGCGGCCGGGTCGATGCCAACAGCCAGCCAGTCGAAACCAAGCTCGACATCATCGCGGGACGCGTGACCAGCACGAGCGGGGCAGATCATGTCCTGACGGCTACCGGTGATTTGTCTGTCCAGCGCCATGCGAACGCGACTGCTCCGACAACGACCGCTGGTCTTGGCAGCAAACTGGAACTGGCTGGCAAGAGCGTTGCGGTGTCCGGTCACATCGACCTGGCCGCCGGTGATCTGACCTTGGCCGGTGCGCAGGGTGTGACGCTGGACAACGGCGCGCTGGTCAGCGCCGCCGGTGCCGCCGTGAAGTTTGCCGATACCACGGCTTATGCCTCGGGCGGCCGCATCACGCTGAAATCGATGGAGGGCGATGTCCGGATCAACGAAGGCGCCATCGCTACCGTTTCCGCCGATGCCGGCGGCGGCAATGCCGGCACGATCCGCCTGTTGGCCGAAAAAGGCACGGTCGATGCCGCGGCGAAAACCCTGCGCGGCAATGCGGCCAACGGCAAGACTCAGGGCAGCCTGGTGGTCGATGCAGCGTCGGTTGCGCTTGATCGCCTGGCCAATGCGGTCGTTGATCAATCCGGCAACCGCCATCTCAGCGAAAGCTGGGATGTCCGTCGCCGGGTTGGCGATCTTGTCCTGACGGAGCAGATCAAGGCACATCAATTCCAGTTGTCGGCTGATGCCGGCAACATCGATATCTACGGATCCGTCGATGCATCCGGCAGCAAGGGCGGCAGTATCGGCCTATACGCCAATCGGGTGAGCGATGCCGATGGCTCGAATGCCGTCGGTGGCAAGGTTGAACTGCATGCCGGCAGCGCCCTCAAGGCCAATGCTACCGAAGTGGTCGGTGGTGGCGATGGCACGGCAGGCGAGGGCGGTTCGGTGACCGTCGGCGTCAGCGCTACGAAGGCCGAGGACGAATTGGCCACAGAGATCCATTTCTCGGGCGCCAAGGATGGCCAGGCAGCCGCCAGCATCGATGTGTCGACGGCGGCCGGCAGCAAGGCAAGCGGTGGCCGCGTGACGTTCCGCGCGCCGCGCCAGGATCAACTGGGCAAGTTGGTCAGTGGCAATGGGGCCGAGATTGTCGATAACGATGCCATGGCCGCGCTGGTGACGACCAAGAAGGGGGCGACCATTAGCGATTACCTCTTGGTCGGGATCACCAACACCGAATCGTTGGCAAACGGGACGGTGATTTCCTTCAATGCCTATGCCGCATCGAAGGCCGGACCCACGGTGACCGTCGGCAGCAACAGCAAGATACCGCTGGTCAATGCCGATGGCACGGCACTTTCGGCAAATGCGATCAAGGCCGGGCAAGGGATTGTTGCCATCTACGATAACGGCGTCTTCAAGCTATCGACGCTGGGCGAGACGGATACAGGATCGGCCAACAGGTACAAAGTGACACCGGCCATCAGCCCGCTGACGGCGGCTGATTTCCAGAACCCCGGTTATACGGTGGCATTCCGTCCGAAGAGCGCCAATACAGCAGCGTCCACGCTGGAAATCACGTCGGCCGACAA
Source organism: Betaproteobacteria bacterium HGW-Betaproteobacteria-4 (assembly GCA_002840785.1). Taxonomy (GTDB): domain Bacteria; phylum Pseudomonadota; class Gammaproteobacteria; order Burkholderiales; family Rhodocyclaceae; genus Azonexus. Next base: position 132,193 of record PHCH01000002.1, on the reverse strand, counting down.
GGTAAAGACGTCGGTCGATTTGAAGAGCGCTGACGGCAGCGTACTCAAGGCCGGCGATCTTCGGACGGACAGGTTGGTGACGGCGGTCTATACAGTCGTCGACGGCAAGGGCGAGTTCAGGCTTGTCGATGATGTGCCTCTGGCCTCCGCGCCCGTCGTCGGATCGAGTATGGCCAAGGTGAATCTGGATGGAAATGTCCAAGGGGCGGCCAGTGTTGCGCTCGAAGCGGTACGGGTGACGCGCAAGACCGGCGATTTCGTGCTCGGTACCGCCGAGCAGGCCGCGCTGCTCAAGACAGCGAGTGAGGTTTCGGCGCTCAAGGGCAGTGCTTTTGTCGACGCAGCCGATCCCGGCCAGCGCCTGGGTACGGTCTTCCGGGTTGGTGAGGAGATCCGGTCGACCGGCAAGCTGCTGGTCGGCAACGACTGGAGTTTTGCCGGCACCAGCGCGGCCGGCGCAGTTGGCGCCATGACGCTGCGCGCCGAGGGCGATCTGCTGGTCAGCGGTACCTTGACCGATGGCTTCGTCCGGAACGGTTCGGCAACCGCCGGGGTGGCCGATATTTATCGCGATGCCCGCGTCGGCAGCGGCGGCGATAGCTGGTCGTTCCGGCTCGTCGCCGGGGCGGATGCCGCTCAGGCCTCACCGCTGGGGACGAATGCTTCGGCCACGACAGGCAGTCTCGTTCTGGCTGACAACAAACTGATCCGCACCGGCACGGGCAGCATCGATATTGCCGCCGCGAAAGACATCCAGCTTGGCGACCGGGCGGCGATTTATACGGCTGGTGTGACCGATACGACAGAGCTCGATGGCTTTACACCGGCTTTCGTCAATAACAACTACACGGCGAAGGGTGTGTACTCGGCTTTCCTGACTGGCGGTGGTGACGTCTCGCTGCAGGCTGGCGGTTCGATTGAGGTTGAAAAACCTGAGCTGGCGTCGGTTTATCAGGGTAATCCCAACGAATGGTTGATGCGGGTGGGGGGCAACAAGGACCTGCAATGGTGGTCGCGGGTTGCCTCGTTCCAGTCGGGTATTGCCGCATTCGGCGGTGGTGATATCAGCCTGACGGCGGGCAGCGACATCAGCAATGCCATCGTGGCCATTCCAACCAGTGGTCGGGTGCCGACGGTGGATGGCGAGGCCCAGCCTGACCGGGCGTTGATCATGGGCGGCGGTGACCTGAGCGTGCACGCACAGGGTTCGATCATCGGCGGGATGCTCTATGCCGAGACCGGCAAGGTGAAGCTGACTGCCGATGCGATCAAGCCTTATGTCATCGTCACCACGAATGGCAATGGCGATCTGGTCGACAACAATTTTTACACGACGGTCGCCATCGGTAACAGCAGCGTCGATGTCGTTGGCCGGCAGGACGTCGAACTGGGCAATGTGTACAACCCCCTGTGGGCCAACACCAACTGGCTCTACAACGGCACCTATACGACGGGCGCCAAGGCAACGTCGGGATTGGTCACGGTGACCGGCAACTACAGTGTGCGCCTGGGTACCTTTGGTGAACGTTCGGCGCTCGATGTCGTTTCCGTGGCCGGCAATGTCGGACTGAACGCCCAGGATACGGTTTACGGAGTGATGGACAGCGAGACCCACCGGCTGATGCCGGCACAGGTGAAAGTCGCGGCGCTGAGTGGCGATATCGGTGGTTCGGTGGTTCAAGTACCGGGACAGTCGGGTCAATTGGATCTGCTGGCACAGGGTGCAATCGGGCTTTCATCCTCGATTCAGCAACTCGATCTGGCCGAGCGCTACCTGCCAAGTGTGCGGAATCCGGTGCTGGGCAATGGCTTGCTGGGCGAGACCGGTTTTGTGCTGTTGAGCGCCTTGCAGTCCGGCGCCGCGCTCGAAAAACACACCGCCCAGAACTGGCACGCCAACGATACCGAGCCTAGCCGCCTTGTCGCGCTGACCGGAGATATCGTTGACCGACGTTTGTACAGGGGGGCTGACGAGGCACATCTGTTCAACGAGGCCGTGCTCATCGAGGCGGGTGGCGACATCAAGAACATGAGCCTCGATATTCAGCATAACCATGCCGATGACGTGAGTGTCATCAAGGCTGGAGGAGACATCCGCTACGACTACCAGACGGTGACCGATCCGAAGAATCTGCCCACCCCGGTAACTGACCCGCTCAAGGGCATACAGGTCGGTGGCGACGGCTCGGTACGGGTCGAGGCCAAGGGAACGATCGATCTGGCCGATACCCAGGGCATCGTGACGCGCGGCAATCTCGATAATCCCTATCTGCCGGAGGGGGGCGCCAATATCCTGGCTATCGCCGGTGGTACGCCGGACTATCAGGGGTTGTACAAGGAGCTGGCTTCGGGCAGAACCGAACTGGTCAACCTGATTGACCCGGACAAATCCTATTCAGCGGCCGAACTGGCCAGGAATGCCGGCCTGCAGGCCATTCACCAGAAAATCATCGACGGCGAAGCGGTCAGCGATGCCGAAGTGCTCGATGTTTTCTACGGAAAACTCACCGAGTACGGGCGGGCTGCGCAGAATAGCGGCGATCCGTCGCAGTACGACAAGGGGCGGACGCTGGCCGCAGCCTTGTTCCCCGCCGCCAATGTCGGCAAGGGCGACATCCTGCTCTCGATGAGCCAGATCAAGACTGAGCAGGAGGGCAATATCCACTTGCTCGTGCCGGGCGGCAACACCGTGGTTGGCGTGGCCGCGCCCTCCTTGTCGAAAGCGGCTTCGGATCAGGGCATCTTCACCATCAACGGCGGCGATATCCTGGGCTATGTTGCCGACGATTTCCTGGTCAATCAGTCTCGGGTATTCACGCTCGACGGCGGCAACATCATGATCTGGGCAGATCGGGGCAACATCGATGCCGGTAGCGGCGCGAAGACGGTGAACTCGACGCCGCCGCCGGTCCTGGTCGTGCGTAACGGTCAGATCGTCCTCGATACCGCCAACTCGGTGTCCGGTTCGGGGATCGGCGTACTCGCTTCGCGCGATGACACGCCGCCCAGCGACATGGACCTGTTTGCCCCGGAAGGGGCGATTGATGCCGGCGATGCCGGTCTGCGCAGTACCGGCAACATCACGCTCGGCGCGCGCGTCATTCTCAATGCCAGCAACATTCAGGCAGCGGGTGCCGTGACCGGGGCGCCGGCCGCGGCGGCTACTGCCGCCCCGGTTGCAGCCGTTACCTCGCCGACCAATTCGGAAAACCAGGCGCTCGAAGATGCCGCGCCAGGTGCCGGCAGGCGCGAAGGGTCTGGCGGCATGCTGACCGTCGAGGTGCTTGATGGCGGTCCCGAGGCGATGCCGGATTGTCCATCCGGGAAGGGCGACGACGGTAAATGCAAACCCCGGACGACGGGGTAGCACGCCTGTAAAAAACGGTTTTCATAATAGTCAGATCAACCCAACAACATTGAAGATGATGAGAAACTTTGCACACTGGATGATGGCGGCGGCGAGCTTTGTTGCCCTGAACGCGCAAGCGGCGGATGGTTTCAATCCGGACGACTGGCAGTACAAGCAGAAGACGCTGATCGACACGACGGCCGAGGGCGTCGAGTTGAAGCTGGGGGCCACCCAGTTGCCGCTGGCCTTGCGCCTGCACACCGGCAATTTCGCCTTTGCCGAAGCCAAGCCGGACGGCAGCGACCTGCGCGTGACGGCCGGCGACGGCAAGACGCCGCTGCGTTTCCACATCGAAAAATATGATTCGACCAACGAGCTGGCAGTGATCTGGGTGCAGCAGCCCAAGCTGGCGCCGTTGGCCAAAACGGACGCGGTCACGCTGCTCTGGGGTAATGAAAAAGCGGCTGCTGCCAGTGATGCCAAGGGCAGCTACGATGCCGCCCAGAATCTGGTGCTGCATTTCTCCGACAACGGTCCGGTACAGGATTCCACGGTCAACCGGAATAATCCGCAAAATTTGACAATCAAACCGGTCGCCGGCCCGCTCGGTGACGCGGCCAGCCTGGATGGCAGCACGACGCTGACGGTTCCGGCGTCTCCCTCGCTCAAGCTGGTGACCGCCAATGGCCTGACGTTCACGGCGTGGATCAAGCCGGTGGCCAATGCTTCCGGCACCCTGTTCCAGCAAAGCGAAGGTGGCAAGAGCCTGGCCCTGGCGGTCAATGGCAGCAAGCTGGTGGCCGTGGTCAATGGCAAGGAGTTTCCGTCGAACGCGACGGTGCTGGCCGATACCTGGCAGCACGTGGCGATGACCTTGATCGGCGGCAGGCTGACTTTCTACATGGAAGGTGCCGAAGCCGGCACGGCCGATATGGCGCTCGACGACACCGCTGGCGACATCCAGATCGGTGCCGGTTTCCAGGGCGAGCTGGACGAAGTGACGCTGGCCGCGACCTCGCGCTCGGCCGATTACATCAAGGCCCTGTATGGCAGCCAGCAGCCGGACAGCCTGATGTACGGCGTCGAGGAAGAAGAGGCGGCTGAAGAAGCTTCCTACGTCGGCATCCTGCTCGGCGCACTGACGGTGGACGGCTGGATCGTCATCGGCATTCTTGCCGTCATGGCCGTCATCAGCGTTGCTGTCATGATCGGCAAGACGATGTTCCTGGGCAATGCGGAAAAGGCCAACGATGCCTTCCTCAACCGCTTTCGCGACAATCCGCGCAAGCTGCTGCAACCGGACTCGATGGATACCAAGGCGCTGAGCGAAGACGAGGCGCTGCGCCATTCAACGATCTTCCGGCTCTACAAGATCGGCATCCAGGAAATGCATCACCGCTTCGACACGCAGACCAAGAGCGGTGTCGAAAACAAGCTCTCCGATGCCGCGCTCAATTCGATCCGCGCTGCCATGGATGCTGGACTGGTTCGCGAAAACCAGCGCCTGAACAGCCAGATCGTGCTGCTCACCATCGCCATTTCCGGCGGCCCCTTCCTCGGCCTGCTCGGCACCGTGGTCGGCGTCATGATCACTTTCGCGGCTATTGCCGCAGCTGGCGATGTAAATGTGAACTCGATTGCGCCGGGTATCGCCGCCGCGCTGGTCGCCACTGTCGCCGGTCTGGCCGTGGCGATTCCCGCCCTGTTCGGCTACAACTGGCTGGCGATCAAGATCAAGAACGTCTCGGCCGACACCCAGGTGTTCGCCGACGAGTTCCTGACCAAGTCGGCCGAGCTGTACGCCGTCTAAGCGGGAACGAGCCCGATGCACGTTCAGGAAGACAACCAGCCCTACGACGAGATCAACGTCACGCCGATGCTCGACCTCGCCTATGTGCTGCTCGTCATCTTCATCATCATGACGACGGCCTCGGTGCAGGGCGTCAAGGTCGAGTTGCCGAAGACGGTGGCCAGCGCCAGCCTGGCCAAACCGGGCACCAAGGCAGTGACGGTGGCGCGCAACGGCGACGTCTTTCTGGATGCCTACCCGGTCACCATGGAACAGCTCGACCTCCGTCTGGCGCAGAATCTGGCCGCCAATCCGGCGCTGTCCATCGTCATCAAGGGCGACGGTCAGGCCCAGTACGCCAAGGTCATGGAGGTGATGGAGTTGCTCAAGCGCAACGGCATCACCGACCTCGGCCTGGCGACAACGCGGGCGCAGAGGTAAGGCGATGCACGTTCAGTCCGAAACCAAGCCTTACGACAGCATCAACGTTACGCCGATGCTCGACCTCGCCTATGTGCTGCTCGTCATTTTCATCCTGATGACGACTGCCTCGGTGTCGGGCATGTCGATCAACCTGCCCAAGCCGTCGAACAAGCCGAGCACCGAGAAGCACGAGATCAAGATCGTCCAGATCAAGCCGGACGGCTCGTTGCACCTCAACGGCGTCGGCGTCACCGTCCGCGAACTGGAGGTCCAGCTCAAGGCGACGATGGCCCGCGACCCGAAGGCTTCGGTGGTGCTCAAGGGCGACCCGGCGGTCAATTACGCGCGGGTGGTCGAAGTGCTCGATCTCACCGGTGCCATGGGCATCGGCGCGGTGGGACTCGTCACGGCAAGAATCGGTAACTGATGACCATGCAAAACCAGAATCCGCCGCCGCGTCGCTGGCTGAAGATCGCTGTCCTCGTGCTGCTTGGCGTGGTCGTGCTCGGCCTCATCGGCTGGGGCGTCATGAGCCTGATGAACACCAAGTCCGGCAAGCCGCGCAAGCCGCCGGTCGTCACCCTGCTGCCCGATAAGCCACCGCCGCCCCCGCCGCCGCCCAAGGAAGAAAAGAAGCCCGAGCCGCCCAAGGAAAATCCCAAGGACGTCAAGATGGAGCCGCCCAAGGAGACGCCGCAACCGGCCCAGAACGAGCCGCTCAAGATGGAAGGCGCGGCCGGCGACGGCGATAGCGCCTTCGGAGCCGGCACGGTCGGCCGCGAATACACCGGCGGGGCAATTGGTGGCGCCGGCATGCAGGGCATGTACGCCGGCCGCTTGCAGCGCCATCTGCAGGAACAGTTGAGCCGCAACCGCAAGCTCAAGGAATCCGACTATCGCGTCACCGTGCGCGTCTGGCTGCGCCGCGACGGCTCGGTCGAGAAGGCCGATCTGGCGCAGAGCACGGGCAATGCCGGGCTGGACGAACTGCTGCGCGAAGCCTTGCTGCAGGTTGCCGCCATGCGCGAAGCGCCGCCCGAGAACATGGCGCAGCCGATCCGCCTGCGCATCACCGCCCGCGGCGCGCCCTGATCACGAATTGAATTGAAGAAACCCACGAGAGAAATCCATGAAATTCACGCAAAAACCTTTGCACAAAGCCATGGTCGGCGTCTTTGTCGGCTTGCTGGCGGCCGGGCAACCGGCCCTGGCCGACGACCGGGAATCGCTCGAAACCTTGCGCGAAACGACGCTCAATCTGATCGATGCGCTGGTCGAGCAGGGCATTTTCAGCCGCGAAAAGGCCGATGCGATGGTCAAGGCAGCCCAGGCCAAGGCCGCGAAAACAGCGGCCCGCGAAAAGCCGAAGGGGGCGGCGCCGGTGCGTGTCCAGTACGTTCCGGAAATCGTCAAGACCGAGATCCGCGAACAACTGCGCCAGGAAGTGCTGGCCCAGGCCAAGGCCGAGCGCTGGGCCGAGCCGAATGCCGTGCCGTCGTGGCTGGATCGGATCAAGTGGGAAGGCGATATTCGGGTGCGTTATCAGATGGAGGAGTTTGCCAAGAGCAATGCGACGCCGGACGACTATTTCCTGGCGCTGACTTCATCCCCCGAAACGACCCGGGCCGCCGGCTTCATCCCGGTTTCGGCGAATACCCAGACCGATCGTGAGCGTTTCCGCGTGCGGGCCAGGCTGGCCATGCTGGCCAAGGTGTCGGGTGACTGGAGTGCCGGGGTCCGCCTGGCAACCGGCACGACGAGCGACCGCGTGTCCACCAATCAGACCCTGGGGCAGGATTTCAACAAGTATCAGTTCCTGGTCGATCGTGCTTACCTGAAATACGATCCGGTCGAGTGGTTGTCGGTGACCGGCGGACGTGTTCCGAATCCCTGGATGTCGACCGATCTGGTCTGGGATGAAGACTTGAATTTCGAAGGGTTTGCGGCGACGTTCAAGCCCAGTTTCGCCGATGGCGATTTTCGTCCCTTCCTGACCGTCGGCGCTTTTCCGATGCGTGAGGACGGCCCGCCGTCGAAGAGCAGTCGTTGGTTGCGGGGTGCCCAGCTGGGTGCCAAGTGGCAGTTGCTTCACAACGCGCGCCTGAGCTTTGGGGCTGCGCTTTACGATTACGACAATCTCGAGGGGCGCCCCGAAACACTGGCGAATTACCAGAGCTACCAGTTGGGTGGTTCGGCAACCTACGGCCAGTACGAGTATGGTTCTGGCCTGCGCCAGAAGGGCAATACGCTGTTCGATACGGCTTACCAGGCCGATACGAACAGCATCTGGGGCCTCGCCTCCAAGTTCCGTCCGCTCAACCTGACCGCCTCGCTCGATCTGGCTCATTTCGATCCGTTCCACGTTGTGCTGACGGCCGACTATGTCAAGAACACGGCGTTCGATCGTGGCGAAATTCTGAGCCGGACAGGCGTCGCCCTGACCGATGGCAAAGACTACGGTTACCTCTTCAGGCTCACCGTGGGCATGCCCAAGCTGAAGAATCAGCATGACTGGCAGACCTCCTTCACTTATCGCTACATCGGCTCGGATGCTACGGTCGACGCCTTTACCGACTCGGATTTCGGCCTGGGCGGGACCAATCTCAAGGGCTATCAGCTCGGCATGAGCTACGCGATGGATCAGAACGCCTGGCTGTCGTTGCGCTGGCTGTCGGCCGAATCCATCGAGTCCTTCTCGCTCGATCCGGCACATCGTTTCGGGGTTGAACTTCTTCAGGCTGACGTCAATGTGCGCTTCTAGGACAACCCTGGCGATCTTGCTGCTGGCCGCGGCATTTGTAGCCACGCCGGGCATCGCTGCCGAGAAGAAAGGCGATTCGGGCAAGGCTGAGGTGCGTCGTTTGCAGCAGATCCAGCGCCAGCTCGAGCGGGAAAAAATCCGCCTGGCCGAGGAGAAGGCAAGCGCTGAAACCGAACTGGGCGAGGTGCGAAAAAAGGTCGATGGCGAATCGCGCCGGGCCGCCGGGCTGAGTCGCGATGTCAAAACCTTGCGCGCCGAGGGCGAGGCGATGGCGGCCAAGCTGGCCGAAACCGAGGCCGAACTGGCCAGGACCCGGGAAGCGCAGCGGGCCGCCGAGGCTGAAGGCAAGCGTCTGCAGGTGGCACTGAAGGCCGAGAAGCAGCAGCTTCAAGTGTGCACCGAGCGCGGCCAGGAACTGCGCAAGGTGAGTGGCGAGATACTGGATCTCTACGAAAAAAAATCCTGCCTGGACAGCAGCTTGCAGCATGAGCCTTTTACCGGCCTGAAGCGGGTGGAAATCGAGAACGCCATCGAGGACATGCGCGAGAAGCTGGATAGCCGGCGCGCCGGATCGTGAACACGGAGGTTCTGACGCGGGGCTTGCCCTGGTCGGCCCCGGTGCTGGCCCGTGCCGTGCCGTTTGCCGTGTTCATAGGCCTGATGGCGGCCGAGCCGTGGCTGGCGGCGCAGTTGGCAGAGGTGATCGAGCCGCGCTGGTTGTACGGCCTGCGTGCTGCGCTGGTGGCCGGCCTGCTCTTCGCATTTTGGCCGGGCTTCACCGAACTCACCGCGGCACGTCGTCCGTCGGCTCGGGAAATCGGGTTGGCCCTGGTGGCCGGCCTGGTCGTCCTGGCCATCTGGTTGTTTCTCGATAGCGGCATTTTTGTGCTCGGCGCGTCGGGTTCCGGCTTCGTGCCAGACGCCGCCGATGGCGGTATCGACTGGCCGCTGGCCCTCATGCGACTGGCCGGTTCGGCGCTGGTGGTGCCGCTCATGGAGGAATTGTTCTGGCGCTCGCTGGTCATGCGCTGGCTGGAAGAGGCCGATTTCTCGGCGGTCGACCCGGCGCGCATCGGTTTGCGCGCCGTGCTTGTTTCCAGCCTCGTTTTCGGGCTTGAGCACAGCCAGTGGGCGGCCGGCATGTTGGCTGGCCTGGTCTATGGCTGGCTCTATGTGCGCAGCGGCAACCTGTGGGTGGCCATCGTGGCGCATGCCGTGACCAACGCCGGCCTGGGGATCTGGGTGCTGGCGACCGGCGCCTGGTATTTCTGGTGAATGCCGCGACGGAAATCTTAATATCATCATCCGGTAATGTTGTCGGAATATCCTGAGCGGCTATGAAATGCAGGTAAATGGGCGGGAGATGTCAGCAAGAATTCTGGTCGTTGAAGACGAGCCGTATGTCAGCGAGTTGATTGTGATCAACCTCAAATACGCCGGTTTCGAGGTGCATGCCGTCGATTGCGCAGAGTCCGTCTGGCAGCTTCTGCCGGCAAACCTGCCCGATGTCATGCTGGTCGACTGGATGCTGCCCGGCATGTCCGGTTTCCAGCTGATTCGCCACCTGCGCGCCGATTCTCGCTGGCGTGAAATTCCGGTGATCATGTTGACCGCCCGCAGCGAAGAGGTCGACAAGATTTCGGCGCTGGAAATTGGCGCCGACGACTACATGACCAAGCCCTTTTCGCCGCGCGAACTGGTCGCCCGCGTCAAGGCGGTGATCCGTCGGCGCGACCCGAAAATGCTCGAGGGGACGGTCGAGATGGGCGGCTTGCGCCTGGTGCCCAACTCGCGCAAGGCGCTGGCCGGCGATGAGCCTGTCGTGCTCGGGCCGACCGAGTTCCGCTTGCTGCACTTCCTGATGACCCACGCCGAGCGCGTCCATAGCCGTGGCCAATTGCTCGATTATGTCTGGGGCGGTCGTTCCCACATCGAGGAGCGGACCGTCGACGTGCATATCCGTCGCCTGCGCAGCGTTCTCGAAAACCATGCGCTCGATGGCATGGTGCAGACCGTGCGCGGCATGGGCTATCGCTTCTCGATCACGCCGGATGGCGGCTGATCGAACCGTTCCGGCCTTTTGATTTTGGCCAGAATTTCCGGTTGACCGTAGGATTGGTCAGGAAAGCCGTTCAGCCGCCCTGCATCCGCCGGTAGTGGGCGACGACCAGCGGCACGTAGCGCCGGGTTTCGGCGTAGGGCGGCAGGCGGCGGCCGTGGCGGATGACGGCGTTTTCGCCGGCGTTGTAGGCGGCCAGCGCCAGTTCCAGATTGTTGTCGAACAGGGCCAGCAGGTCGCGCAGGTAGCGGGCGCCGGCGCGGATGTTTTCGCCGGGGTCGAGCAGGTTGACGGTGCCGTAGCGGCGGGCGGTGGTCGGCATCAACTGCATCAGGCCGGTGGCGCCCTTGGGTGAAACGGCGCGCTGGTTGTAGCCCGATTCGACGGTGATCACCGCATGCAGCAGCTTGGCATCGACTCCCGTATCGCGACTGGCGCGCAGCACCGAGTCGTGAAACGGCCGCTGGCCGAAGGGCAGGGCGAGCACGCCGCGCGGTGCGCGCAAGGCCGCCCGGGCCGGTTCGAAGCGGTCGGCGAGGACCAGCCGGTAGCGTTTGTCGTCCGGAACGTTGCTGAGGTGTTCGACGCCATCGTCATCGACAAAACCGAAAATGCCGCCAGCCGCCAGGGTCGGGGCCGAGGCGGCGATGGCCAGGCAGAGGAGGGCGGGGCGCAGGGGCATCGGCGGCAGAAGTTGGAGCGAGGCGCCCAGACTACGGGCCGAGTGTTACAGGAGATTGACCACGTCGTCATGGTTCTGTAACGCTGAATGCATACCATCGCCGACAGGCTCAACCAACCCTGGCGACCCCGTGCTGCACAACCCGCTTTCCATTCCTGACCACTGTTCGACCGCTTTCCGCCTGCGTCAGCGCGGTTTCACCCTGCTCGAACTGCTCGTCGTCATGGTCATCATCGGCCTGCTCGCCGGCTATGTCGGGCCGAAGTATTTTTCGCAGATCGGCAAATCGGAAATCAAGGCGACGCGGGCCCAGATCGATGGCCTGGAAAAGGCGCTCGACCAGTATCGGCTCGATGTCGGCCGCTACCCGAACAGCGAGCAGGGGCTGGCGGCGTTGAACAAACGTCCGGCGGGCGAGAGCCGCTGGCAGGGGCCCTACCTCAAGAAGGAGGTGCCGGCCGACCCGTGGGGCGCCGCCTACCAGTACGCCCAGCCCGGCGAACACGGCGAGTTCGATCTCTTCTCGTTCGGCAAGGATGGCAAGGCCGGTGGCGAGGGCGAAAACGCCGACATCACCAACTGGTGAGCCGCGCATAGCAATGGACTACGACGTGATGGCCGTCTTTCCCGGTCGCGGTGTTTGCCGACTGACGGTTTCGGCCGAATCGCCCGATCTGGTCGCGGCGCTGCCGGCCCTGCAGGGCGGCGTTGTCGTTTCGCAGCGCGCGCTTGGCCGGCGCCAGGCGCGCGGGCGAGGTGGAAAGTTTCCGCTGCCGCTGTTTACCCGTCAGCTACTGTCCCTGCTCCAGGCCGGGCTGACCGTGGTCGAAGGGCTGGAAACGCTGGCCGAGCAGGATCAGGGCTCGGTCACTTCCGAGGTGCTGGGCAGTTTGCTTTCGCACCTGCGTGAAGGACAGTCGCTATCGGCTGCCCTGCAGCGCCATCCTGAAGCCTTTCCCGAACTTTACGTGGCGACGGTGAGGGCCAGCGAGCGCACCGGCGACATGCCCGAAGCGCTGCAGCGCTACCTCGTCTTCCACGAAAAACTGGCCGAGCTCAAGAAGAAGATCGTCAGTGCCGCCATCTATCCGGTCCTGCTGATGGCGGTCGGGGCCTTGGTCACGCTCTTTCTGCTCGGCTATGTCGTCCCCCGCTTTGCGCTGGTTTTCGCTGACAGCGGGCGCGATCCGGAGGGGATTTCCAGTCTGCTTTTCGCCTGGGGCGGCTTCATCAACCACCACGCCGGCGAGCTGGCCGTCGGCGCCGGGCTGGCCGTGGCCGGCCTGATCGGGCTTTTTTCCCTGCCTGTCGTGCGTGCCGCCGTGGCCCGTGCCGCCTGGCGTGTGCCGGCGCTCGGCGAGCGCATCCGGCTGGTCTTCCTGGCCCGGTTCTACCGCACCACCGGCATGCTGCTGCGCGCCGGCATTCCCCTGAAAACAACGCTCGGCATGGTCGCCGAGATCCTGCCCGTCGCCCTGCGTGCCGGCTTGCTGCAGGCAATCGCCGACATCGAACAAGGACGGCCGTTTTCAGCCGCGGCGGAAAGCGGCGGGCTGACCACGCCGGTGGCCATGCGCATGATCGCCGTCGGCGAACGCAGCGGCCAGCTCGGCGACATGATGGAAGCCGTCGCCACCTTCTACGACGAGGAAATCAACCGACTCGTCGACATGTTCACCCGCTTGTTCGAACCCCTGCTCATGACGGTGATCGGCGGCGTCATCGGCGGCATCGTGCTGTTGCTGTACATGCCGATCTTCGATCTGGCCGGAAATTTCCAGTGAACTCACCAATCGAGGCGTGCCTGCCGATGGAACACGATGTCCTGCTCGGCGAGGCTTGCCGGCTGGCAGCAGCCGGTCGTGGCCTGCCGGCGGTGATGGCCGCCCTGCAAGCCGATTTTGCCCAGAGCGAAGAGGCGGCCGGCGAATTGACGGCCCTGGCCTTCGGCCTCAATGCCATCAGTCTGGCTGAGCTTTCCGAACACTCGCTGGCCCTCTCGCTGGCGCCGTTTGCCGAATTCATCCGGCGTCAGGCGCTGGTTCTCGAAGCCGGCGAGGCCTACCTGATCGCCACGCCAAACCCCTTCGACGTCACCGTGCGCGACTGGCTCGAAGGCCTGGTGCCGCTCGGCAAGCCGCTGCATTGGCGTCTGGCGCCGCCTTCGGTGCTGACGGCTTTTCTGGCCCGTGAAGAAACCCGGGTCCGGGCGCTCGACGGTAGTCTGAGCGGCGAGGGCGGCCAGATCGCCATCGGCTCGGTGGCCGAAGACCTTTCGCTGCAACGCATTTCCGAAGACGGCAGCGCCGTTGTCCGGCTGCTCCGGTCGACCCTGCATGACGGCCTGAAAGCCGGGGCCAGCGATATTCACGTCGAGGCCAACAATCGTGGCCTGGCCATCAAGTACCGCATTGACGGCGTACTCAATTACGCCGGGTCGATTGACGGAACCGATACCGCCGAGCAGATGATTTCCCGCGTCAAGGTGCTCTCCGAGCTCGATATCTCCGAACGCCGCGTGCCGCAGGACGGCCGCTTCAAGGTCAGCTGGCAGGGGCGCGAGATCGACATCCGTGTCTCGATCATGCCCAGTATCTGGGGCGAGGACGCCGTGCTGCGGGTGCTCGACAAGCAGGCGCTGACCGATCATCTGCAGGGCCTGCGTCTCGATGCGATGGGCTTCGACGCCGACATCATGGCGCGCATCCGCCGCCTGGCCAGCGAACCCTACGGCATGGTGCTGGTCACCGGCCCGACCGGCAGCGGCAAGACGACGACGCTCTACGCCGCGCTGACCGAGATCAACCACGGCGAAGACAAGATCATCACCATCGAAGATCCGGTCGAATACCAGCTTTCCGGCGTGTTGCAGATCCCGGTCAACGAGAAAAAAGGCCTGACTTTCGCCCGCGGCCTGCGCTCCATCCTGCGTCACGACCCGGACAAGATCATGGTCGGCGAAATCCGCGACTCGGAAACGGCGCAGATTGCCGTCCAGGCCGCGCTGACCGGCCACCTGGTGTTTACCACGGTGCACGCCAACAATGTTTTCGACGTCATCGGCCGCTTCCTGCACATGGAAGTCGATCCGTACAACCTCGTCTCGGCGCTCAACGGTGTTGTCGCCCAACGGCTGATCCGCACCCTGTGCCCGGCCTGCATGCAGCCCACGATCCCGACCGCCGAGGATTTGAGCCACGCCGACATCGACCTTGCCGCCAGCACCGACTGGAAGTTCCGCCGCGCAGTCGGCTGCGGCACCTGCCGCGGCACCGGCTATCGCGGTCGCAAGGCCATCGCCGAACTGCTCGTTCTCAACGACGAAATCCGCGAACTGATCATCAGCCGCGCCCCGATCCGCCAACTCAAGGAAGCGGCCCGCCGCAACGGCACCCGCTCGCTGCGCGAAAGCGCCCTCGACCTCGTCCGCGACGGGATAACCAGCCTGGAAGAAGCCAACCGTGTCACTTTCGTGGCTTGACCGCCTGACCCTCTTCATTCACCCGCAGCGCGTCGTTCTCGAACGGCAGCCGTGGCGCGGTGCGCCGTCCAGCCAAACGGCCGAGGTGGCGCCGCCGACGCCGGGCGAAGCCGACTGGCAGCCGGTGCTGGCCGCCGCCGACGCCTTGCTCAAGACGGCCGGCCAGGGCGCTGCCCTGCGCATCATCGTCGCCGACCATCTGGTCCGCTACACCTTGCTGCCGTGGAGCGAGATGTTGACCGGCAAGGCGGCCCGACTGGACATGGCCTGCGCCCTGTTTCGCAACGCGCTGGGCGAACGGGCGGCGGCGCTGGACATCGCCCTCGACCGTCCGGCCTTCGGCAAGAACGGCATTGCCGCCGGTATCGACCGCCAGTTGCTGGCCGGCTTGCGCGCCGCCGCCAAGGCCCGGCGCCTGCGTCTGAACAGCGTGCAGCCGCGGCTGATCGCCGAACTGGCAGCGCAGCAGACCCAGTTGAACGACGGCTGGCTGGCCTGCCTCGACCTCGGCTGGCTGACCCTAGCCGGCGTTCGCGACGGCGAGATTGCCAGTCTGCGTAATCACCGCGCCAGTACGACGGAGCCGGCCATTCTGGCGGGTGAGCTGGCCGGCTTGCTGGCCGTAGAGTCTGCTACGGTCAACGGGAAAAAAGTGCTGATTTCAACAACTGCTGTCGCCGCCCCGAAACTCGCTGGCGGCTGGGAAACGACGCTGGTCGCGCCCGTCGCCGGAGGCGCCCATGCGTGATCTCGGCCTGGATTTTCAGCCGCGCCGACCCGGTCTGCTGACGGTCGTCCTGCTCCTCGCCGGCGTCGTGCTTTGTGCCGACGCCTGGCTCGAGGATCGCGCGCTGCTCGGCCAGCAGGAAGAAGTCGAAGCTAGGCTGGCCCAGGCCCAGCGCCGCGCTGACCGGGTCGATGCCGGCCGCCGCGACAGCCGCCCGGAAAACGTCTTTTCGGCAGAGGAAGGCAAGACCCTGCGCCAGACCATAGCCCTCATCCGCATCGACTGGGAGAAGCTTTACCGCAGCATCGACGCGGCCACCGGCGAGGACGTCGCGCTGCTCGCCATTCGCCCCGGCGCGGCCGGCAAGGCGGTGCAGATTTCCGGCGAGGCGCGCAACATGGCGGCGGCGCTGGCCTTTGTCGAAGCCCTGCGCCGCGAACCGCTGGCCAACGCCGTGCTGCTCTCGCACCAGATCAAGCAAAGCGACCCGCAACAGCCCATCCTTTTCGAGATTGCCGCGACATGGCTGACCGGTTCCTGAACCTCCTGCTCGCCCGCTTGCGCTTTGCCGCGGCCAATCTGCCGGTGCTGCCGCTGATCGCCTTTTTGCTGGTCGTGGCCGCCACGCTGATTCATGTTGTCGTGTTGCCCGGCCGGGAAGCGGCCATCGAGGAGGGTGAGCGTCGTCTGGCCAGTCTCGAACGCAGCGCCCGCCGTGCCGCGCTGGAACACAAGATCGAGCGGGTGACCCCGGAAGATACGCGGCAGCGCCTGCTCGACCGTTTCCCGAGCGAGGACCAGCTCAACGCCGAACTCGGTCGCCTGCTTGAACTGGCGAGCAAGGAAGGCCTGCAAGTCCCGACCGGCGACTATCGCCTGGTGCCGGGCAAGGATGGCCTGTTCGACCGCTACGTGCTGAACCTGCCGGTCAAGGGCAGTTACATGACCATACGCCGCTACGTGGTGGCGGTGCGCCAGGCGTTCCCCGATCTGGCCGTCGAGGACATCAGCCTGCGCCGCGAAAACATTGGCAGCGCCGAGGTCGAGGCGCAATTGCGCTTCATCCTCTTCGGCCGGAGGAAGGCAGCATGACGCCGAAACAACGCTGGATCATCCTCGGCGGCCTGCTCTCGGCCACCCTCGTCGCCGGCTATCTGGTTGAGGACGAACCGGTGCCGGAGAAAATCCAGCGCAAGGGCGGTGTCGCCAGCAAATCGGCGGCGTCGTCGCAAGCGGAAAGCCGGCGGGCCTGGGCGAAGGAACGGACGACCGAATTGGCCGCTGCCCCGCTGAGTTTTCCCGAGCCGGCACCGGTCGACGAGAGCAAGACGGAGGCGGACGAGACGCGCATCGACCCCTTCCGCAACAAGAGTTGGTATGTCGCGCCGCCCCCGCCGCCACCGTCCAGGCCGACAGCGCCGCCGTTGCCGTTCAAATATCTGGGCAAGCTCAACGACGCAGGGGAAATCCGCGTCTTCCTGAGCCATCAGGGCAAGCACGTCATCGCCAGGGTCGGCGACGTCATCAACGGCACCTACAGCGTCGAGGAAATCTCCGGCGGGCGGATGACATTGCTCTACCAGCCGCTGAAGGAAATCCAGACGCTGGTCATCGGACCCGACAAATAGGGCAAAACCAGGTTATCGCCGGTTTCATGTTCGCCCGGCTGGTTGATGACAATGGAACTTTATCGAAATTCCATCGTCATTGTTTCGCCAGCGCTCGAGATTGCCGGGCCGGCCCGTCCGGGATGAGCCGAACGGCTCATTGTCGGGGCGATGAATTGAAACAATTGGCGTCAATGATCGTCCTGACGTGACGAGGTTCCCCGGCGTCATTGGCGGCACATTGTTACGGTCAACCGGAAAATTTCCCCAAAATCAGAAGGAGACAAAACATGAAAAGACCAACTATTGCGCCGTCGCTACCGGCCGTCCGCTGCCTCGGCGCGTTGCTCATGTTGCTCGGTGCCGGTGCTGCCCAGGCCGATCGGTGTGCCAATCTGGTCCACGCTTTCGGCAACCAACTGGCCGACGTCAGCTGCGTCGACAGCGCCGACCTGACCACGGCCAACCCGGATACCACCCCGGCCAACAATTCGCTGCCCGGCCTGCCGCCCTTCGCCTTCACGCCGCAGACCGACCGCGCGACGATTTCGCCCGACGCCGCCAATCGCCCGCCGATCACCGCCGCGGTGCCCGGCGTCCAACTCAACGCGCGGATCGCCAGCGACCCGACCGGCCAGGCCCGCTTCCTGTTGCGGCTGCCGGCCAAATGGAACGGTCGCCTTGTGGTCGCCGGCGCCTCCGGCACGCGCAGCGAGTTCAACGGCGATTTCGCCTGGAGCGATTACGTCGTCCAGAAAGGCTACGCCTACGCCTCGCAGAACAAGGGCGTGCTCAACCTCAAGTTAAGCGACCCCAGCGATCCGCTGGCCTGCCGCCTCAACCCGGGTTCGCCGCTGTGGGTCCAGTTCTACGATAACGGCCCGGGCCAGGAATTCACGCGCTGGCGCGACTACATGGTGCTCGCCTCCAAACTTGCCCACAAAGGCGCCGCCGCCAACTACGGAAAATCGCCGCGCTACACCTACGCCGTCGGCACCTCGAACGGCGCCTACCAGGTCCGGCGGGCCGTTGAGTCGGCGCCGGAATGGTTCGATGGCGGCGTCGATTGGGAAGGCACTTTCGTCGACGAAGGCGGCCCGAACCTGCTGACCGATCTGCCGACGGCCGTCCTCAACTTCCCCGACTATGTCGCCAGCGGCGGTGATGCAAGCAGCACCGCCGCCAAGAACATCCGCGGCGCCGGCTACCCGCCCGAACTGGGGTCCGGTACCGGCTCGCTGTGGTCGATGAATTCCGCCTCGTTCTGGGAAGTGACACTGTGCCAGTGGCAGAAGCGCCTCGATCCGAGCTACGACACCTACGGCAGCGGGCCGGAGAATTACAACTACTTCGCCCGGCTGCCGGTCTCCGGGGCCGACGGCAACATCGCCGACTTCGCCACCACCGGCCGCATCCAGCGACCGCTGATCACCGTCGCCGGCACCATGGACGCGCTGCTGCCGATCGATCACCATGCCCGCGCCTACGCCCGCAAGGTGGCGGCGAGCAGTACGGAGCGCTTTGATGACGACGAGCATGATCGGCGCCGTCACCATCACCACGATCGCCACCCGGCCTACCGGCTCTACGAAGTGCAGAACGGCAACCACATCGAGACCTACAAGCTGAGCCTGCCGCAACTGGAATTCATCCAGCCGCACGCCCAGCGCGCTTTCGATCTGCTGGTCAGTCACGTCGAGCAGGGCAAGGCTCTGCCGCCCGACCAGTGCATAGCCCGCGGCGCCGCCATCGCCGACGAACCGGCCCAGCCGGGACACTGCGCCGAACTGCTGGCGCCCTGATCCGACGTTGCCCGCTTCGGCGGGATTTATTGCGGCCGTTCATCCCGCCGGGAGGAACGGCCGTTTGCAATCGATCGTCATATTTTGTTCACCGGGAGGTAACGAGGCAGCCTTATATTTTGGCTGCTTGAGCGAAGGAGAAAGAACGCCATGACGCGTGACGAAATGATTCGATTGCTGGTCCTTGACCGCCTTGAATACCGGGACGATCTGGCGCGCTATTTGCACCTGCAAAGGGTGCTCGAGAACGGCTTTCGCGGCTTCCGGGAACTCTCCGACCATGAACTGGCCGCCGAGATCCGGGCGCTCGGGCTGGACCGCCGACTCGATGCCGCCGACGGTCTGGATGACGACGACCCCGATGCCTTTGCCGACGACGGCCTGTTCGACTCCAGCCTGTCGGTCGGTCATGCGTTCATCCTCGGGCAGTCGGCCGACTTCTCGCAATAAGCTGTTGGGCCGGGCCTGCCGCGGCCGAATGTACGCCAGGCCCTGGATTGCCGCCCGCCAATTCCGCTGACATTTTCCGGCAATGCTGTTGTAATTCTCCGCCGCTAGGCTGGGCTACCTTCATATCCTCCAGGCAGCCCTCATGACCACTCGCACTCCGACCCAACGTCGCCGTTTCCTCCGACATTTCGCCATGGGAGGCGTCGCCGCCTCGGCCGGCAGCCTGCTGCCATTGCGTGCCATGGCCCACGGCTTCGATGCCGACGACCGACAGTTCGATGAACTGCGTGCGCTGGCCCACTTTCCGCATCGGCACAAGGTCAGTTTCGCGCACGGCGTGGCCAGCGGCGACCCGCTCGCCCGCAAGGTCATCATCTGGACGCGGATTACCAGCGAGCGCGGCGGCATCGTTCCGGTCAAGTGGGAAATGGCTCTGGACGCGGCCTTCCGTCGCGTCGTCCGCGCCGGTATCGCGCTCACCGATGGCCGCAAGGACCACACCGTCAAGGTCGATGTCAGCGGCCTCAAGCCGGACACCGTCTATCACTATCGCTTCGCCGTCGGCCATACGGTGTCGCCGGCTGGTCGCACGCGCACCCTTCCGGTGGGCAGCGTTGCCCAGGTCAAGCTCGCCGTGTTCACCTGCTCCAACTTCCCGGCTGGCTATTTCCACGCCTACCGCGAAGCGGCGAAGCTCGAAGGCATCCATGCCGCCGTCCATCTCGGCGACTACATCTACGAATACGGCCGCGACGGCTACGCCTCGACCGATGCCGCCGCGCTCGGCCGTGAAGTGCTGCCGGCCGGCGAGCTGCTCACGCTCGACGACTATCGCCAGCGTTACGCCCAGTACCACACCGATGCCGACCTCCAGGCCGTGCATGCCGCCATGCCTTTCATCAACGTCTGGGACGACCACGAAATCGCCAACGACACCTGGAAGGATGGCGCCGAGAACCATGATTCGGCGACCGAAGGCGAATTCACCGTCCGCCGTGCCGCCGCCCTGCAGGCCTTCCACGAATGGCTGCCGATTCGCACCCCGGATCCGCGTCGACCGCAGCAGATCAACCGAAGCTTCACCTTCGGCAACCTGCTCGCGCTGCACATGCTTGATACCCGCGTCATCGCGCGCGACCAGCAAATGGAATACGCCAACTATTTCGTCAGCGACGGCAGCTTCGACGGTGAACGCTTTGCCGCCGATCTGGCCGATACCGACCGCCAGTTGCTCGGTGCCGAACAACTGCTCTGGCTGCAACAGCAGTTTTCCCGCTCAACTGCAACCTGGCAGATGCTCGGCCAGCAGGTGCTGATGGGCCGCATGAACATCCCGGCGCCACTGGTTCTCGGCCAGATCAGCTTCTCCGCCTACTCGGCGCTGGTCTACAAGGCGCAGACGGCACCGGCCACGCTGACCCCGCAGGAGCAATTCATCCTCGCCCAGCCGGCCATTCCCTACAACCTCGACGCCTGGGACGGCTACGCCATGGCCCGCGAAACCGTGCTGGCCATGGCCCGCGGAATGGACAAGAACCTTGTCGTGCTGGCCGGCGACACCCACAACGCCTGGGCCAGCGATCTCCAGGATTACCAGGGCAAAGCCGTCGGCGTCGAATTCGCCGTCGCCTCCGTTTCCTCGCCGGGCCTCGAGGAATATTTCCCGAGCGAAAACCCGCTCGCCGTCGCCGCCGGCCTGGAAACCATCATCGGGCCGCTCAAGTACGCCAACACCGGCGACCGCGGTTACATGGTGGTCACCGCCACGCCGGGCGAGTGCCGGGCCGACTGGCATTACGTCAGCACGGTAAAAGCCGAGGACTATACGGCCGCTGTCGGCAATTCCCTGCGCACGCTGCCCGGGGCGGCGAATCGCCGGCTGATCTCGATGTGAACGACATGTTTCACCGACTGATCCTTTCGGCTCAGTCGGGTGCCGCATTGCTTGTAACAAATGAAATTTAAGCTGAATGAGTAGCCGTATCCAATCAACTCATTCCAATCAGGAGTCCCCATGAAAAAATCCCTGCTTGCCCCTTCCGCGGCTCGCGGACTGGTGTTGGCCGCACTGGTGCTGGGTTCCGCCCAGGCCGGCGCCACCCAGCTGATCCAGAACGGTGGCTTCGAAGCCGATGCCGCCGGTTCCTATGCACCGAGCGGCTGGGTCGTGACTGAAACCATGGCCACCGGCGGCGTCGTGGTCGACAACGGCACGGTCTCGCCAGCCAGCGGCTGGGCGACCACGGGCGCCGCCTCGGGCAGCAATTACGCACTGCTCGATTCCTACTGGCCGGGCGCCTTCATCATGACGCAGTCGTTCTCTACCGGGGCCGTATCAGCGGCGACCCTGAGCTTCAAGATGTTCGTTAACGACAACAGCGTCGAAGGCAAAACCTACATGAGCAACAGCCTTGACGTTCTGGCTGCCAACGATGCAGGTTCGCTGGTTAATCTGGCCCGTGTCGATCTTCTCAAGTCCGGCGCCGCAGCCGATGCGACCGGTAGCGATGTCGTTGCCACTTTTTATCTCGGTGGTGCGACCGGCCGTAATTTCCAGGATCAATCGAACAGCTACGGTGACTTTACCTACGACCTGAGTGGCCTTCTGGCGGCGGGCGGTAACTACACCCTGCGCTTTGCGACGGCCAGCAACGTCGGTTCGATGGTCATGGGCGTGGACAACGTCAGCCTGCAGGTCGCCGCCGTTCCCGAGCCCGAGTCCTACGCCATGCTGCTGGCCGGTCTTGGCCTCATCGGCGCCATTTCCCGTCGTCGTAACCGTGGCTGATAGATTGTCATAAACCAACAGAGGAGTTCCCGCATGCCCATGCTTTTCCGCAAGACCATCGTCAGCGCCATCGCGCTGGCCATCGCCGCCCCGGCTGCTTTCGCCGCCGAACCTGTCGTCAAGGGCCCGGAGTCCGTTCAGGACTGGTTCAATAACGGCCAGAAGTTCATCGCCGACAGCAAAAAATCTTTTCCGAACAACCGCAAGGCCAAGAACGTCATTTTGTTTGTTGGTGACGGCATGGGCGTTTCCACCATAACCGCCAGCCGCATTCTGGAAGGCCAGCTCAACGCCAAGCCCGGTGAGGAAAACCGTCTTTCCTTCGAGAATTTCCCGCACATCGCGCTCTCCAAGACCTATTCCTGGGATCAGCAGACATCGGATTCTGCCCCGACGATGACCGCCATGATCACCGGCTACAAGGCCCGTGAAGGCCAGCTTTCGGTCAATCATCTGACGCCGCGCGGTGAGTGCTCGGCTGCCGTGATCGCCGCCAACTCGCTGCCGACCATGCTGGAACAGGCTGCCGCTGCCGGCAAGGCAACTGGCGTTGTGTCCTCCGCCCGCATCACCCATGCCACCCCGGCCGCTACCTATTCGCATACCGCCGTCCGCGACTGGGAAGCCGACTCTAACATTCCGGCCTCCTGCGGCACGACCGGCGTGGTCAAGGACATCGCCCGCCAGCTCATCGAAGTGTCGCCGGCCGTCAGAAACAGCCTGAAGGTTGCCCTGGGTGGCGGTCGCACCTACTTCATGCCGAAGACGTCCTTCGATCCGGAATACACGACAACCAAAGGCCGCCGCAACGACGGTCGCGACCTGACCGCCGAATGGGTCAGCACGCGTGGTGCCAAGGCAGCCTACGCCTGGAACAAGGCCCAGTTCGACGCGGCCAACCCGGCAACGACCGACTATCTGCTCGGCCTTTTCGAGCCGTCGCACGTCCAGTACGAGGCTGATCGCGCCAACGACCCGGCCGGCGAGCCTTCGCTGACCGAGATGACCGAGAAGTCCATCAACATGCTCAAGAAGAACCAGAGCGGTTTCTTCCTGCACGTTGAAGGTGGTCGTATCGACCACGCTCACCACGCCGGCAACGCCAATCGTGCCCTGCTCGACACCATCGAGCTGGCCAAGGCCGTCAAGAAGGCGGTCGAGATGACCGATCCGAACGAAACGCTGATCCTCGTCACGGCTGACCACAGCCACGTGTTCACCATTGCCGGTTACCCGCATCGCGGCAACGACATCCTCGGCCTGACCAAGGAAGTGCCCGCTGTCGATGGCAACCCGACGGCGCCGAGCAAGGCCGGCGACGGTATGCCCTACACCACGCTGGGTTACCAGAATGGTCCGGGTGCAGTCAGCGGCGCCCGCGCCGATCTGACCAGCGTCGATACCACCGCCCTCGGCTACATGCAGCAGGCCGTCGTGCCGATGGGTTCGGAAACCCACGCCGGTGAAGATGTCGCCATCTACGCTACCGGGCCGAAGTCGCATCTGGTGCATGGTTCGATGGAACAGAACTGGATCTACCACGTCATGAAGGAAGCTTTCGGCTTCTGATGCCAGACCCGGGCGGCGGCTTCGGCTGTCGCCCGGATTGCTGTCTCTTCAAGTACCGGAGCGCCTGCGGGCGCTCTACGCGTTTGATAAGGAATGCTACGGTGAACGCCAAAAAATGCCTGAATTTTGCCAATCTATTACTGGCCATTTCGCTTTCCAGCCATGTCGTGGCGCACGAAGCGCACCACGATCACGTTACGCCTGTCACATCGATGGCGACCGCCCAAGCCGGCGTCCCGGCACCGGTCGCCGCCCGCTTCGACCTCAAGGTTAACCAGACGCAAACCGACTGGTACCTCTGGCGCGAAGCCGACAGCATCGAAACGGCCAATGCTGCCGTTGGCCAGAACGACATCTGGCACCGCGTCAGAGGCAATGAATACAACTACCGCCGCGTCTTCCATAACGACCAGCGCGTGGTCGACTACACCGCCGGCGAAATCAAGACCCGCCACGCCGAGCCGGATTGGTCAAAACTCGCCTCGGTGATTTCGCCGCAACTGCTGCAAGAACTCAAGCGTGGCGCCAGCAAGACCCTGTTCGGCGAGAAGGCCGTGCGTTATACCGGCAAGGTCGGTGGCCAGAGCGTCGATCTGTGGTGGCTGGAAAAGTCACAACTCCCGGCCAGCTTGCAAATGACCCGAACCGGCCAACGCATGACCCTTGCCCTGAAAGAGCTGCACAGCAAGGCGCCGGCAGCCTGGCCACGCGCCACCGAAGAACGGATTGCCGACTACGGGCTGATCGACGCCGCCGATTTCGGCGATATGGAAACCGATCCCTTTGTCGCCCGTATCCTGCGCCAGGATGGGCACAGTCATTCGCACTGATTTCAAGCGGCGGCAGATCGCCCTGTTCCTTGCCGCCAATCTGGCTTTCCTGCCGGCCGGCTACGCTACGGAGACGGAAATCCATGTCACCTATGGGCCGGACGGGATCGAGATATTCTCCAACCTGCCCCGCGATCCGGTCGCTGCGCAAGGCAAACCTGCGAACGAAGTGAATAGCGGAGCGGCCTTGGTTGTCTCGCAGCCAGCGCATCTCCCGTGGTCCGCAGGCGCGGAGTCGAACGGGCAGGACAGCGATACGGAAGCTCCTGGAAAATCGTTTCTGCTGGATGACTGAGGTTTCCTGAAGCGATGGCGCTCGCTGTCATTTCAAAATTGGCCATTATTTCCGGTTGACCGTGGCATCCGGTTTCGCTCTCCGGATTGCAGGAATTGTCAGCGCCACGCACACGGCAAGCTTGCGAAATCCCTTGACGATCAACGGGAGCTGGCTGAGGGGCTTGATGGGATAAATCACTTTTGCCTTGGCGGCATTCCTGGCTGAATCGCCGATCCCGCAACAGCCGCGCGTCTTTCGGTAATATCGCGCTCTTATTCTTCCAGCACCCTTCCACGGAAAACCGACCATGCAATACCACTCCGCCAGTACCGATTCCCTGATGAGCATTACCAACCGCCCCGATCTCGTTTTCGAGCGCGGCGAGGGGTCGTGGCTCTATGACCATAACGGCAAGGCTTATCTCGACTTCATCCAGGGCTGGGCGGTCAATACGCTGGGTCATTGCCCACCGGAAATCGCTGCCGCACTGGCCGCTCAGGCTGGCAAGCTGATCAACCCGAGCCCGGCTTTCTACAACGGGCCGATGATCGAACTGGCCAGCCTGCTCACCGCCAATTCGGTGTTCGACCGCGTCTTCTTCGCCAACACCGGCGCCGAGGCCAACGAGGGGGCGATCAAGCTGGCCCGCAAGTGGGGCCGGCTGCACAAGGATGGCGCTTACGAGATCATCACCTTCGGCCATTCCTTCCACGGGCGCACGCTCGCCACCATGTCGGCTTCCGGCAAGGCCGGCTGGGACACGATCTACGCGCCGCAGGTGGCGGGCTTCCCGAAGGCGACTTACAACGACATTGCTACGGTCAACGAGAAAATCGGGCCAAAAACGGTAGCCGTCATGCTCGAACCGGTGCAGGGCGAGGGCGGGGTGATCCCGGCCGATATCGAATTCCTCAAGGCGCTGCGCGAACTGACCACGGCGCGCGGCATCCTGCTTATCGTCGATGAAGTGCAGACCGGCATGGGCCGCACCGGCAAGCTGTTCGCCTATGAACACGCCGGCATTACGCCGGACATCATGACGCTGGCCAAGGGCATCGGCGGCGGCGTGCCGCTGGCGGCGCTGCTGGCGCGCGAGGAAATCTGCTGCTTCGAGCCGGGCGACCAGGGCGGCACCTACAACGGTAATCCGCTCATGACGGCGGTTGGCGCGGCCGTGCTGAAACGCCTGCTGGCGCCGGGCTTCCTCGCTGGCGTCGAGGCGCGTGGGCAATATCTGTCGAAGCGCCTGCTCGAACTTTCCGCCAAGCATGGCTTGTCGGGCGAACGCGGTTCCGGCCTGTTGCGCGCCTTGATGCTGGCCGACGAGCGCGGCCCGGATATCGTCCGCCGGGCGCTCGAAGGCGGACCGACAGGCCTGCTCCTCAACTCGCCGCGCCCCAATCTGCTGCGCTTCATGCCGGCGCTGAATGTCAGCGAGGCCGAGATCGACCAGATGATTGCCATGCTCGACGCCCTGCTGCAGGGTTGAGCCTTGGGCGGTAACCCCGGGCGTGAGCATCCCCCCGGATTCGTCTGCCAAGGGTGCCCCAAATTTTGCCGGCAGGAAATGATGTGGGGCGAAGATACAAACGAAAAACCCCGCCGGAGCGGGGTTTCGGTGCTTCATGAACGGTCATGAAGCGGGTATCTGGTGCGTCCTGACGGGGTCAAAGTAACCGCTGTATAGGTCGTGGTTACTCAATTTATTCTGATTTGATCTTTTGGATACCGTCAGACATACCGTCAATTGCTATGCGCTTGGGTGTCCAAAGAATTTCTGGATACCTGTCGCGACTGGTGATCATGTTCAAGCGGGGCGCGTTGTAACAGCCTAGTGGCCGCCGTGCTTGGCAAATTTAAGGATTGAAACGCCACGTTGCGTCAGGGACGGACGTCCGTGAGTGTTTTCAGCGGACGGCTACTCGTCGCACCTGTTCCCGGCGCGAGTGTGTCGTTCGCCGGTTTAGATGCAGATATTTCAAGGAGTCACTTCGCTCCTTGCCAGATTCCGGTCTCAATTTGGTCGAAAAATGTCAGCTCGGTATGTGTGCTAGCCAACAGACGTCGAACCTGGTCAGAGTAGCCTTGGCGCCAACTGCCGAAAGGGCAGGTGAGGCATCGGGGAAAAATATGAGCAAGAAGATGGCTGCCCTTGTGCTGGCCTGGCTGGCGGGGTCTGCGATGGCCGCCGAGCCTTTGACGGGATGTGCCGACGAAGCGGATGACCGCCTGCGACTGGCCTGCTACGACAACGCCTACAAGCGATTGAAAGCCGGGAGCGAACCGATCAGTGATGCCCAGGTTGATGCGCAGGTGGCCGCCAGCGACAGCCAGCGCGAATCGTCGAATATGTCGAAAATCTGGGAGCTTGGCCCTGCCGACAAGCGCAATACCTTTGTCGTACGCACCTACCTGCCCAACTTCCTGCTGCCCATGCATTACACCTCGAACCTGAACCGTACACCGCACAGTCCGACGCAGCCGGGCAGTGCGGGCAACCGTGACTACCGCAGCGTCGAGGCCAAGCTGCAAATTTCCCTGCGTGCCAAAATCGCGGAAGACCTGCTGTTGCCGGGAGCCGATCTGTGGGCTGCGTATACCCAGCATTCGCTGTGGCAGTTGTGGGACTCCGGGGATTCATCACCATTCCGCAGCACTGATTACCAGCCGGAAATGATCTATGTCGTGCCCGTTCCCGAGAAGTTCGGAAAACTGCCGCTGGGCTGGAATCTGCGCATGCTGCAGGTGGGCTTTGCCCACCAGTCGAACGGGCAAAGCGATCCGCTTTCCCGGAGCTGGAACCGGATTACCCTGGGGGCCGGTTTCGAGCATGGCGACTTCAGCCTGCAGATCCGTGACAATCAACGAATTCGCGTGCAGGGCAATGATGACAACCCCGATCTTGTTGATTACATCGGGCGCGGCGAGGTCATCATGGCCTGGTTGCCCGGCACCTCTACGCTCAGCATGACTTTGCGGACCAATTTCAATTCGTTGAGTCGCGGCTCGTTGCAACTGGACTGGACCCATCCGGTGTTCGCCGATGAGTCGGCCGGGCTGCGTTGGTATGCGCAGTTGTTCCACGGCTATGGCGAAACCCTGCTTGATTACAACCATCGGCAGACCAGCCTCGGGCTGGGGCTGACGCTGTTCCAGTTCTGAGTCTGCCTGAAGGGCGCCCGATTGCCTGGTGGCCTTCCAAAATGCAGCGGACCACGCGCTTCGGCAACTGCTGATCAGATTTTCCTTATGTGCGCCAAGGGACAGATGGGGCACCACCGAGCTCATAAGCTGGGTCCATCCGAACCCATCGCAGTCAATTCTGCGGGGAGTCGCCGCCGCAATCACGCTGCGCGACTCTGGTGAAGACAGCGGCATCACTTGCCGCGGTGAAAGAATCAATTGCATCGAGGAATAACATGAACAAGCTCAATATCAATGTCATCACCATCGCAGTCGCTATGGCTTTCAGCACCGGCGCTTTGGCTGAAGGCATGTCAAAGACCGACTACAAGGCTGCCAAAGACAAGATTTCCGCCGAGTACAAGGCCGCCAAGACCACTTGCGGTTCGCTGTCGGGCAATGCCAAGGATGTCTGCACGCTTGAAGCCAAGGGCAAGGAGAAGGTCGCTGAAGCCGATCTCAAGGCTGCCTACGAGCCGACGCAGAAACATAGTTACGAAGCCCGAGTCGCCAAGGCCGAGGCTGATCGCGACGTGGCTGTCGAAAAGTGCGATGACCTGGCCGGCAATGCCAAGGATGTCTGCGTCAAGGAAGCCAAGGCCGCAGAAACCACCGCCAAGGCCAATGCCAAGGCACAAATGAAGACCTCCGAAGCCAATGCCACGGCCGCTGAAAAGACGGTTGATGCACGTAGCGATGCCAGCAAAGCGGGTGTCGAAGCACGCAAGGACGCCGCTGAAGACAAGAGCGATGCCAACTATGCCGTGGCCAAGGAAAAGTGCGACACCTTTGCGGGTGCCGCCAAGGATTCTTGCCTGAGCCAGGCCAAGACACGTTTCAACAAGTAATCGCTGACGCCAGTTCAGGCGTCAGACAAGATCGTTCCAAGGAGTCAGTTCCATGAAAAATAGGCAGAGAGTTTCGCTCAACGCAGTCGTCGTGGCCGCCTTGCTCAGTCTCGGCGCCTGTTCCGGCATGTCGTCGCAAGGGCAGAGCACCGCCATCGGCGCCGGTGCCGGCGCCATCGGTGGCGCAGTATTAACCGGCGGCAGTGCTGCCGGAACAGTGGGTGGCGCTGTCGTTGGTGGCGTCATCGGTCACGAAGTTGCCAAATAAGGGAACGTGATCAAACGCGATGCGTCCGGCCTGATCGGTCGGGGCATCCGTTGATGGCGGGCTCAAGGAGAAGCAAATGATCAAACCAGGAAAAACACTCAGCGCAGCCGTCATGTTGGCCGCCTTGCTCGTCGCCCTGAGCGGCTGCGAGAAGAAGGAAGGGCCGATTGAGCAGGCGGGCAAGCAAGTCGATCAGGCGGCCGAAAAGGTCGGCCAGGAAGTCGAAAAGGCTGGCGACAAGATTCAGGATGCGGCCCAGGGTGACAAGAAATAAGCGCCACAACGCGCCAAGGAGTTTCATCATGAATTTGAACCTGTTACTGCTCGGCGTGGCGCTGGCCGGTGTTTCGGTGCCGGTGCAGGCCGCCGATGTCGGGGTGTCAGTCACGCTCGGCCAGCCTGGTTTTTATGGCCGTATCGACATCGGTGACTATCCGCGGCCGCAATTGCTTTACTCGCAACCGCGCATGATCCGGCGCGGGCCGTCCGCCCGCTCGCCGATTTACCTGCACGTGCCACCGGGCCATGCCAAGAACTGGCGCCGGCACTGCGCGGCCTACAACGCCTGTGACGAGCGGGTCTATTTCGTCCGCGAGCGTTGGTACAACGACCAGTACGTTCCGCGTTATCAGGAGCGCAACCGGCACCGTCAGGATGATCGGCGCGACGGACGGCGCAACGATCATCGCGGCAACGACCGGGATGACCGGCAACGGGGTGGCAATGATCGTAACCAGTATCGCTGAGGTGCAACCATGAAAAGTCTGACGAAAAATGGCGGAAGGGGCTTTCCGATCCGCCTGGCGATGGTCGCACTGGCTGCCGCCCTGCAATCTTCCGCTGTGCTTGCGGTCGACCCGGAAAATGCCGCAAAAACCAAATCCGAAATCAGCCAGGGGGCCGATGTTTCCTGGCTGAGCGGTGGCGTCGGCGACGAAGCCATGAGCGAAATGCGCGCGCTAGCGACGGCCTATAACGTTCAAGTCTTGCTGACCGGTCGGGATGGCCACTATCTGGCGTCGATTCCCTTTACGGTCAGCCGTCGCAACGGTCAGGTCATGGTTTCCGGCGTGACCGAAGGGCCGCTGCTTTACGTGAAACTGCCGGCCGGCCGCTATCAGATTGCCGTTGAAATCGACGGGGCGTGGCAAACCCGGCACATTCGGGTTTCCGCCTCGGGAAACACGACAAAGCTGCACTTTGTCGCCAAGGGCGAATAGATATTCCATTGATTTGACCGGCCGCCAGGTAAATTGCCGTCGGCCGAAAAGGGGTGAAAAGGCTCCGCCATCCGATGATCAGCTTTCATCGCCACCTCTGGCCGCGCTTTCGCAAAATCGCCGCGCCTTACTGGTCCAGCGGTGAAAAGTGGCAAGCCAGACGCTAGCCGATTCAATTTCATTTTTGGCCATTTTTTCCGGTTGACCGTAGCAAGGGAAGGGCAAGGTCTGGTCGTATGGCCCAAATGCGATTTTCCCAAGTGTTTGCCAGCGCACCGACCGCCTTCCCGTTGCGGGGTTTCATAGTCCATCACGACATGGGGGAACACGGAATGCTTTATTCAATTGACCTTATCGCGGCAGGCGGCCTTGTTGTTGACTACACGCTTCCGGCGATCATGTTGTTCTTTGCGCTGGCTCTGGCCATCGTATTCATCGATTAAACCTTGAAGCCGAAAGAGCTGCCCGGCAAATCCGGGCAAGTATTTTTGCCTTGTGTGCGCAAGCGAACCGAACCCCGGGTTAGGTCGATGGAATATAAGCATCGCGGCCAAAGCGCTGGTCTGCGCTGATTGATGCATGGCTCTGTCGGCATTGCTGCAGCAAGCCAACGGTGCCTGAGCAAATTGGCCGTGGCACAACCATCCATAACCGTAAAG
Source organism: Betaproteobacteria bacterium HGW-Betaproteobacteria-4 (assembly GCA_002840785.1). Taxonomy (GTDB): domain Bacteria; phylum Pseudomonadota; class Gammaproteobacteria; order Burkholderiales; family Rhodocyclaceae; genus Azonexus. The sequence goes on along the minus strand of PHCH01000002.1, from coordinate 101,421 downwards.
GTTATCCGATATTGGATGGCAGGCGTATTTCGGGGATTCGCCCAAGCTGTCCGAAAAGTCGTCGCACAAGATGGTTTGGGGGGTAGTCTGCAGGTCGTGCTGGTCGCAGAGACCAGAACGGAGCATGAGACGGAAGTGGCTCGGGAAGTCATCAAGGCTGCAGTCGGTGAATTCAAAGATGCCGTGAATACGGTGTGAACCGGGATCTGCCTGTCGTGGCGCAGGGGTCGATCCGGAGAGGCAATAGGCCATGAGACCGTTTGATGTGCCTGCGGCGAGATGGCGACGCTCCCGGTTTCTGCCGGCGCTACGCCATGTCATGAAGGCTAAACCGGATCACCCTTGGCCCGGCGCGCCGATTTTTCCAGTTGGACCAGCGTGCTCAACAGTTTTCGGATGAGTTCCCGGCTTCGTTCGTCGGTCAGGACGCCGTTCGGGTCGAATCGTTCGGCAGCGTTGCCGATCATGACTTCGGGTTGAACGACGACCGGCATGTCGAGGGCGACGAGAATTTTGCGCAGATCGTATTGTGCCCGCGCCGTACCGAAGTTGCCGATGGAAACACCCATGATGGCCGCGGTTTTGCCCATCCATGCGCTTTGACCATAGGGCCTGGTGCCCCAGTCGATGGCATTTTTCAAACCACCGGGCAGCGAGTAGTTGTATTCGGGCGTGGCAAACAGGATGGCATCGGCGGCCGCGATCTTCTGCTTGAATTCAAGCACGGCGGCGGGGGGCGTTAATTCGTCATCCTGATTGAAAACCGGAATGCCATGAAGGCTGACTGTTTCCAGCGTTACGCCCTCGGGCAGCAATTCCTGCGCGGCTTTCAGGGCGAAAGCGTTGTAGGAGCTTTTACGCAGACTGCCAACGATTCCCAAAATCTTCATCTCGTTCATCTTGAACCTCCGTTATATAGCCGCGAAGACAATGTCACCCAGAACAAAACTGCTCTGTGCGGCAGCGCACACAAGGTACCCGTTTGTCCTATATGCGTTGCCGAACGGAAATGGCATTTTCCCTGGCAGATAGTGCACCAGGCTTGTCATTTGAGCGCTTGGCGTATTCGCAGTTCAACAGGAGCCGGCTGAAATGTCATTTTTCCTTTGGGCGCTGGTTGTCGGCGCTCTCCTGATCACCATGGTCCTGTCCGGAACGTTGATGAAGCGACTTCCGCTCAGTGCCTCGATGTTCTATCTGGCGGTCGGATACCTGCTGGGGACTGGCGGTTTGGGTTTGATGACGGCTGATCCGCATCTCGTTTCCGGTCTACTTGAGCGAGTCGCTGAAGTTGCCGTGTTGATTTCATTGTTTTCGGTTGGCTTGAAGCTGGGCCTGCCGTTCTCCAGCCATCACTGGCGCTTGCCCTTGCGGCTGGCGTTTGTCTCGATGACGCTGGTCGTTGGCCTCATCACGCTGGTCGGTTTCTTTTTGCTTGGCATGTCGATTGGCGCAGCAATCCTGCTCGGGGGCATCCTGGCGCCGACCGACCCCGTGCTGGCATCGGATGTCCAGGTTGAGGAAACGTCTGATCGCGACCGCCTGCGCTTCAGCCTGAGTGGCGAGGGCGGGTTCAATGATGGTGCCGCCTTTCCCTTCGTCATGCTCGGCCTTGGCTTGCTCGGCATGCACGAACTCGGGACGTGGGGCTGGCGCTGGCTGGCCATCGACGTGGTCTGGGCGCTGGTCGGCGGCTTGTTTATCGGCGCCCTGCTCGGCACGATGATCGGCCGGTTGGTGCTCCATCTGCGAACGCAGCACCAGGAAGCCGTCGGGCTCGACGAATTCCTCGCCCTCGGGTTGGTCGCGCTGGCCTTCGGTGTGGCGCAGCTGGCCTCGACTTATGGTTTTCTTGCCGTTTTCGCCGCCGGTCTGGCCTTGCAGCGCGTCAAGGAGCGCACAGCTTCGCAAAAGGTGCCGGATTCAGTAACGGCCGGCTTGCCGGACAAGGAGGCTCATCTCGCCGTGGCGACCCATCCCGATCTGGCCGGCCCTTACCTGATGCAGGCCGTGCGCGGTTTCAACGAGCAGCTTGAACGCATTGCCGAACTGGTCATCGTCCTCGCCGTGGGGGCTATGCTGGCCTATATCGATGTCGATCTGGAGACGATTGTCTTCCTCGTTCTCCTGTTTTTTGTCCTGCGCCCGGTCTCGGTATGGCTGGGTTTGCTGGGCGCGCAGGTCTCGGGTGATCAGCGGCTGTTGATAGCCTGGTTCGGCATTCGCGGTATCGGTTCGATCTACTACCTGATGTTTGCCCTGAATCACGGATTCGCCGGCCCCTTGGCCGACCAGGCGATCAATCTCACCCTCTCGGCGGTGGCCGCATCGATCATCCTGCACGGGATTTCGGTAACGCCTTTGATGGCGGTTTACGCCAGGCGGCAGAGCGGCAAGAGCCGTCGATCGAATTCAAAGAACCGGCGCCACGAAATTCGCTGACTGGCCAGCCTCGGCATCGGCCAGCAGGCAGGCATCGTTGCGCACGGCATGCGCAATGGGCAGGTCGGCATCTTGTTGCCAGGCGAGCAGGGCAGCTGATTTTTCTGCACCGGTGACCAATACCAGTTGCTGGCGGCACGTGCGCAAGGTCTGAAAGTTCAGGCTGACCCGCTCGCCGGGCAGCTTTGGCGCGCCGTGCACGGCAATCACCGGGGCAACATGGTCGCCGTTCGTTGAAAACAGGCTGGCGGTGTGCCCATCTTCTCCCATGCCGAGCAGCACCAGATCGAAGGGCTGCCGGTCGACAACCAGTGTTGAATATTCGGCAGCCGCCCGTACTGCACCGAGTTCGGCCGGAATCGGGTGAATCTGGCTGGCCGGTATGGCCACGGGTAGAAGCCAGGCATCGTGTGCCATGCGTGAGTTGCGGCCGGGGTGGTCGGCCGGCAGGCAACGCTCGTCACTCCAGAATATTTCCCAGGCGCTCCAGTCCTGAGCCATCCCGGCGAGCATTTCATAGGTTCGTCGCGGCGTATTGCCACCGGCCAGGACGATGCGAAATATCTGACGCTCACGGAGCGCCGCGTCGGCTTCGGCGATGATGATGCGGCAGGCCTGAGCGGCGACATCTTCCGGTTTTGGCAATATTTTGCTGTTGACCGGGAGCATCAGCCTTGGCCTTCGGGTTTGCCGTTGCAACTCAGGGTCTGCCGCCATTCCCGGTCAGTCTGACCAAAAATCCGGTCCGCCGCTTTCGGTCCCCAGCTGCCTGACGGATATTGCAATGGCGGGTGCTCGTCATCGGCCCAGCCGCGCATGAAAGGATCGACGATGCTCCACGCCGCCTTGACCTCGTCATAGCGCAGGAAGAGCGACCGATTGCCTTGAATGACATCGATCAGCAATTCTTCGTAAGCGTCGGCCATGCGTTCGCCGGGATTGCCGACCGAGGCATCCATCGAAATCTGGCGGGTGCGCGTTTCCTGGCCGGGCACCTTGGCGGAAATTTCCATCTGCACCACATCGTCCGGCTGAATGCCGATCAGCAGCCAGTTTGGATGCACGGCGGAAGCGCCCGTTCCCTGAAATAGCTGCATCGGCGGTTCGCGAAAACGCACGGCAACCATCGAACGGCGCTCCTTGAGGCGCTTGCCGGTACGCAGATAGAAGGGCACGTCGCGCCAGCGCCAGTTATCCACGTAGAGCTTGAGGGCGGCGTAGGTTTCCGTATGGCTGCCGGCGGCGACGCCGGCTTCCTGCTGGTAGCCGGCATACTGGGCGCGCACGGCATGGGTGGCCAGTTGTGACGGGTCAAGCGGGCGAATCGAGCGCAGCACCTTGACCTTTTCGTCACGCAGCGCTTCGGCCTCGAGCGAAACCGGCGGTTCCATTGCCAGCAGGGCGAGCACCTGCAACAGGTGGCTCTGGATCATGTCGCGCGTCGCCCCGCCATGTCGGTCGTAGTAGTCGGCTCGGCCGTCCAGGCCGATGGTTTCGGCATGGGTGATTTGTACCTGATCGATGTAATGCCGGTTCCACAGGGGTTCCAGGATCATGTTGGCAAAACGCAGGACCAGCACGTTCTGGACGGATTCCTTGCCGACGTAATGATCGATGCGGTAAATCTGCTCTTCGTCCAGGCGTGTGTTGAGTTCATGCTGCAAGTCGCGGGCCGATTGCAGGTCGTGGCCGAAGGGCTTTTCGATGACCATCCGTCGCCAGCCAGTGCGCTCCGCCAGCAAGCCGGCCTGGGCCAGCCCGACGGTGATCGGAACATACAACTCGGGACTGACCGAGAGATAGAAAATGACGTTGTTGCCGCATTCGCTGGTCCCTATCCAGGCGTCAAGCGCCTGATAGAAGGCGGCGTCATCGAGGTTGCCGGCAAGATAATCAATGCGCTGGAGAAAACTGTCGAGCAGCCCGCCATCGGATACTTGCAGATGCTTTCCGACCTCGTCTCGCCAACTGTCCTGGGCATAGGGCGTCCGGCCGCAGCCGAGGATGCGGACCTCCGGCGCCAGGTGACCGAGGCTGTGCAACTGGTACAAGGCGGGCAGGAGCTTGGCCATCGCCAGATTGCCGGTCGCCCCGAAGATGACGTAGGCGTGCGATTCGCTGGCGCAACTCATGACGCGACCTCTTCGCCGCCATCGCCCAGCCAGCGGGTGTGAAAATGCTTGGCCTGGTCGCTGTCGATGCGCTGATAGGTATGCGCGCCGAAGAAATCGCGCTGCGCCTGAATGATGTTGGCCGAGCCGTTGGCGCAACGGTAGCCGTCGTAATAGGCCAGGGCCGAACTCAGGGCCGGCGCCGCCACCCCTTTTCCGACTGCGAGCATCACCGCCAGGCGCCAGCCGGCTTCCGAGCTTTTGACTTCGGCCGCAAAGAACGGGTCCTGCAGCAGGCTGGGCGGCACGGGCTGGCGCTCAAAGCTGTTCTTGATGTCGGCCAGAAAGCGGCTGCGGATGATGCAGCCGGCCCGCCAGAGCAGGGCGATGTCACCGAACGGCAAGGCCCAGCCGTTGGTTTTGGCGGCGGCTTGCATGAGCATGAAGCCCTGGGCGTAGGAGACCAGTTTCGCGGCGTACAAAGCGTCGTGCAGCGCGTTGAGATACATCGATCTCTCCGCCTCCGGCACGAGCGTCGGCACGCTGCCGAGCAACGCCGCCGCCGCAACCCGCTCGGTCTTGCGCGCCGACAGCATGCGGGCATGCACAGCTTCGCTGATCAGGGTCAGCGGCACGGCGTTGTCGAGGGCATCATGAGCGGTCCACACACCGGTGCCTTTATTCCCGGCCTGGTCGAGAATCTTGTCCACCAGAGGGCTGCCGTCGCGGTCGCGCTGACGCAGTATGCGGGCAGTGATGTCGATCAGATAGGATTCAAGCCGACCGCCATTCCAGGTCGCGAAGCAGTCGGCCATCTCGTCATGGCTGAGGCCGAGGGCATGCTGCATGAGGTGGCAGACTTCGGCGATCAATTGCATGTCGCCGTATTCAATACCGTTGTGAATCATCTTGACGTAATGGCCGGCGCCACCATCGCCCAGCCATTGGCAGCACGGCACGCCGTCAACCTGGGCGGCGATGGCCTGAAACATGTCGCGGATGACGGGCCAGGCAGTGGCAGCCCCGCCGGGCATCAGTGACGGCCCGAAGCGGGCGCCGTCTTCGCCACCGGAAACACCCATGCCGACGAAATGGATGCCCCAGGCGGCAAGCTCAAGCCAGCGGCGATTGCTGTCCTGATAGTTGGAGTTGCCGCCGTCGATCACGATGTCGCCGGGTTCGAGCAAGGGTTGCAGTTGTTCGATGACCGCCTCGACGGCCCGACCGGCCGTCACCATGAGCAGAATCACGCGGGGCGAGCCAAGCTGGCTGACCTGTTGCTGAAGACTGTGGGCCACGGTGATGGCCCGGCCTTGGCCGTGGGCATGGATGAATTTGGAGGCAACGGCGCTCGTCCGGTTGTACACGCTCACCCGGTAGCCCTTGTCGCTCAGGTTGAGCGCCAGATTGGCGCCCATCACGCCAAGGCCAATGATGCCGATGTCTGATTTGGTCATGCCAGCGCCTACTTTCATGTAGTTTCGTGCCGTTATCGGGATGACCACGCTTCTGTCGGGAAATTCCTCCCGTTTCAGAGAATGAAGTGGGTATTGATGAAGTTCGATTTGTTGCCGAGGACGATGGCGTCGAGCAGTTTTTTCGACGCGTCGGTCTGCTTGGCGGCGACCATGGTGCGGATCGAGAAGGCGCGCAGGGCGTCATGGACGGACAGCGTCCCTTCGGCCGAATCCTTGCGCCCGACGAAGGGAAAAACGTCCGGGCCGCGCTGGCACTGGCAGTTGATATTGACCCGGCAAACCTGGTTGACCAGGGTATCGACCAGCGAGGCGATCTGCTCGGGATTGCTGCCAAAGATGCTGACCTGCTGGCCGTGGTCGGAGGTGATGACGTAGTCGAGCGGCGTCTCGATGTCCTCGAAGGTAGCGACCGGGATGATCGGCCCGAACTGTTCCTCGCGGTAAAGTTTCATGCCTTCCTTGACCGGGAAAAGCACGGCCGGATAGAACAGCGTTTCAACCGTGGTGCCGCCGCCCGGATTGATCACCTTGGCGCCTTTTGCCACAGCATCGACGATGCATGTGTTCATGTAGGCAACCATTTCCATCTCGGGCAGTGGCGTCAGCATGACACCCGACTCCCACGGCATGCCGATGGCCAGCTTGCCGACTTCCTCGCAGAAGCGGCGCAGGAACTGCTCGGCAATCGACTGGTGCACCAGGATCATCTTGATCGCCGTGCACCGCTGGCCGTTGAAGGAGAGCGAACCGGTGATGCATTCCTTGACCGTCAGTTCGATGTCGGCATCGGCCATGATGATTGCCGCGTTCTTGGCGCCGAGGCCGAGGATGGCGCGCAGGCGGTTGGTTTTCGGGTGCGATTTCTTGAGCTGATCGGCCACTTCGGAGGAACCGATGAGGGCCAGCACATTGACCTGGCCGGAACCCATGATGTGCGGCACGACGACGTGCCCCTGGCCGTAAACGATATTGATGACACCGGGCGGAAAGGCGCTGCGGAAGGCTTCGAGCATCGGGTAGTAGAGCAGCACGCCGAAGCGCGGAGGCTTGAAGAGCACGACATTGCCCATGATCAGCGCCGGGATCAGCGTGCTGAAGGTCTCGTTCATCGGGTAGTTGTACGGCCCCATGCACAGCGCGATACCGACCGGCGAGCGGCGGATCTGGGCGATGGTGCCGTCGACGATCTCAAAGCGCGAGTTGCTGTTGTCGAGGCGCTTGAGTTCCTCGACGGTGGCGCGGATGTAGTCGATGGTGCGGTCGAATTCCTTCTGCGAATCGGCCTGGCTCTTGCCGATTTCCCACATGATCAGGTTCACGATCTCGCGCCGGCGGGCAACGATCTGGTTGGTGAAGTCGCCGACGCAGGCGATGCGCTCGGCCACCGACAGGTTCGGCCAGGTGCCACGGCCGTGATCGTAGGCGGTTACCGCGGCGGCCAGCGCCGCATCGGCCTCGATGGTGCCGGTGACCGGCACGCTGCCCAATTCGACATGGCTCAGATTGCCGTCGGCACCCTGGACGCAGACCGGTGAATGCACCGTCCGCGTCTCGCCCTTCCAGATGCGCATTTCACCGTTGATCAGGATGGCGCGCTGATGGATCGGCGCCAGGATGCGACAGTCGGCGGGAATGTCGCTTTCGCGGGGGAACAGCGCGGCCAGTTGCTCGGCGGTTTTCATCGGCTAGTAACGGGTCGGATTGTGCGGGCGCCTGTCCTGGCGATCCGGCACGCCATCGCGGTCACGATCATGGCTGCGATCATGGCTGCGATTCGCCTGGCCATCGCGATCACCGCGGTGTCTGTCGCCGTCACGGTAAGGACCGTCGTAGACGACACAGCCGGATAACAGGCTGGTGATGGCAATCAAGATAACGGCAAGTTTTTTCATGGGATTACCTCACAGGGTTTCGAGTTGGACGGCCAGGGTGATTGGCGCGTTCAATAGTTTTGATACCGGACATTCATGTTTGGCGATATTGGCGACGCGTTCCAGATCGGCCTTGCTTGCTCCCGGAACACTGGCTTTCAGGTCGAGATGGATGGCGGTGATCGAGAAGGCACCGTCGACCTTGCCGAAGCTCACGGTAGCCTCGGTCTGCAGGCGTTTCGGCGTCATCCCGTCCTTCTCCAGCTGGGCCGCCAGGGCCATGCTGAAACAGCCGGCGTGGGCAGCGGCGATCAGCTCTTCCGGGTTGGTGCCGGGGCCTTTCTCGAAGCGCTCCTTGAAGCCGTATTGGGCCTTGGCCAAGATACCGCTCTGCGTCGAAATGGTTCCGGCGCCTTTCTGGAGGCCGCCGGTCCACGCGGCTGATGCAGTTCTTTTCATGGTGATTCCTTGATGGCCGGTCAGTTGGTCATGATCTAACGATGGCGCGCGGCTTTCTGTTCGCCAACACACACAGCCTGAATTCCCGGTGGTTTATGTTGGCTGGCGCACTGAATCGTTTGTGCAGGGCATGCATAGTCATGGCTGTCGAGAAATGCGACCCGAGAGAAGCCATTACATGGAATTCAAGGACTACTACAAGATCATGGGGGTGGCGCGCGACGCGACCCAGGACGAGATCAAGCGCGCCTACCGGCAACTGGCGCGCAAATACCATCCCGATGTCAGCAAGGATCCGGCGGCCGAGGCGCGTTTCAAGGAACTCGGCGAGGCCAATGCGGTGCTCAAGGATATCGAAAAGCGCGCCGCCTACGACCGGCTGGGCGCCAACTGGCAGGCCGGGCAGGATTTCCGGCCGCCGCCGGACTGGAACGCCGGTTTTGAGTTTTCCGGTGACGGGGAGGCAGGCCAGGGCGCGGAGGATTTCAGCGATTTTTTCGCGTCCCTGTATGGGCGTGGTTTTGCTGGTGGTGGCAGGAGCCGCCCGGAATTCCATGTCCGCGGCGAGGACCGGCACGCTCAGGTCATGATTGATCTGGCCGACGCTTATAACGGCGCCACCCGGGTCATCACGCTCGGCACGCCCGAGGTGGATGCCAACGGCCGGGTGACGATGCGCTCGCATCAGCTCAATGTCACCATTCCGCGCGGGGTTCGCGCCGGGCAGCACATTCGTCTGGCCGGGCAGGGGGCACCGGGCATCGGTCAGGGCAAGGCCGGTGATCTCTATCTCGAGGTGGCGTTCAATCCGCACGCCCATTTCCGGGTCGAGCAGCGCGATGTCTTTCTCGATTTGCCGCTGGCACCGTGGGAGGCGGCCCTGGGGGCGACGGTCAGCGTGCCGACGCCGAACGCTACGGTCGACCTGAAAATTCCGCCAAATTCGAAATCCGGCGGCAAGCTGCGGCTCAAGGGCAAAGGCATTCCGGGGAACACGCCGGGCGATTTTTACGTTGTCTTGCAGGTGGCATTGCCGACGGCTGAAAGTGATGCTGACAAGGCTTTCTACACCAGCATGGCCGAGCAGTTCAAATCCTTCAAGCCACGTTCCAGACTGGGAGCATAAGCATGGACAAGATGCTGCCGCAACCGAGCGCGATCATTCTCGAAGAGCAAACCGACCTGACCATCAGCGAAGTCTGCCAGGCCTGTGCCGTGCGGGTTGAAACCATCGTCGAACTGGTCGATGAAGGCGTTTTGTCACCGATTGGCCGGGAGCCGCATCGCTGGCGCTTTACCGGCACCCACCTGCGGCGGGCCACGGTCGCCATCCGGCTGCAACGCGATCTCGGCGTCAATCTGGCCGGCGCCGCGCTGGCCCTGCAACTGCTCGACGAACTCGAAGCCCTGCAAGCCCGTCTACGCAAGGCCGGCGCCCTATGAACACGATCAAGGATAAGCAAATGCTCACGACCCACATGCCGCTGGCCGCCGACGAACTCGACCAAATGAACGCCTGGTGGCGCGCCGCCAACTACCTGTCGGTCGGCCAGATCTACCTGCTCGACAACGCGCTGCTCAAAACGCCGCTCAGCCTGGCCAACATCAAGCCGCGCCTGCTCGGCCACTGGGGCACGACGCCGGGTTTGAACTTCATTTACGTGCACATGAACCGGGCGATCCGCCAGTATGACTTGAACATGATCTTCATCGCCGGCCCCGGCCATGGCGGCCCGGGGGTGGTGGCGAATACCTGGCTGGAAGGCAGCTACAGCGAGTTTTACCAGGACATCTCGCAAGACGAAGAGGGCATGCGCCGACTGTTCAAGCAGTTCTCCTTCCCCGGCGGTATTCCCAGCCACGCCTCGCCGGACACGCCGGGATCGATCCACGAAGGCGGCGAACTGGGTTACGCCCTGTTCCATGCCTACGGCGCCGTGTTCGACAATCCGCACCTGATCACCTGCTGCGTCGTCGGCGACGGTGAGGCGGAAACCGGGCCGCTGGCCACCTCCTGGCATTCCAACAAATTCCTCAATCCGCGCACCGATGGCGCCGTGCTGCCCATCCTCCACCTCAACGGCTACAAGATCGCCAACCCGACCATCCTGGCCCGCATCAGCCACACCGAGCTGGAATGCCTGTTCGTCGGCTACGGCTACCACCCCATTTTCGTTGAGGGCGACGACCCGGAAACCATGCACCAATTGATGGCTGCTGCGGTCGACACGGCCATGGCCAGCATTGCCGCCATCCAGCGCCAGGCGCGCGAAGGTGGCGATGAGAGCCGGCCGCGCTGGCCGATGATCATCCTGCGTTCGCCGAAAGGGTGGACCGGGCCGAAAACGGTCGATGGCAAGCAGAGCGAAGGCTCATGGCGTTCGCACCAGGTGCCGTTCAGCGACATGGACAAGCCGGAACATGTGGAATTGCTGGGCGAATGGATGGCCTCCTACAAGCCGGCCGAATTGTTCGACAAAGGCGGCCGGCTGATGCCCGAGATTGCCGCGCTGGCCCCGGCCGGCCAACGGCGCATGGGTGCCAACCTGCACGCCAACGGCGGCGCCCTGCTGCGCGACCTGCGCCTGCCGGATTATCGCGACTACGCCGTGGCGGTGCCGACGCCGGGCGGTTCGGTGGCCGAGGCGACGCGCGCCATGGGCGTCTTCCTGCGCGATGTGATGCGCCAGAACCCGGACAACTTCCGCATCTTCGGCCCGGATGAAACGGCTTCCAACCGCCTCGGTGCTGTGTTCGAGGTCACCAACCGGACCTGGATGGCCGAACATTTCGAAGGCGACGACCATCTGGCGCCGGATGGCCGGGTCATGGAAGTGCTTTCCGAACACGCCTGTCAGGGCTGGCTTGAAGGCTACCTGCTGACCGGTCGGCACGGCCTGTTCTCGTGCTACGAAGCCTTCATCCACATCGTCGATTCGATGTTCAACCAGCACGCCAAGTGGCTCAAGATGTGCGGCGAGATTCCCTGGCGGCGGCCGATTGCCTCGCTCAACATCCTGCTCACCTCGCACGTCTGGCGCCAGGACCACAACGGTTTCTCGCACCAGGACCCGGGCTTCATCGACCACGTGGTGAACAAGAAGGCCGACATCATCCGCGTCTATCTGCCGCCCGATGCCAACACGCTGCTCTACGTCACCGACCGCTGCCTCAAGAGCCGCAACCTGGTCAATGTCATCGTCGCCGGCAAGCAGCCGGACTGGCAGTGGCTCGACATGGAAGCCGCGATCAACCACGCCAGCGCCGGTATCGGCCTCTGGGAATGGGCCTGCAACGACCAGCCGGGCGAGCCGGACATCGTGCTCGCCGCGGCCGGCGACGTGCCGACCCTGGAAATGCTCGCCGCCATCGACATCCTGCATAAACTGACGCCGACCCTGAAAATCCGCTTCATCAACGTCGTCGACCTGATGACCCTGCAACCGCAGGAAGAGCACCCGCATGGCCTGTCGAGCGACGAGTTCGATTCGCTGTTCACCGCCGACAAGCCGATCATCTTCGCCTACCACGGCTACCCGTGGCTTATCCACCGCCTGACTTACCGGCGGACCAATCACGCCCGCCTGCACGTCCGCGGCTACAAGGAGGAGGGCACGACGACGACACCGTTCGACATGGTCGTCCTCAACACCCTCGACCGTTTCCATCTGGTCATGGATGTCGCCAGCCGCGTGCCCAAGCTGCAGGCGCAGGCGGCGCACATCAAGCAGGCGATGCGCGACAAGCTCAACGAGCACGCCCAATACATCCTCGAACACGGTGAAGACATGCCGGAAATTCTCGAATGGCAGTGGTCGGGAGCCAAATGATGAGCCAGAACCCGTTACTGGAACTCAAGGCCATCGGCCAGCACATCTGGCTCGACAACCTGTCGCGTACCCTGCTCCGCGAGGGCGGCCTGCAGCGCCTGATCAACGAGGACGGCATCGATGGCGTGACCTCGAATCCATCCATTTTCGAGAAGGCCATCGCCAACGGTACCTATTACCGCGACGATCTGGAGCGCCTGCGCGGCGCCGGGCAGGATGCCGAGGCTTGTTACGAATCGCTCATCGTTGCCGACATCCGCGCCGCCTGCGCCATGTTGCTGCCGGCCTTCCGGGAAAGTCGGGGTGAGGTCGGTTATGTCAGCCTTGAGGTGTCGCCGGCGCTGGCCAACGATACGGTGGGCACCGTTGCTGCGGCGCGGCGTTTGCACGGCCTGGTCGGTCTGGACAATGTCCTGATCAAGGTGCCGGCCACCCCTTCCGGAATTGAGGCTTTTTTCCGGTTGACCGTGGAAGGCATCTCGGTGAACGTCACCCTGATCTTTTCGCCGGCCCAGTATGAGGCCGTGGCCCAGGCCTACCTGCGCGGGGCGATGCGCTGGCTGGAAAGCGGTGGCCAAGCCCGGCATTTGCGGTCGGTGGCCAGCGTCTTCCTGAGCCGCGTCGATACCCAGGTCGATCAACGCCTCGAAGCGCTCGGCACCATGCATGCCGCACGGCTCAGCGGACGATCCGGTGTCGCCCTGGCCAAATGCTGCCATGGTCGCTACCGCGACCTGTTTCACGGGCCGGATTTTGCCCTGCTGCGGCTGGCCGGGATACGGCCGCAGACGCCGTTGTGGGCGAGCACCGGCAGCAAGAATCTGGCGTACAGCGACGTGCTCTATGTCGAACCGCTGATCGGCCGGGAAAGCATCAATACGCTGCCCGACGCCACGCTGGCCGCTTTCCGGAAACATGGCCGGGTTGCCAACACCCTGCCGGAAGGCCTGGACGAAGCGCAGATCCACATTCAGGCGCTGATAGAACTGGGCATCGATCTGGATGCGGTCGGCGCCAGCCTGCAGGTTGACGGCGTGCAGCTGTTTGCGGAGGCCTATCAGAAAATATTGCGCGGCCTGCAGGCCGAAAACGTGACCCGGGCAAGGCACTGAACCCGGTTATTAGCCTTCCGTCAGCTTGAGCAGGATGTCGGCATACCAGGCACCGTTCAGTCCCAGCGCTTCATCTTCAACCAGATCGCGATTGCCGACATCGAAGCGGGACGAATGAATGCCGAGCAGCATCCACGGCAGATCGCCAAGGTCCGGCGTGGTCTGGGCCGCGCGCATGACGACCGGCGCACCGCTGCTGCCGCGATGGGTGCGGGCATCGGTCAGAAAGAAACCTTCCCCCTGAAAACGCATGCCGAATGACGAGGCGATAATGGCGTGGCGGACCACCGGCGTGTGATGGAGCGCGTCGTGGAAGCCAAGCGGGAAGCCGACAATGAGCAATGATGAGCCGACCTCGACATGGTCGAGACTGGACAACAGGTGGCGCGGGCTGAAGGCACGATAGACCGCCGTCGTGGGCAGCGCCTTGCGGTTGATTTCGATGACGGCAACGTCAATGTCACCTGCTGTATCCAGCCCCTGGCGCCAAAGACTCTTGCTGTTGCGGTAGAGCGGAATCGAAAACCCCGTCGATTCGGCGATGTTGCTTGCATTGGTATGCAACTCGATCTCGATCCGGGTCGGGTAGTGCTTGATCGATTTGCTGAATACAACGTGGCGGCTGGTCACCAGAAACAGCCGTTCGTCGCGCTCGAAGAAAAAGCCGCTGGCGTTGGTCAGCAGTACCTTGTCATTGAAAGTCGAGATACGGGCGGCGGCGAGTAGTAGCGGTTCGATCATGATTGTAGGCTCTGTAGGTTCAACATATAGCCACTTTACGGCCGGTTTTCTGTGTGCTGGCGCACGCTTGTGTCTGTGCATTTTGCGGCCAATTTCAGTGTAGTCCATGCACGTCTGGTCTATGTGTGCCAGCGAACGGAATCGCGGCGGCCATGCTTCTAAGCTCAAGTATCGACTCATGGGGCATGACCGAGAGAAAGCTGTGCCGTGCGCCTCGCTGTCGATTGCTCCATTTCCAATCAACCCATACGGACAGGACAAGATCATGACTACCAGACGCCACGTTTTGAAAAACCTTATTCTCATCACCGCCGCTACATTTTCGTTCGGCACATTGAGCGGTCAGGCAATTGCCGCGAGCGCGGAAGATCTCGACCAGGATGCCGCCCAGGCCCTGCAATCGCTCTACAAGACCAACCCGGTCGCCGAAAGCCTTGCCAAGAAGGCCAAGGGCATCCTGGTCTTCCCCAAGATACTCAAAGCCGGCCTGGTCTTTGGCGGTAGCTACGGCGAAGGCGTACTGACCAAGAGCGGCAAGCAGTCCGGCTACTACAACTCCGTGTCTGCCTCCTGGGGCTGGCAAGCCGGCGCTGAATCCTACGGCTACGTCGTCTTCCTGATGAGCGACAAGGCCGTCAAATACCTCGACAAATCCAAGGGCTGGGAATTCGGTGTCGGCCCCAGCGTGGTCGTCGTCAACGAAGGTGTCGCCAAGAACCTGTCGACCTCGACACTCAAGGACGACGCCTATGCCTTCATCTTCGACCAGCAGGGCCTGATGGCCAGCCTGAGTATCGAAGGCACCAAGATCAGCCGCATCAAGCGCTGAGTACATGAACGCCTGCACAACGCAGGCGTAACCGGGAATAGGGCAGGCGAGTGCTTGCCCGCTCCCGGAGTCTGAAGAGAGCAAGCGGCAATTTGCCCAAGTCTTGCGCTATCGAAACCAGTCACAAAAGGAGAAATACCATGCTCTACACGATCGCCGTTGTCCTGATCATCCTGTGGCTGTTCGGGCTACTTAGCGCCTACACCGCCGGCGGACTCATCCACATTCTGCTGGTCATCGCCATCGTCGCCATCCTGCTTCGCGTAATCCGGGGCGGCAGGGTTCTTTAGGTAATTTTTCGCCGATGTCGATTACGGGAGGTTTTCGCTCAACCGAGCATATCGGCTCGGAGGTTTCCCGGCATATCGACTGAAGGCAACGCTGAAGGCACTGCTTGATCCGTAGCCAACACGTTCCGCGATCTCGGCAGTTCCCAGTTTGCCTCGGCCAAGCAGGTCTTTTGCAATTTCCATGCGCCATGCGTGGAGATACTCCATGGGGGCGACACCCACCGCGCGCGTGAACCGCTCGAAAAAGGTCGATCTTGAAAGCGCCGCAGCCTTCGCCAGCTGAGCGACAGTCCAGTGCTGATCGATATGCGCGTGCATTTGTTTCAAGGCGATCGCCAGCCTTTCGTCGCCAAGCCCCTTGAGCAGTCCCGGCGGTGCACTTCCCGCCGTTGTCGAACGCATGGCCTCGATCAGAAGCAACTCGACTAGCCGGGATAGTATGAACTCGCCTCCTGGCTGAGGATTGGTGCTCTCCTCCGAAACCATCTGGACCAACTGCGAAAGGCGAGACGAGCCGCGCACATGCACGACAGGGGGAAGCAGTGAGATCAGTAGTGCCGGATCGGTGCTGTCAAACAGGAAGGCGCCGCCAAGGGAGCGCATGTCAGGCCTTCCTTCCCGATCACCATAGCGAAGCTCGCGGCCATCGTTGGACAAGGAGTCGGGGTCGAGAAGGATGGGCGCCGGTGGGTCGAAACTGGAAATGGTGAACGCCGGAGTCTTCGGCAACAGGATGAAATCTCCCGCGCTGATCACGAAAGGCTCATGGCCATCGATGGCCAGTTGGCAGCTACCTTCCAGGACAATGCAAAACCCCGGTTTTCCATACTCTGAGTAACGAATAGCCCAGTCACCTTTGCCGCTAATGACATTGGCGAATGCGGCCCGCGGATGCAGGAGGTTGACGACCTCGGATAATGGATCACTCACAATTGGACTCTGGCTAAATTGGTTTGGATTTTTGATTATCGATAATCCGGTAACCATGGATTAAAGTGGTTTCGAAGTCAATCAACCCTAAGGAGTCACCATGAAAACTGCACTGATCACCGGCTGTTCGTCCGGCTATGGCCTCGAGACCGCCCGCCACTTCCTCGCCAAGGGCTGGAAAGTCATCGCCACCATGCGCCGGCCCGACCGCGACTTGTTCCCGGCTTCGGGCGATATTCACGTTCTGCCGCTCGATGTGATCAGCCCCGAAAGCATTACTCGCGCCCTGGATGCCGCAGGCCCCATCGACGTGCTCGTCAACAACGCCGGTGTCGGCCTGTTCGGCGCATTCGAAGCCACCCCGATGACGACCGTGCGGGATATTTTCGAGACCAACACCTTCGGCATGATGGCCATGTGCCAGGCAGTCATTCCCCGGTTCCGTGAACGTCAGGCCGGGACAATCGTAAATGTCACATCGAGTGCGACGCTCGCTCCATTTCCGCTCGTCGCGGCCTATACCGCAAGCAAGACGGCAATCGAGGGTTTCTCCGGATCGCTGGCGCTTGAACTGGCCGATTTTGGTGTGCGCGTGAAATTGATCGAACCAGGCTACTGTCCTGATACGCGCTTTACCGAGAATGGTGCCGAGCGCATGCGAGGGTTAATCACCGAGCCTTACGGTTTGTTCGCCAATCGCATCTTCGAAGGGTTTTCCCAAGTCGTTGACGTAACCCAACCGATCAATGTGGCAGAAGCAGTGTGGCAGGCGGCCAACGATTCCTCGGATCGCCTGCGCTTTCCGGCCGGTGCCGATGCCGTCGCGTTATCCCGCCAACACCAAGGCGACTAAGCCAAGGACGCATTGCGCATCAAATTTCGCAACGAGAGGGTCTGGGGCTTTAACGCTCGATCAACGGATATTCCGGCGTTAAAGCGGCCCCAAAAGCTTCAAGCCATGCCTTATCGCCCGCGTCCCTGACCGCGCTCGTCAGAATTATCACGTTCGCGTTGTTGCCCCGAGTGCTGTCCTGATTCGGCCGGGCGAGGGCCGGACTTGTTCTCTCTTGGTCGTTGGGCACGTTGCTCGTTCGGTTCTGCCTGCTGGCGCATGTTCGGCTCGCGCTGAGGCTGCGGGTAGGTGCGCGGGGCCTGGCGCTCTTCGGTTCGAGGGGCGGTCTGCTGTTGTCTCTGCGCTTCCGGCTTGTCTCTTGCACGTTCGGGCCGCGGGGTAACCGGGGCTTCCTGGCGGACTGCAGGCGCCGGGCGTGGTGGAGCTGCCGACGGCTCAGGATTTCTCCTTTGCTGCGACTCATCCCTTCCTCGCGGTGCCTGTTCGGGCTGACTTCTCGTTGGCGGCGCTGCCTGGGATTGCTGGCGAACCAGCGGATCACGGGCTTCGTGGCGGTAGTTCCGTTTCTGCAATACCGGCTGCTGATCGCGGGACGGGTAACGATCTCCGGTGTATTTGCGCTGATAGGTCGGCAGCGGGGCGGGTGCCGGCATGGCGCGGCGGTTCCAGCGATCCCAGCCGCTTCTGTGCTGCGCCCAGTCGTTGCCCCAGTGGTCACCCCAACGCGGTGGCGAATTGGCTTGCCAGCCGACAAAGAAGGCCGGCGGGCGGCGGTAATAGCGGACCGGTACGCGCAACAGATAGAGCGGAATGAATTCGGGATCGACCGTCATCCACGGCCCGTTGTACCAGGAGCTCGAATACCAGCGATCCGTCTCGAAGACCCAGTACAGGCCGTCGTAGAAGAAATAGTTCGAATTGAGACCGGAGGCGTAATAGACCGGGTAGCCGGGCACGCGGACCAGATTCGGATAGGTCGACAGGCTGATGCTGATGTTGTCGGTCTGGAAACCAAAGCCGAAGCTGACCTGAGCCGGCGCCGGAAGGGCAAATTGAAGCAATATCCCGAGGACAATCAGTTGTTTGCGCATTGTCTTCCTCCGTTGCAAAAAAAGCGCCCGAAGGCGCCGGATTTCGTTGTTACTTGAACTTCGACTGGGCGTCAGTCAGTCCGGTCTTCAGGTCATCCCACATCTGGTCGGCGGTAACCCTGACCTGTTCCCAGGCTTCGCCGCTGGCCTTGCCGAGTTCTTTCATCTTGTCGGCGGTGGCGTGCTGCTTGGCGCGCAGGGCCTGAATCTCTTCGGCCCGCATGATTTTCATGTCGGCCGTGAAGTTGTCCATTTTGGCTTCCAGCAGATTGACCTGGGCGCTCCATTCCTTGAGTTGGGCGCCCATCTTTTCCTTGTATTCCTTGTGCAGTTCCATGGTTTTCTCCTTTGCTGCAGGTGAGTGCTTCGGCCTTAGTTGGCCGAGGTGACGACGAGTTGGTTATTCACATCCCGGACGCCGCTGATCGCCATCGCTCGGGCCTTTGCCTTGTCGCTGTTGGCTTTCGAATCGACAGTGCCGGTCAATGTGACAACCCCCTTGACGGTGCCGACACTGATTTGCAGTGACTTCAGGCCGGGTTCGCCGAGAAACTCGGCTTTGACCCTGGCGGTGATTTCGGTGTCATCCCAGGATTGGGCGCTCTTGGCGCCTTGTTCGGTCATCTTGTTTTCGACCTTGTCGACGGTATCGCTGACCTTCTTGCTGGTGTCGCTGGCGACCTCATCGATTTTCTTGCCCGCCTGTTCGGCCGGACCGGGCTTGTCGCAGGCGCTCAGTCCGAGAGCGAGGAGCAGGGAAATGGCGATCAGAGTGGTTTTGTTTTGCTTCATGTGGTGGTTTCTCCGGTGTGGTTTTGGCTAGATCTTGCCGAGCAGGATCAGGATGAGCAGGATGGTCAGCACCAGTCCGATGCCACCGCTCGGGGCGTAACCCCAGCCCCGGCTGTGTGGCCAGCTTGGAATGGCGCCGATCAATAACAGGACCAGAACGATCAGCAGAATGGTTCCTATGGTCATCTTTTTCTCCTAAATGTTGCAGAACATGAACGATCCATGTCATGCCGATCATGTTACGGACGGCATGACCAGGGTCTGTTCGCCAGCGCACAGACCCGACATTCGGTAGCGACCAACATTCATGTCAGAGGAATGGAAAGGGCCGCCTGTCAGGCAGCCCGACGTCCTCTCCAGCCAACCATTGCAGAGATCGGGAGAAATCATGACGACAGAACAGAGCACCGTCCCAGGAAGCACAGAAAGTCTTAAGGAAACATTGACCCGGGATTTGAAGGGGATTGTTGGCAAGGCAGATCATCTTCTCAAGGATGCCGGTCATACCGTTGCCGAAGAGTATTCGGCAACGCGTCACGCCATCGCCCAAAACGCCTGCGGTGCCGCCAACGCCACCGATACCTACGTGCGTGCCAATCCCTGGAAAATCATCGGAATTGCTGCGGCTACCGGTGCCTTCATCGGCGCCCTGATCAGCCGCCGCTGATCTTTCATCAACCAAGCCAAAATCAGTCAGGAGCCAACCATGTCCAGTGTCGGTTATCACGAACCGGTCGATGAATTACCCGCCGAAACCCGCGACATGCATCGGGCGCTGGTTTCCCTGATGGAGGAACTGGAAGCGGTCGACTGGTACAACCAGCGCACCGCTGCCTGCCAGGATGGCGAGTTGAAAAGCATCCTTGAACACAACCGCGATGAGGAAAAGGAGCATGCCGCCATGCTTCTGGCCTGGATACAGCGCCGGGACGACCGGTTTTCCGGACAGCTCAGGGAATATCTGTTCACGGAAAAAATGCTTACCCACGAATAACGAATGCCCGATTTTGGCTTGCGGCAGGAGCAGATGATGAAAGATGTTCTCCTGATTGAAGATGACGCCAGCGAGGCCAGGCTGATTGAGGCCGCGCTGGCCCGCAAGGGCGGAAAGCCGTATCAGGTCGAGCGGGCGGCCGGCCTGTCTGAAGCCTTGGGTATTCTGGCCATGACAAGTTTCGAGATCATCCTGCTCGACCTCAGCCTGCCTGATGTCCAGGGCATTGCTGTTTTCCAGCAGGTCTCGCAGGCGGCGCCCGAGGCGCTGATCATCATCCTGAGTTCGGAAGAGGATGAGGAAACCGCCCGCCTGGCGGTGCAGAGCGGTGCGGACGACTACCTTGTCAAGGATCAGGTCGATGCCCACTGGTTGCCGCGCACCCTGAACTACCTGATCGAGCGCAAGACGACGCGGCGGGCATTGATGCTCAGCGAAGCGCGCTTCCGCGCCATGAGCGATGCTTCGCCGCTCGGCATCTTCGTCTCGGATGTCCGTGGTGAATGTGTCTATACCAACGAGGCCTATCACGCAATATCCGGCCTGAGTCTTGAGCAGACGCTGGGCACCAACTGGCTTATGGCGATTCATCCCGATGACCGTCAGCGTGTCCTGCTCGAATGGCGGGCGGCTGCGCTGGGCGACGCTATTTTCAAGTCGGAAGCCCGTTTTCTGCGGGCCAATGGCAGCATCGTCTGGGCGCGGCTCAATGCGGCGGCCATGCTTGATGGCCAGCATTCGCGAGGCCATGTCCAGATTGTCGAGGACATCAGCGAGCGCAAGGCGGCTGAAGATGCCTTGTTCGAGGAAAAGGAGCGCGCCCAGGTTACGCTCAATTCGATTGGCGACGCCGTTCTGACCACCAACCTGCCGGGCAATGTGACCTACCTTAATCTGGTGGCCGAGAAGATGACCGGCTGGTCGAGCGAAAACGCCATTGGGCGTCCGTTGTCGGAGGTTTTTCGGATCGTCGATGGAACGACACGCCTGGAGGCGCCGAATCCGGCCCAACTGGCCATTCGCGAGAACCGCACGGTCGGGCTGGCCGCCAACAGTATCCTGCTCCGCCGCGACGGCATTGAATCGCCTATCGAGGATTCGGCCGCCCCCATCCATAACCGGGATGGTCAGGTGGCCGGTGCCGTGATCGTTTTCCACGATGTCAGCGAGTCGCATGCGATGGCATTGAAGATGGCACATCTGGCCCAGCATGATTTTTTGACCGGACTGCCCAACCGGATGTTGCTGACCGAGCGCCTTTCACGGGCCATCGGCCAGGCTCGCCGGCACAGCAAACGGGTGGCGTTGATGTTCATCGACCTGGATTACTTCAAGCACATCAATGATTCGCTCGGCCACGCCGTTGGCGACCTGCTGCTGCAAACGGCAGCTGAGCGTCTGAAGCTTTGTATCCGCGATACCGACACGGTTTGCCGGCAGGGTGGGGATGAGTTCGTCATCCTGCTAACCGAAGTCGAGCATACGCAGGATGCGGCGCCGGTGGCCGAAAAGATTCTGGCTACGTTTGCCGAACCCTGCCTGATCGGCGGACACGAGTTGCATGTCACCTTGAGCATCGGTATCAGCATCTACCCGGACGACGGGCTGGATGCCGATGGCGTGATGAAGAGCGCCGATACGGCGATGTATCACGCCAAGGCCAATGGCCGGAACAACTACCAGTTTTTCACCACGGAAATGAACATCCGCGCAGTGCGTCGCCTGTTTGTCGAAGGCAACCTGCGCCGCGCCTTGAAGCAGGGCGAGTTCCAGCTTTATTACCAACCCAAGATCGATCTGGCCACGGGCCTGATGATCGGCAGCGAAGCGCTGATCCGCTGGCAGGATCCGGAACATGGCCTGGTTTATCCCAAGCAGTTCGTGCAGATCGCCGAGGAGTCCGGTCTGATCGTCCCGATTGGCAGTTGGGTACTGCGCGAAGCCTGCCGCCAGGTCTGCGCCTGGCAGGATTCCGGGCTGCTGGCGGTGCCCGTTTCGGTCAATATTTCGGCCGTCGAATTTCGCCATAAGGGCTTTCTCGAGGGGGTGGCCACGATCCTCAAGGAAACCGGCATGCTGCCTAGTTTTCTTGAACTGGAACTGACCGAAAGCATCCTGATGCAGGATGCCGAATCGTCGGCTTCGGTACTGGAATCACTGAAGGCGATGGGCATGCAACTGGCCATCGACGACTTCGGGACCGGCTATTCGAGCCTGAGCTATCTCAAGCGTTTTCCGATCAATACGCTGAAAATCGATCAGTCGTTTGTCCAGGATATCGACATCGATGTGGACGATGCCAGCATTGTCAGCGCCATGATCGGCATGGGTAAAAGCCTCAAGCAGCGGGTCATCGCCGAAGGGGTCGAAACAGAGTCCCAGTTGGCCTTCCTGCGCAAGCTGCAATGCGACGAAGGGCAGGGCTTCCTGTTTGGACATCCCCTGCCGGCCGATGAGTTCGAGCGCTTGCTCGTGAAGGAGCGTTGATTGACGGTATCGGGTAGGTAAAGCGGGCGTTTCGCTCTCCCCGGCGCATTTCAAATTTAGCTATTTTTTCCGGTTGACCGTAGCAATGCCAGCCATTGCCGGCATTGGCACGGCCTATGTGTTCCACCACACCGACGCGCTGCTCCCGGCTGCCTATCCTCCAAGTTTCGGGCGTGTTTCCGGAAAGGGTACTCAATTTGAAACCCAGCCAGTCGTTCGTTGCGTATTTTCGCCAGCTGGCACAAGGCTTTCGGGAGAGTGACAGGTCGGCCGCCCTGCCCAACGAAGAGGCGCCCTTACGCGCCGCCTTGTACAGCGCCGACCAGATGGCGCAGCACGGCAAGGCGCTGGCCGCCGCGCACCGGCTCGCCGCCGGCACCGTCTCCGACCGCCTGCTTGGCCGGCTGGCCGCCAATGAAAAGTCGCTGGTTGATGTGTGCCATCGACTGACTTCCGTTGCTACCGAAAAACGCCGGATCACGCCGGCCGGCGAATGGCTGCTCGACAATTTCTACCTCATCGAAGAGCAGATCCGCACTGCCAAGCGTCACCTGCCCAAAGGCTACAGCCGCGAACTGCCGCGCCTGGCCAGTGGGCCATCGGCCGGGCATCCGCGCGTCTACGACATCGCCCTGGAAACCGTGGCGCATGGCGACGGACGGGTTGATCCGGAAACGCTGAGCCGCTTCGTCGCCGCCTACCAAACCGTCACCGACCTGCGCCTCGGCGAGTTGTGGGCGATCCCCATCATGCTGCGTCTGGCCGTCATCGAGAATCTGCGCCGGGTCGGGGTCAGCATCGCCGCTGGCTGGGAAGAGCGCGGTCTGGCCGAGCTCTGGGCGGACCGGATGATCGAGGCCGCCGAGCATGATCCGAAAAACCTGATCCTGACCATCGCTGACATGGCGCGCTCAAAACCGCCGATGGTCAGCACCTTCGTCGCCGAACTGGCCCGTCGCCTGCAAGGGCGCGGCCCGGCGCTGGCTTTGCCACTGACCTGGATCGAGCAGCATCTGGCCGAGTCGGGCCTGACCATCGCCCAGATGGTGCAGACCGAGAACCAGTTGCAGGCGGCCGATCAGGTGTCGATCAGCAACAGCATCGGCAGCCTGCGCATCATCGGCGCCATGGACTGGCAGACCTTCGTCGAAACCCAGAGCATCGTCGAGCAGACGCTGCTCGGCGACCCCTGCGGCGTTTATGGCGCGATGGATTTCGCGACGCGCGACCGCTATCGCCATGCCACCGAAGCGATTGCCCGCAAGAGCGATCTGTCCGAAGGACTGCTCGCCGCCCGCGTGCTCGAACTAGCTCGCGCAGCGCAGGATGGGGCGGGCGGGCCGGGGGCGCACGTCGGTTATTACCTGATTGGCCCCGGTCTGGCGCAACTCGAAAGCGCCATCGAGGTTCGTCATACTTTCCCCGAAAGCGTGCGCCGGGCGGCCGGGCGCATGCCGCTGACCATTTACCTCGGCGGCGTCAGCATCATCGCCGGCCTGCTTGCCGGCAGCCTGATCATGCGCGCCATACCGGCCGGTTTGCCGCTGTGGGCGATGATATTGCTCGGCCTGGTGGCGCTGCTGGCGACCAGCCAACTGGCCGTCTCGCTCGTGAACTGGGCGGCCAGCCTGCTCGTCGCACCGCACCCGCTGCCGAAAATGGATTTCTCCAAAGGCATCCCGCCCGCCTGGCGAACCCTGGTTGTGGTGCCCACCATGCTGACCAGCGCGGCCGGCATCGACAGCCTGATCGAGGCGCTGGAAGTCCGCTTCCTGGCCAACCGCGATCCCAGCCTGCACTTCGCGCTGCTCACCGATTTTCTCGATGCCGAGCAGGAAAC
This sequence comes from Betaproteobacteria bacterium HGW-Betaproteobacteria-4, assembly GCA_002840785.1. Lineage (GTDB taxonomy): Bacteria > Pseudomonadota > Gammaproteobacteria > Burkholderiales > Rhodocyclaceae > Azonexus. Next base: position 77,271 of record PHCH01000002.1, on the reverse strand, counting down.
GCTGCCCGAAGACGCCACTCTGATGCAGCTGGCGGCGCAAAAGATCGACGAACTGAATTTGAAATTCGGGCAAAAAATCGGGTTGACCGTAGCAAGCATCTTTTTCCTGTTCCACCGGCCGCGCTGCTGGAATCCGCAGGAACGCATCTGGATGGGCTACGAACGCAAGCGCGGCAAGCTGGCTGACCTCAATGCGCTGCTGATAAACGGCACGCCCGACGGCTTTTCGCTGATCGCCGGCGACACCGCGGCGCTGGCCGGCACGCGCTACGTCATCACGCTCGACACCGACACCCAGTTGCCGCGCGACACGGCGCGCCAGTTCGTCGGCACCATGGCGCATCCACTCAATCGTCCGCGTTTTGACGAAACACTGCAGCGGGTGGTCAGCGGCTACGGCATCCTCCAGCCGCGCGTCGCCGTCAGCCTGCCCGGCACCAACCGCTCGCTGCTCGCCCGCCTGTACGGCGGCGAACCGGGCATCGACCCCTACACTCGCGCCGTCTCCGATGTTTATCAGGATGTTTTCGGCGAAGGCTCGTTCATCGGCAAGGGCATTTACGACGTCGAAGCCTTCGAGCGGGCGCTGGGCGGTTGTTTTCCGGAAAACCGCGTGCTCAGCCACGACCTGCTCGAAGGCTGCTACGCCCGGTCCGGCCTGCTCAGCGATGTGCAGCTCTACGAAGATTGCCCGGCCAGCTACCGGGCCGATGTCATTCGTCGCCATCGCTGGTTGCGCGGCGACTGGCAACTGGCCGGCTGGCTGTTCGCCAAGGTGCCGGGTGAGGGCATGTGCCGGCATCGCAATCCGCTGTCGAACCTGTCGCAGTGGAAACTCATCGACAACCTGCGGCGCAGCCTCGTCCCGGCCGCCCTGAGCATGCTGCTCGTCCTTGGCTGGACAGTCCTGGCCCCAGTCGCCTGGTGGACCGTGTCGATACTCGGCATCCTGATCGTCCCGCCGATTTTCGCCGCCTTGCTCGACGCCAGCCGCAAGCCGGACGAAATCCTGCTCCGTCAGCATCTGGCTGTGGTGGCCGGATCGGTCTGGCGCCATTTCCGCCAGCTAAGCTTTGAACTGGCCTGTCTGCCCTACGAGGCCTGGTTCAGTCTGGACGCCATCGCCCGCACCGCCTGGCGTCTGCTTGTGTCGCGTCGTCGCCTGCTCGAATGGAACCCGTCGAGCGAGGTCGAACGCCAACTGGCCGGGCGTCGCCGCAGCGAGTTGTTTGCCTGCCTGCGCAGCATGTGGATCGGCCCGCTGCTGGCCACCGGGCTGGGTGCCTGGCTGGTGCTCGCCAGCCAGGAAGAAATGCTCATTGCCGCGCCGGTCCTGCTGCTCTGGCTGACCTCGCCCTTCATCGCCTGGTGGCTGAGTCGCCCGCTGGCCGCCCGCAAGGCGCATCTGACAGCCGAGCAGGGCTTCTTCCTGCGCCGCATCGCCCGGCGCACCTGGGCTTTTTTCGACCATTTCGCCGGGCCGGACGACAACTGGCTGGCGCCGGACAATTATCAGGAATACCGGGTCGCCGCCATCGCCCACCGTACCTCGCCGACCAATATGGGCCTGGCCCTGCTGGCCAATCTGAGCGCCTGGGATTTCGGCTACATCCCGACCGGCAGGCTGCTCGAACGGACGGCCAACACGCTGCGCACCATGACCGGCCTGGAACGCTATCGCGGCCACTTTTACAACTGGTACGACACGCAGACCCTGCAACCGCTGCCGCTGCTCTACATCTCGACGGTCGATAGCGGCAATCTGGCCGGCCATCTGCTGACCCTGCGCGGCGGCCTGCTCGAACTGGCCGATGCACCGATATTGCAGCCACGCTTGCTGGCCGGTCTAAACGACACGCTCGGCCTGCTCGCCGAGAGCGCCGAAGAAGCCGTCGCCGGCACGCTGGGCGCCTGGCGCAAGCTGCTCGATACGGCGATGCTTAGTCCGCCACAGAGCATTTCAGCCATGGCTCGCCTGCTGCAGCAACTGGGCGAGGGCGCTGGCGAGTTGCTGAGCGAAGTTGAAGCCAGCCACTCGCTGGTCGACGAGACCTTGCCTGAGAACGAGGCCGCAGAATGGGCCCAGGCACTGGTCCGGCAGGTTGACGAGTCGCGGGCCGAACTCGAGCATCTGGCTCCCTGGCTAAATCTGCCGCCAGCGCCCGCCGGGCTGGAGGTTTTTGCCCGGATCGCCAACGAGGCCCCCTTGCCGACCCTGCGCGGCCTGGCCCGACTGGTGACCGAACGCTGCCCGGACATCGAAACGCACCTGGCAATGGACCTCAACGCCGAGCAGCGCGCCTGGCTAATCGAACTGTCGCGCCAGATCGTGCTGGCCGGCAATGTGGCGAGCCAAAGAATTGCTTTGATCGATGCACTTGCCGAGCAATCCGGCGAACTGGCGCAGATGGATTACGACTTCCTGTTCGACAAGGCACGCCACCTCTTGACCATCGGCTACAACGTCGCCGAACGCCGCGTCGATACCAGCTACTACGATCTGCTGGCCTCTGAAGCCCGGCTGTGCAACTTCGTCGCCATCGCCCAGGGGCAACTGCCGCAGGAAAGCTGGTTCTCGCTCGGCCGGCTGCTCACCGGCACCGGCGGCGAACCGGCCTTGCTGTCGTGGAGCGGCTCGATGTTCGAGTACCTGATGCCGAATCTGGTCATGCCCAATTACGAAAATACTTTGCTCGACCAGACCTGCAAGGCCGCCGTGGCGCGGCAGATCGAGTACGGCAAGCAGCGCGGCGTGCCGTGGGGCGTGTCCGAATCAGGCTACAACACGGTCGATCTGCATCTCAACTACCAGTACCGCGCCTTCGGCGTGCCGGGCCTTGGTCTCAAGCGCGGGCTGGCCGAGGATCTGGTCATCGCGCCGTATGCCTCGGCGCTGGCCCTGATGGTGGCGCCGGAAGCGGCCTGCCTCAATCTGCAGCGCATGGCCGACGAGGGCTTTGTCGGAAAATATGGCTTCTTCGAGGCCATCGACTACACGCCGGCCCGCCAGCGCCGCGGCCAGTCGCATGTCGTCGTCCGTTCCTTCATGGCCCACCACCAGGGTATGAGCCTGCTGGCGCTGGATTACCTATTGCTCAATCAGCCGATGCAGCGGCGTTTCGTCGCCGACCGCCTGTTCCAGGCCATCCTGCTCCTGCTCCAGGAACGCATTCCCAAGGCCACGACGCTGTTCTCGCACACGGCCGAACTGGCCGACGCGCGTTCGGAGTCGAGCATCGACGAAACGCCGATCCGCGTGTTCACCACGCCGGACACGCCGGTGCCCGAAGTCCAGTTGCTGTCGAACGGCCGCTACCACGTGATGGTGACCAATGCCGGCGGCGGCTACAGCCGCTGGAACGATCTGGCCGTGACGCGCTGGCGCGAAGACGGCACCCGAGACAACTGGGGCAGCTTCTGCTACATCCGCGAACTGGCCAGCGGCAGCGTGTGGTCGACGGCTTATCAGCCGACGCTCAAACGGCCGGATCATTACGAGGCGATCTTCTCCGAAGGACGCGCCGAATTCCGCCGCCGCGATTCGCTCGACGGCGACGACGGCGAGTTCGAAACCTACACCGACATCGTCGTCTCACCCGAGGACGATATCGAGTTGCGCCGGACCCGAATAACCAACCGCTCGCGCCAACGCCGCGAGATCGAGGTGACCAGTTACGCCGAGGTGGTCATCGCGCCGGCGGCGGCCGACGAGTTGCACCCGGCCTTCAGCAACCTGTTTGTGCAGAGCGAAATCCTGCACGGGCGCAACGCCGTGCTGTGCACCCGGCGGCCGCGTTCGCTGACCGAGCAGGCGCCGTGGATGTTGCATCTGATGGCGGTGCATGATGCCGTTTCAGGCGCCGTTTCCTACGAAACCGATCGCGCCCGCTTCATCGGTCGCACCCAGTCCACGGCTCATCCGCTGGCCATGGAGCAAGCCGGCAAACTGTCCGGCACGGCGGGTTCGGTGCTCGACCCCATCGTCGCCATCCGCCATCGCATCGTGCTCGAACCCGAGCAGTCGGTGACCATCGATGTGGTGACCGGCATTACCGAAAACCGCGCCATGGCGCTCGGCCTGGTCGAGAAATATCAGGACCGCCATCTGGCCGACCGCGTCTTCGAACTGACCTGGACGCACAGCCAGGTCGTCCTGCGCCAGCTCAACGCCAGCGAGGCCGACGCCCAGCTTTACGCCCGCCTGGCCAGTTCGGTCATCCATGCCAATGCCTCGCTACGGGCCGACGCCTCGGTGCTCATCCGCAACCAGCGCGGCCAGTCCGGCCTCTGGGGCTATGCCATTTCCGGCGACCTGCCCATCGTCCTGCTGCAGATCGGCGATGCGGCCAATATCGATCTCGTCCGCCAACTGGTCCAGGCCCACGCCTACTGGCGCCTCAAAGGGCTGGTCGTCGATCTGGTGATCTGGAACGAGGACCACGCCGGTTATCGCCAGCGGCTGCAGGATCAGATCATGGGGCTGATCGCCTCGGGCATCGAAGCCAGCGTCATCGACAAGCCGGGCGGCATTTTCGTGCGGCTGGCCGAACAGATTTCGAGCGAGGACCGCATCCTGCTGCAATCGGTGGCGCGCGCCGTGATCAACGATTGTCGCGGCTCGCTGGCCGAACAGCTCGACCTGCGCAGCCCGCCCGAATCGCGCGTGCCGCGCCTGGTGGCGAGCCGGCGCTATCGCCCCGAAGCGCCGCCGGCAGCCACCGTGACCGGCCTTGATCTGCAGTTCTACAACGGCCTGGGCGGCTTTGCCGGCGATGGCCGGGAATACGTCATCACGCTGGCCGCCGGCCACACCACGCCGGCGCCGTGGGCCAATGTGCTGGCCAACCCGCAGTTCGGCACGGTGATTTCGGAAAGCGGCAGCGCCTACACCTGGAGCGACAACGCCCACGAATTCCGCCTGACGCCGTGGCACAACGATCCGGTCAGCGATGGCGGCGGCGAGGCGATCTACCTGCGCGACGAGGAAACCGGCCACGTCTGGTCGCCGACCCCCTTGCCGGTGCGCGGTGCCATGCCCTACGTGGTCCGCCACGGTTTTGGCGTCACCAGTTTCGAAACCTCGGTCGGCGGCATTCACTCCGAACTCAAGGTCTATGTCGCCATCGACGCAGCGGTCAAATTCTCGGTTTTGAAATTGACCAATATTTCCGGTCGACCGCGGAAGATCTCGGCGACCGGCTATGTCGAGTGGGTGCTCGGCGATTTGCGGGCCAAAACGGCCATGCATGTCACCACCGAGGTCGCCGCCGGCAGCGGCGCACTGTTGGCGCGCAATCCCTACAGCCCGGAGTTCGCGGGACGCGTCGCCTTCTTCGACGTCGATGAAGTGAGCCGCACGCTGACCGGCGACCGCAACGAATTCATCGGCCGCAACGGTTCGCCGGGCCAGCCCTCGGCGCTCAAACGGGCCCGCCTTTCCGGCAAGGTCGGCGCCGGGCTCGACCCCTGCGGCGCCATCCAGATAGCGGTTGACCTGGCTGATGGTCAGGAACACGAGCTGGTTTTCCGTCTCGGTGTCGGGCGCGATGCCGAGGATGCCGGACAGCTGATCCAGCGTTTCCGTGGTCCGCTGGGGGCGCGCATGGCGCTCGAAGCGGTTGAAGCGTATTGGGCGCAGTCACTTGGCGCCGTCCAGGTCGAGACGCCCGACCCGGCGCTCGATGTGCTGGCCAACGGCTGGCTGGTCTATCAGACGCTGGCCTGCCGGATCTGGGCGCGCAGCGGCTACTACCAGTCGGGCGGCGCCTTCGGCTTCCGTGACCAGTTGCAGGACATGATGGCGCTGGTTCACACTGAACCGGGGCTGGTCCGCGAACATCTGCTGCTCTGTGCCGGCCGCCAGTTCGCCGAGGGCGACGTCCAGCACTGGTGGCATCCGCCGGCCGGGCGCGGCGTGCGTACCCGCTGTTCGGACGACTACCTGTGGCTGCCGCTGGCTGTCTGCCGCTATGTGCAGGCCACCGCCGACACAGGCGTGCTCGATGAACGCAGCACTTTCCTCGAAGGCCGCCCGGTCAACCCTGAAGACGACTCCTACTACGACCTGCCGGTTCGCTCCGGCGAGGTGGCCAGCCTCTACGACCACTGCGTGCGCGCCATCCGCCACGGCCTGCGTTTCGGCGTGCACGGCCTGCCGCTGATCGGCTCCGGCGACTGGAACGACGGCATGAGCCGGGTCGGCATTGAGGGCCGGGGCGAGAGCGTCTGGCTCGCCTTCTTCTTCCATGAAGTGCTCAGGCAGTTCAGCGGTGTGGCGACCCGGCATGGCGACCCGGCCTTTGCCGAACTCTGCCTTGGCGAAGCCGCCCGGCTGCACCAGAACATCGAAGAAAAGAGCTGGGACGGTGCCTGGTATCGTCGCGCCTATTTCGACGACGGGACGCCGCTCGGTTCAAGTAGCAGTCCGGAATGCCGGATCGACTCGATCTCGCAGAGCTGGGCCGTACTGTCCGGCGTGGCCAGTGCGGCGCGCGGGCAGATGGCCATGCAGGCCGTCGACGAACACCTCGTGCGTCGGCAGGCCGGGCTGATCCAGTTGCTCGACCCGCCCTTCGACAAATCGCGGCTCGACCCCGGCTATATCCGCGGCTACGTGCCGGGCGTCCGGGAAAACGGCGGCCAATACACCCACGGCGCAATCTGGGCGGCGATGGCCTTTGCCAGCCTTGGGGACCGGGAACGGGCCTGGGAACTGGCGGCGATGATCAATCCGGTCAACCACGCGCGCTCAGAAACGGCCGTCGCTACCTACAAGGCCGAGCCTTACGTGATGGCCGCCGACGTCTACGCCCAGGCCCCGCACATCGGGCGCGGCGGCTGGTCGTGGTATTCCGGCTCGGCCGGCTGGATGTACCGGCTACTCGTCGAGTCGCTGCTCGGCTTGCGGCTGGAAGGCAACAAATTGCACCTGTCGCCTTGCCTGCCGGCGGATTGGCCGGGATTCAAGCTTCGCTACCGCTATCGGGCAACGGTCTATCGCATCGCAGTCATCTCAAGCGTCGATGCCCGAGGCAGCGTCACTGTGGATGGCCTGGAACAAGCGGACAATGTGATTCAACTGGTCGACGACCTGGTCGAACATCAGGTCGTGATTGTCGTCAATCAGGGCCAGCCTAATTAATCGGCGGCGTGGTTTCCAGCCACTTGGCGAGCATGGCATAGAGCTTTTCGGGTTCCACCGGCTTGGCGATGAAATCGTCCATGCCGGCTTCCCGGCAGCGTTGATTGTCGTCGTCAAAAGCATTGGCCGTCATGGCCAGAATCGGTGTCGTCAGGTGCTTTGTTTGTTGGCGGATGGCGCGGGTTGCCGTCAGGCCGTCCATGACCGGCATCTGCATGTCCATCAGGATGAGGTCGTAATCGTTCGTGGCGGCAATATCGACAGCCTGGGCGCCGTTGTCGGCTACATCAACGTGCAGGCCGACCTCTTCCTGTAGCAGAGCCAGCGCCACTTCCTGAATGATGATGTCGTCTTCGACGAGCAGGATGCGCTTGTCGCGATGCTTTGTTTTCAGGATGTTTTGAGCGTCGGGATGCGACGGCTTTGTTTCAGCATGAGCCGTGACTGGATTGTCGATATGCCTTGGCAGGCGGATGGCGAAAGAAAAGGTGCTGCCGCTGCCCAGCGTGCTGCTTACCCCGAGTTCGCCGTTCATCAGTTGTACCAGGCGTCTTGAGATACTCAAACCAAGCCCGGTGCCACCGTATTGCCGGGTTGTCGAGGCATCGACCTGCTCGAACGGGGTGAAGACCCGAGTCAGGGCATCGGCTGGAATGCCGCAACCCGTGTCCTCGACGGCGAAGCTGACCCGCATTTCCTGGTCGTTCCCGGCATCCACGTTGGCCCTTAGTTCGATCTGTCCGTGCTCGGTAAATTTGACGGCATTGCTCAACAGGTTGAGCAGGATCTGTTTGAGGTGCAAGGGGTCGCCGATCAATTGGCTTTCGCGCAGTGCCGGGGCCATGTCCAGCCGGAAGTCGAGATTCTTGTCCTTCATCTTGTCGATAACCAGGCTGCTGACTTCGGCCAGCAACGTATCGAGCATGAATGGTGTCTGCTCCAGCGTGAGCTGTTCGGCATCAATTTTCGACAGATCGAGGATATCGTTGATGATCCCGAGCAGATGCCTGGCCGCGATGTTGATCTTGCCGAGCTGTGCTTCCTGATCTGATTTCAGACCGGAGCGCCGCATCAGATGCGCCATGCCGAGAATGGCGCTCAACGGTGTCCTGATTTCATGGCTCATGTTGGCAAGAAAAGTTGCTTTGGCTCGATTGGCCGTTTCGGCAGCAGTCTTGGCGGCAGCCAGTTCTTCCGTCTGTCTGGCCAGCGCAGCCAGGGCTTCATCCGACGCATGTTGTCGGCTCAGATCGGTGACGACCAGGCGGCATTCCAGACGACTCTCGTCGGCAATGCCCTCCATGAAAACATGGACGGGAGGGTACTCTGCCGGGCCGGCCAGTTTGAGATTGCAGGATTCCAGCTGGCCCTGCGAAAAAACCCGCTCGAAGAATTCCTTGTAGCTGTGCAGTGCTTCTTGCGCCACAAATCGTGAAAGATGGCAGCGATCCAGGGGCAGCACCGGGCTACCCAGCAGCTTTCTGGCCATGGCATTCGATTTGGTAATGCAGCCGGTGCGATCCAGGGTGAAATAGGCAATGGGAGCAAGATCGTACAGGTCGGTCAGTTGTGCGAGGTTTCGGGAAATTTCCGACTGAGCTTCGCGCAACACCTGGTTTTGCATTTCAAGTTCGATCTGATGGACCTGAAGTTCATGTACCAGCCGCATATGGTCGCCATGCAGCATGGCGGCGGGCTTGCCGCCCGGTATGGCGCCAAGCCGGTCTTCGGCCCGGCGCCGCAATTCGGTCGGGGTAATCGCTAGCAGCTGCGTCATGAACGATCCTCGCTGGCAGGCGGGGCATCACCGGCTGACCTGGCTGCCCGAAGCTCGGCTTCGAGACGTTTTGCTTCGCTGATGTCGATGAGCGTAATGACCACGCCATCGATCACGTTTTCCAGCGTCCGGTAGGGCATGATCCGGACGATGTACCAGGAGCCATCCTTGCTGGTGATCTGCTTTTCGGAAAAGGCCAGCGTTTGCAGCACATTCTGGGCATCGTGCTGCAACTCGAGGTAGTCGAGCTTATGGACGATATCGGCCAGCGGTCGTCCGATATCGCTTGGAATGAACTTGAATATCTTGGTCGCCTGGCTGGTAAAGCGGCGCAAATGCAGCGTGTTGTCGAGAAAAATCGTGGCGATGTCGGTGCTGTTGAGCAGGTTCTTCATGTCACTGCTGGCAGCCGACCATTCATCGACTTTGGACTGGAGTTCGGCGTTGACCGTCTGCAACTCTTCGTTAAGCGACTGCATTTCCTCTTTGGAGGTGGTCAGCTCTTCGTTGGTCGACTGCAGCTCTTCATTGGTCGATTGCAGTTCTTCGTTGGCCGATTTGAGTTCTTCATGTGAGGTCTGCATTTCCTCGCGAATGGTCTGAACTTCTTCCCTTGCCTTGAGCAGGGCGTGCTCGAGTTCGGCAACCCGGACGTCGGCAAGCTGCTTTCTTGATCGCCGCTTGTACTCCGGCTTTGCCGCGACGGCATCGGCGAAAACGATCATCACCATGCCGTGCAGAGCGGCGGGTTCTTCGATGGGGTAAACGGTCAGGTCAAGGCGCTGAGTTTCACCGTCATCCTCGATCGTCAGATCTTTTATGACCACCGCCTCAGCACTGCGCAGCGCTTTGGGCAGGGCAAGGATCAGTTCCTGGCGCAAGCCGTCGCGGGCCATGGCATGAATGTTCCAGTTGGCCTTGCCCGCAGCCGGCTCAAGATATTTTCCGGTCCGCCCGTTGATGAAAAGGACGTCCCCTTCAGCATTGGTCAACACGGCGGCCGGCGAGAATTTCTGCAGCAGCAATTGGTCGGCCAGGGTTTGCAGGTTGGCAGGTTGCATGGTCGGTGACGGCATCAGAATGGGGTTGGGGGAGTCGTCGAAATGGCGGGTCGGGAAGTCGATATCGATTGCTCTTCGCTTCGCTTCTTCCCGGCGATAGATTCGCGCCTTGGGCTCAAGCGGGGAAAAGAGTTCGGTAAAACTGCCGATGCTTTCGGCCGAGCCGAGAAAAAGCGTGCCGCCGGGTTTCAGGCTGTAGTGAAAAAGCGGCAACAAACGTTTTTGCAGGTCGGCGCCGAGATAAATCAGCACGTTCCGGCAGGTCAGGATATCCAGCCGGGTAAAAGGCGGGTCCATCGTGACATTGTGCGGCGCGAACACCACCATCTGGCGTATTTCCTGGCAGATCCGGAAACGGCCATTCTCTTCAACGAAAAACCGCTCCAGACGTTCCGGAGAAACGTCACTGGCAATGCTGGATGGATAGGTTCCTTGTCGTGCCTTGGCGATGGCATCCGGATCGAGGTCGGTGGCAAAAATCTGCAGGTCGAGCCGGTTGGCGGGTTTGGCATGGTCCATTGCTTCGCAGAAGATCATGGCCAGTGTGTAGGCCTCTTCGCCGCTCGAGCAGCCGGCCACCCAGGCGCGCAGCAGATTGTCGTGTGTTTTGGTGCGAATCATTCCGGGCAGGACTTCTTCCTGCAGATAGGCCCAGGCGGCAGGGTCGCGGAAGAAACTCGTGACACCGATCAGCAATTCCTTGAAGAGCAGGTCGACTTCCTGTGGGTTGCTCTGGAGAAAGGCGACGTAATCGGCAATTCCGCCCAGCCGATGAATGCCCATCCGGCGCTCGACCCGCCGATAGATCGTGCTTTTCTTGTATAGCGAGAAATCGTGACTGGTCTGGGCGCGCAGCAGGATGCAGATTTTCTCGAAGGCCGAGCTCTTGGCGTCACTGTCCGGCTCGAGAAATGGCCCCGGGGGCAGAAGGCGAGGCGGGTGTTGCAGACGGTCGATAATCAGCCGCGCCAGATCGCCTGGCGGGGCGACGATATCCGCCAGGCGGGCATCAATCGCGCTGCGCGGCATGGCATCAAACTTGGCTGTGGCCGGGTCCTGTACGAGCGACAGGCCGCCATGCTCGCTGATCGCCAGCAGGCCGAGCGTTCCATCCGAGCCCATGCCGGAAAGAATGATGCCGATGGCCCGTTCGCGCCGGTCGTCGGCCAGGCTGGACAAAAATGAGTTGATCGGCAAACGCAATCCTCGGGCGGCTACCGGGGCGAGCAGGTAGAGCGTGTCGTGGAGGATCGACAGATCCTTGTTGGGCGGGATGACATATACGCAGTCGGGCTTGATCTTCATCCGGTTGCCCGCCTGCTTGACGACCATCGTGGTGGCGCGTTGCAGCAGTTCGGGCAGCATGCCGTAGCGGTTGGGGTCGAGGTGCTGGACGACGACGAAAGCCATGCCGCTCATGGGCGGCACGCCGCCGAGAAATTGCTCGAGGGCTTCCAGTCCGCCGGCTGACGCACCTATGCCGATGATCGGAAAGTGCTGGTCATCAGTCGCTGTGGAGGGGGGCTGGGTGCGCTCGCGCTTCCCGGTGGACGGCATTGCCGGATCATACCCCCCAGACGACCGGCTCGCCGGCTTTTGCGGCGCGTTCGAGCATGTCGACGAAGGGCGTGGCGCGCTGGGCGAGGCTGACCGGTGGCTCGTCGTCAGTTTCGTTTTTGCTTGGGCTGGCAGCCGTTTCCTGCGGCCTGGCTTTGTCGGCCACGATGGCTTTTTTCAGCGTCGCTATGGCTTCCGGCAACTGCTCGACGGTGATGATTCCGCGTGCCTCGTCCGGGCTTTTACCGAACAGGGCAAGAATTTCCTTGGCGCTCTTTTCGTGCATGATCAGGTCGGCATTGGTGGCGGATTTGAAGGTAAAAAGCATGGCGATCACTCCTTTGTATTTGTGTTGTCAGTGTCGCGACGCGATTGGTGCTTGGACCGTGTGGCGTTGCCTGAGGTATCGATGACGACCATCCGGCATTCACGACCGTCGGCATCGGGAACCGCCTCGATCCGGATGTTGGTTGCCGGACGATGGGCATTGGCGGCCAGCACGGATTCGCTGCGCAGCTTCTTTCTCGAGTGGAGAACGTCGTCGACAAAGTGATTGAATGCCTCGGCATGATTGGGCTCAAGGAAAGCTGCGAAGCGATGCCGGCCTTTCTGGGAACCCTTGGTGCCGAGCAGCATGGCGCCGGCCAGATTCATGTCGATGATGACACCGAGCGGATCCAGGGTTAGATAGCCGACTGGGGCGAAGTCGTAGATGTCGGCATAACGTTCGCGCAAGTCGTCCGCTTCTTCATAGGCGTGGCGGAGCTCTTCGTTGCTCATTTCAAGTTCGATCTGATGCACCTGCAGTTCGTGCACCAGCTGGGCGTTGTCCCAGGCGGTTTTCGGTTCCGGATGCGGCGATTGCAGCAAGCGGGCCTCGGCACGATGGCGGACGCTGGCCGGATTTGGGCGAGGGCGGCCGGGGCCCCGGGCATCGGATTGCAAGCGGAATATCCGGTCATATTCGCTTTTGACCGCGGCGTAGCATTCGCATGACCGGGCTTCCAGGCCGGGGCGGTCAAGCACGGTGATATGGCCACGGCTGTACTCGATCATGCCTGCGGCCTGGAGCTTTCCGGCGGCTTCGGTGATTGCCTCACGGCGCACGCCGAGCATGTTGGCAATGAGTTCCTGGGTCATGTTGAGCTGGTTGCCGGGCAGCAGGTCGAGGCTGACCAGCAGCCAGCGGCACAACTGCTGTTCGACGGCGTGGAATCGGTTGCAGACGATGCTCTGGGCCATCTGGGTCATGAGGGCCTGGGTGTAACGCAGGGCAAGGTGCTGCAATTCGCCGCCCTGATCGAGTTCCCAGCGGACGACTTCGACCTTGAGTCGGTAGGCGGTGCCGGTGCTCTGTACAACCACCCGGTGTGTGGTTGTATCGCCGCCCAGAACCAGCGGAATGCCGACGAGTCCATCGTTGCCGGTAATGGCCAGTTCTGCCGTGCCGCCTTTTTGGGTGGTGAAGATCAGGGAAACGATGCAGGTGATCGGGAAGTAGATGTAGCCAAGCGTATCGCCTGACTCATAGAGAACCTGGCCGAGTTCCAGATGGACGAGTTCAAGGTCATCCTGCAGGCGAGAGTAGTCATTGGTGGCCAGTGAGCCAAGAATGCGGTTCTGTTTCGGGCTGAATATCAATTCGGACGGCATCGCGCCTCCATTATTTTATCCGCTCGGTATTTCTCGGAAATTTGATGACACATCCTGCTGGTGTCGATCGGTGTCAGGGTTTTTGTGCTTTCTCTAATTCAGGACCGGCTGCCTTTGGCATTAGTCATTTATGTTATCCCCAACCAATTTGCATGATACAGAACAAAGCTGAAACGATATGTGCGCTCGCCAACATACAGACAATTGATTTCTGGCTAGTTTCAATAATTCCCCATTGACTAAAAGGAGAGCGACCATGGGCAAGGAAAAACACGGAACGAAGGAAGGCAAGAAGCCGGCTGTCTTGACCCTCAAGGAAAAGAAGTTGGCCAAGCAAGTCAAGAAACAGGAGAAGGCGGCGCCTCATCCGCTAATTCCTCGCTGAGTTTGTGCTTGGCTGTGGAATAAATCCTGATCCGGACATTGGCGATCGGATACAGGGGCGGGAATGCAGGGTCTTCCGATCGCTGTCGAACCGGTGTTTCATGCGCTAAAGCATTGACCCGGCGGGCTGAATCAGGAGACATATCCCCTTTTTTGCTGGCTAGTTTGAGCCGCTTGTTTTCGATTTTGCCGTGCGAATTGCTGTGTCAGAGTGTTCCGTCGCCGATACCGTCAGGAATGGCGGTACTTCATTGGATAGATATAGACGACGAGACGACGTGGGGTGAATATACAAATGAAAAGCCCCGCTGGATCGGGGCTTTGGTACTTCATTACAGATCATGAAGTCTATATTTGGTGTTCTGCAATCAGGTTTCGTCCGAGGTATCAATGTCAGGGTCACCTGTTGGTGGACATGATCTGGCGCGTCGGGCGAGCTTTCCACAATAGGCATTCGATGCGCGCTGGCGCTCATGACCGGCTAGCCTGGCAACGGCTCGGCGAGCCGCAGCTTCGACCTCTGGCGCAAGGATGCCACCACCACGTACGGGCGGCTGCTGTCCTGAACACGCAACAAACTCGTCGATCAGCGCTTCGTGTCGAAGACCATGCGCGGTAATACCCAACTCGCGCGCTGTGATGCCAAATTTATCCAGCACATAGTCGAAGCGACGCAGATTCCTCTTGAGGTCGTTGGCCGGGTCGCCCATGTGCGCTTCCGTTCCCCACACTACCGATTGCGCGTACTCGATGGCGGCCACCCGTTGCGGCGTGCTCAGCGGCACAAATCGCTGGCGGCCATTTTTGGCCCCCTGCCTGATCCAGACATACCGATCTGCTAGCTTCTCACTCTCCGCCAGACCTGTAGACTCGAAGGGCACAATGCACTCATTCGGTCGTAGCATTACCGATTCCTTGCGCCGCAGACCGAACGCCCGGATCAGTCGTAGTGACGCACCGACATATGGGTCGTATACGCAGACCTTGTCGATCAACGCCTCGACATCCACGCCTTGCGCCGACCAGCTCTTGTCTCGCTCGGCCGCCTCGTGGCGCTGGTACTCATCGATTTCCAGTCCGTAGTGCGCCGGGCTACGCACGAAGCCGTTCTTGCCCAGCCACTTGGCCAGACCACGCAAGAAACTGAGATAGGTCTGAATGGTGGCCGGCTTCAGTTTGTCCTCTCGCCATATCTGCACCATGGCCTGAATATGTTTCTGGCCGAGATTGCGCGGATCAGGCAAGGTCTTGAAGCCCGCCCGTCTCTGCAGGTCGCGGAAAAACCGCCGCAGGAAGTCGGCACGCTCCTGGCGGGTCTTGTGCGACACGGTCTTCATCCGGGCGGTATGCCGCTCGTTGAACAGCTTGAGCAGCACCTCCAGCACGTTCATCGGGGCAGCGTGGCCCGGCCGGTAGCGAGCCAGAATATCCGGCGCATTCAGGCCCGACCAGTCGCGTGGGTTCTGAGCTTTATGGGTCGCCCGGCCTGCAGAATGTGGTCGGTGAGGGAGAGCCGAATCGGCGGCGAGATAAGACATGGCTTTCTCCAGGAGAAGGCGCGCACTGCCCGAATAGCGCGCAAGGGATGTAGTTGGAATCGGTGGTTATGCTTGGCGGGGTGGATTCCGTCGCCCGGCCAAGCAGTGGTCAGAAGATTCAGTGCAGCACGCGACCCAGCGTTGCTGCACCTACCCAGGGTTGTGTCGGCCCTTGTGAAAGGCTCGCTACGGGCTGACTCGGTCATCCTTAAAAATGAAACGAGTTGATCCGGCCCGTGCGCGGGTTTCCGCGCTACACGGGGGTTTTGATGCCACTGGCCTCAAGGGCCAAGGCGGTACCGGCAGACAGGTCGAGCCTGCTGCCTGCGAGGGATCAGTTCTCTACTTCGTAGCGCCATCCACCTGCATGGGCCCACCCCTCACCGAGAGTCCGGGGTGGTGTCAGGTCATCGAGCGGAATGGCCCGCGGCGGAGCCCATCAGGGGCAAGCACGACCGCAGGCCTCGCCATTCACGGAGGAAGGGCAGGTGCTCGAAGGAATGGCGGGAACAGGTGCACCGGCATCTGGTGCCAGGCACGACATCAGCTCTGGCTGCGACACGCTTCGGGAGCGTCCGACGAAAATCGTCGGCAGGTCGCAGACATTGGCTCTACGAATGATTTCTACAAGGCCGCCAGCTCAGGGGCGGCGACCAGTCCGATTCGAGGATCGGAACTTCAGAGGCAGGTAACGACTGCAACGCCTTTCGCTCCACATGGAGCCGGCCATCAGGAGGGCCGTCGGGAGTCGTCAGTTGACACCCGTCATTCCGCACCGTCAAGGCGCCGGCAACGCAACAGCCGTGTTTTTCAGGGCATTTCGGGTGGTGTTGTATCAGCGCTTGATGCGGCTCCATTTACTGCTAGACGCTGACGGGCAAGCTGTATCAGGGATTGACGGGAATAATCATGGCCTCTGGTACGGATTGTGGGTATCACGAGGTCATAAGTCACAGTTAAGTGCCCCTTCGGCGGGCGGATAGAGCGTGAATGTGGTCTTGCCACAGAGATAGAGCCAGGCGGACTGAGCTGCATGACTGAGCAGCATGACTGAGCAATACCCTCACTGCAGTCTCGATACACCGTTACCGGGTGTCACTATGCTGGCATTGGATTCGCCGACCATTGCTGCGAATGAGGGTTGATTTCAAGGGTGCGCATGCGACGTTGAGCGGACACACAAGGAGTCCCGCATGGAAAAACTCTATTCAGTCAGTGGCCAACTGGTCGAGGTTCAACGCTATATCAACGTACCAATGCGTTGGTGCGAGCAATACCCGGTGCGCGAAAGGCGCGAACTCTGGTTGTCGACGAACAGCGGCAACGACATCAAGCTCGTCGTCCACACCCGCCAGATGCCGGCCCGACGCGGTCATCAGGTGACGGTTCTGCTTCTCGGCGAAAGGCCGGTCGGACTTTACAACGCATCCACGGGGAAGCAGGCAAACTTTATTCGAGCCGATCCACCACTACTTTGGCGACGCTGCGATGCAGTGCTTGTAGCGGGGCTGTTGGTTGCCAGTGTCGTTGCGTTCACATTGACGGCGTGGCCTGCCTTGCTGATCAGCTTGCCGCTCACGTTGTTGTACCCGCCGCTGGTGGTGACGGTGCGCTTTGCCCAGCGCTGCCTTATACGTTCTCAGGTCGACCGTGCACTGGAAATCGTGAAAGGCAGCGAGGCCGCGCAATCGGTATTGCGCCGGGTGAAATAGCGTGACCCGGAAATCCGCATACAGCACTCAGTAAATTTATTTGGGGTGCTTTGCACTCATCCGCTGGGCGTTCTTTTAGTCTGTAGTTACTTTGCAGACTAGAACGGAACAGGTTCTCACCAGTTATCTCTGGCCTGGCAATGTCCGTGAACTCAAGCACGCCGTCGAACCGGCTTGCATCCTCTCCTCTGAGCTATTTTTCGGGGCATTAGCATTTTTTGGTGTTAGTCCGGAATGTGGTGAATCGGCGGGGAAGATTTCTCCATCGTGAGCCCACTACCATATGGCTTGCGAGCGTGACTATTTTCAGGTTGCGCTGGATAAACATGACTGGCACATGACGCAGACAGCGGAAGCTCTTGGCATTTTCAGAAAGATGCTCAGGGAGAAGTTGCGAAGGATGGAGATTCAGGCCGATGAGGCGTAACAATAAGCTAAACATCCTCTGTTGATAGAGCAGTTCTTGCGAAGCTCGAACGCCCACCAAACCAAATGTCGAACTCAATACATGGCCAGAATCTGGATTACGCTGCTTCTCCACGTAACTGGATAACTGCGGCACCTGCTTTCAGTTTGTCCAGATAATCTCCCCACTCCTGCATCATCGCTTTTCTTTCGAACAAATACTCGGCGCGGTTATAGGCAGCACGTACCTGATTACGCTCGGCGTGGGCGAGCTGTCGTTCAATCACGTCGTGTCGATAGCCTTGTTCGTTGAGGATGGTCGAGGCAATAGAGCGGAAACCGTGGCCGGTCATACGCCCTTTGAAGCCCAGTCGGGCAAGGGCATAGGTGACGGTATTCTCAGAGATTGGGCGATTCCTGTTTGTGCTCGAAGGGAAGAGCAGGCGGTTGCCACCGGTCAGTGCCTGCAATTCCTTGAGGTGGGCGAGCATCTGTGTGCTTAGGGGAACCAGATGGGCCTCGCGCATTTTCATGACTTCGGCAGGAATGCGCCACAGCGCCGTATCGAAATCGAACTGTGACCATTCAGCAAAGCGGACCTCCTTGGTCCGCTGGAAGGTACCGGCCAGCAATTGCATCGCTATTTTGGTAGTGACCTCCCCGCGGTATTCATCAATGCTTCGCAGCAAATCGGCGAAGTCCTTCGGATCTGTCAGTGCAGCATAGTGCTCTGTCTTTACCGTTGAGAGCGCGCCCCGGAGGCTTGGAGTGGGGTCTGCCGACAATAGACCTGTGGCAATGGCATAGCGAAAGACTGCGCCGCAATGTTGCTGAATACGATGGGCCATGTCGACCGTGCCGCGTTTCTCAATCACCCGCAGCATCGTCAGTAGTTGGGGGGCGGTGATCTCTGTGATCGGCTTGTTGCCCAAGGATGGAAGGGCGTGATGCTCAAGGCAGGCCCGGGTCTTGGTGGCGTAGCCGGCAGTCCACTCCTTCCCCTTGGTCTTCATCCAGTCGCGTGCAACCGCCTCGAAAGTGTTTTCTTGGGACACCTTGCGTTCGTGTTTGTCTTGTTTGCGCTGGGCCGCCGGGTCGATGTCCTGCGCCAATAGCTTGCGGGCTGCATCGCGCTTCTCCCTCGCAAGGGCAAGGCCAGTGTCAGGGTAGGAGCCAAGGGCCAGGGTTTTTCGCTTGCTGTCGAACCGATAATCCAGGCGCCAAAGTTTTGCCCCGCCGGGCTGAATCAGGAGGTACATTCCCTTTTCATCGGCTAGTTTGCGCGGCTTTTCCGCCGGTTTTGCTGTGCGAATTGCAGTATCAGAAAGCGCCATGATGCCCTCCAAATGGTGTATTTCGGGGCTGTTTTTGCTATGTATACCGTCAACGTCTGAGTATACCGTCACCGATACCGTCACCAATGACGGTATTTCATGGGATGAATATAGACGGCGCGGGGCGAATGTACAAATGAAAAGCCCCGCCAGAGCGGGGCTTTGGTACTTCATGATCTGTCATGAAGTAGGTGTTTGGTGCGTCCTGACGGGCTCGAACCGCCGACATTCTGCGTGTAAGGCAGACGCTCTACCAACTGAGCTAAGAACGCATGGGCGCGCATTATAACGAATTAAGCGCGTTGCGCCAGTGTTCCGAATGAGGTTGATCTGTTTGGCGCTTCGCCCTGGCGTGTGGAAATCGTTGTGCAGCGAGAGAACTTCGTTATTTGTTGGTAATCTACGAACCGATGCCAGCTAATTCTCCAGTTCAATTTACCTTGCCCGCCCTGGCCGGCTTGAAACTTTCCGAATTGATCTCGGCGCTCAGCCACGCGCTCGACATTACCGAAGGTCAGCCGGAGGGTCATTGCGTTCGTTGCTGCTGGATCGGCATGCACATCGGCCGTCGCCTCGGGCTGGGTGACGACGATCTGTGGAATCTCTACTACACCTTGCTGCTCAAGGATCTGGGCTGCAGCAGCAACGCGGCGCGCATTTGCGAGCTGTACCTGACCGACGACCTGAGCTTCAAACGCGATTTCAAGAAAGTCGGCGACAGCCTGCCCCGGGTGCTCCAGTTCGTGCTCAGCCATACCGGGCTGAGGGCGCCGCTGGCCGAGCGTTTCCGCAGCGTCATGACGATCATGCGCGACGGCGAACAGATCGCCACCGAGTTGATCGCCACGCGCTGCCAGCGGGGGGCCGAAATCGCCCGCCTGTTGCGTTTCCCCGAAAGCGTGTCGGCCGGCATCTACAGCCTGGACGAGCATTTCAACGGGCAGGGCAAGCCGCACGGCCTGGCCGGCGAGGCGATTCCGCTTTATTCGCGGATTGCGCTGCTGGCTCAGGTGATTGACGTCTTTCATACCTCCGGTGGCCCGCAGGCGGCTTTCGACGAGGTGCGGCAGCGCGTCGGCGGCTGGTTCGATCCCGCTCTGGTTCAGGCATTCGAGCAACTGGCAGGCGACGACGCCTTCTGGACAATGCTGGCTGCGCCCGACGTCATGACGGCGGTGCTGGCGCTCGAGCCGGCCGGGCATGTCGTGGCGCTCGACGACGATTATCTCGACGACATCGCCGCTGCCTTCGGCCAGGTTGTCGACTCGAAAAGCCCCTACACCAGCGGGCACAGCACCCGGGTTGCGCTCTACGCCGACCTGATCGCCGAAACGCTCGGGCTGGCGGCGGATCGTCGGCGCTGGCTCAAGCGCGGCGCGCTGCTCCACGATGTCGGCAAACTTGGCGTCAGCAACAGCGTGCTCGACAAGCCCGGCAAGCTGGACGACGAAGAGTGGGAGGCGGTCAAGGCGCACGCCATGTACACCGAAACGATCCTCTCCCGCATCGACGCCTTCACCGAGTTGGCGCAGGTGTCAGCCGCCCATCACGAGCGCTTCGACGGCAAGGGCTACCCGCGCGGCGTGACGGCGAAAGATATCTGCCTCGAAACGCGGATCATCACGACGGCGGATATTTTCGACGCGATCACCGCAGAGCGCCCGTATCGCGGTGCGGTGCCGATTCCCAAGACGCTGGAAATCATGGCCGAGAATGTCGGCACGGCCATTGACGCCAAATGTTTTGAGGCGCTGAAACAGGCACTTGCCCGCCTGCCGGCCTGATTCCCCCGTAAAATACGCCCTTTGTTTGCCGGCCCGTCCGGATAAGGTTTCCATCGCATGAGTATTCAGCAAAAAGTGCCGACCGTCGGCTTTGTTTCCCTCGGCTGCCCGAAAGCCAGTTCCGATGCCGAGCGCATCCTGACCAAGCTGCGCGCCGAAGGCTACGAGATTTCGCCGAGCTACGACAATTCCGATCTGGTGATCGTCAATACCTGCGGCTTCATCGATGCTGCGGTGGAGGAATCGCTCGACGCCATCGGCGAGGCGCTCAACGAGAACGGCAAGGTTATCGTCACCGGCTGCCTGGGCGCCAAGGGCGATATCGTGCAATCGACGCACCCGGCCGTGCTCGCCGTCACCGGCCCGCACGCAGCCGACGAGGTCATGGGCTACGTCCATACCCACCTGCCGAAACCGCACGACCCGTATTCCGATCTCGTGCCGCCGCAGGGCATCCGTCTGACGCCGGATCACTTTGCCTACCTGAAGATTTCCGAAGGCTGCAACCACAGCTGCACCTTCTGCATCATCCCGTCGCTACGTGGCCCGCTCGTTTCGCGGCCGGTCGGCGATGTGCTGGCCGAAGCCGAAAACCTGGCCCGGGCCGGCGTCAAGGAAATCCTCGTCATTTCGCAGGACACCAGCGCCTACGGCGTGGACCTCAAGTACCGCACCGCCTTCTGGGGTGGCAAGCCGGTCAAGTCGCGCCTCAAGGAGTTGTGCGAGGCGCTGGCCAGCTTCGGCATCTGGGTCCGCCTGCACTACGTTTACCCGTACCCGTCGGTCGATGATGTCATTCCGCTCATGGCTGAAGGCAAGATCCTGCCTTACCTTGACGTGCCTTTCCAGCACGCCAGCCCGACCATCCTCAAGGCGATGAAGCGTCCGGCCTCGGCCGAAAATACGCTCGAGCGCATCGCCAAGTGGCGCGAGATCTGCCCGGAAATCGTTATCCGCTCGACCTTCATCACCGGCTTCCCGGGCGAAACGGACGAGGATTTTGATCAGCTGATCCAGTTCCTGGAAGACGCGAAACTGGATCGCGTCGGTGCCTTTGCCTACTCGCCGGTCGAAGGCGCCAAGGCCAACGAACTGGCCGACCTGCTGCCGGAATCCGTGCGCGAGGATCGCCGGCGCTGGCTCATGCAGGTCCAGGAAGATATTTCCGCCGCCAAGCTCGAAGCCAAGATCGACACGGTCATCCAGGTGCTGGTCGATGCCGTCGACGAGGAGGGCACGATTGCCCGTTCCAAGGCCGATGCGCCGGAAATCGACGGCGTGGTTTACCTCGACGGCTATTTCGACGCCCAGCCGGGCGACTTCCTGCAGGTCAAGGTCATCGACGCCGACCACCACGACCTCTACGCCCAGCCGGTCGGGCCGGGCTGATCTGTCGTGGCCCGGCCGCGTCTCGGCATCGCCCTTGGTTCCGGCTCGGCGCGCGGCTGGGCGCATATCGGCGTGTTGCGCGCCCTGCAGGAGGCCGGGGTCGAACCTGACGTCGTTTGCGGCACGTCGATTGGTGCCTTTGTCGGCGCCGCCTACGCCTCGGGCGATCTCGACAAGCTTGAGGCCTGGGCAGGCGGACTGAGCCGGAGCGATGTCCTCGGCTTTTTCGACGTCAGCCTGACCGGCGGATTGATCAAAGGCGCGAAGCTGCTCGATTTTGCCTCGACCTCCTTCCTCGACAACACCTTTGCCGACCTCGACCGGCCCTTCGCCTGCGTTGCCACCGATCTGGCGACGGGGCGCGAAATCTGGCTGCGCGAGGGCTCGGTTGCTGCCGCGGTCCGTGCCTCCATCGCGCTGCCCGGGCTGTTTTCACCGCAATTGCTCGACGAGCGTTTCCTGGTCGATGGCGGTCTGGTCAATCCGGTGCCGGTTTCGCTGTGCCGGGTACTCGACGCCGAAGTGGTGATTGCCGTCGATCTCGGCATGGACATGCTGACCACGCTGCAGCGCCGCAACGGCAAGCCGGCAGCGGCCGGCGGCGGTTGGCGCAACGCCGTCGGTCGCTGGTTCGGCGGCGGCGAGGCCACGCCGGTCCTGCCTTCGCTGGCCGATGTGGTGAGTAACAGCATCGCCATCATGCAGGGCCGCATCTCGCGTTCGCGCCTGGCTGGCGAGCCGGCCGACGTGCTGATCACGCCGCGTCTCGGCCAGCTCAACCTGCTCGACTACCATCGTGCCGGCGAAGCCATTTCCGCCGGGCGCAAGGCCGCCGAACACATGCTGCCGCTGCTGCATTCGCTGCTCGATTGAAAATCGGTATGACCAATTCCCTGATCGATCAACTCACCGCTCTCGTCGGCCCGGCGCAGGTGCTGACCGAGCCGGCCGACATCGCCCCCTTCGTCACCGACTGGCGCGGTCGGTATCGCGGCGCGGCGCGATGCGTCGTCCGTCCCGGCAACACTGGCGAGGTGGCGGCGGTCGTCAAGGCCTGCCTCGCGGCCGGCGTGGCCATCGTGCCGCAGGGCGGCAACACCAGCCTGTGCGGCGCGGCAACGCCGGATGGCTCGGGCGGCGCGGTGGTCGTCAGTTTGAGTCGCCTGAACCGCATTCTTACGGTCGACCGGAAAAACAGCACGATTTCAGTAGAAGCCGGCTGCACTCTGGCCGCCATTCAGGAGGTGGCACGCGCCGCCGACCGGTTGTTTCCGCTGGCGCTGGCGTCGGAAGGGACGTGCCAGATCGGCGGCAACCTGTCGACCAATGCCGGCGGCGTCCAGGTTTTGCGCTACGGCAATACCCGCGAACTGACGCTCGGCCTCGAAGTGGTCCTGCCCAACGGCGACATCTGGAACGGCATGCGCGGCCTGCGCAAGGACAACACCGGCTACGACCTCAAACAACTGTTCATCGGCGCCGAGGGCACGCTGGGCATCATCACCGGCGCCGTGCTCAAGCTGTTTCCGCTGCCCAAAAGGCAGGTCACCTGCTGGCTCAACGTCGCTTCGCCGACTGCTGCGGTCGACCTCCTGAATTCGGCAAAAACCGCTTTCGATGCGCAACTGACGGCCTTCGAGCTGGTTTCGGAAACGGCGCTCGGGCTGGTCCTCAAGCACATTCCCGATACAACGCGGCCGTGCGAAGCGTCGCCGTGGTACGTCCTGGCCGAGTTTTCCGACGCCGAGCCGGCCGCCGTCGAAGCCTGGCTGGCCGGACGAATCGACAGCGCCGAGGTCTCCGATGGCGTCGTCGCCCAGTCGGAAACCCAGGCCAAGAAGCTGTGGGCGCTGCGCGAGAGCGTTTCGGAGGCGCAGAAGATCGAGGGCATCAGCATCAAGCACGATGTTTCGGTGCCGGTTTCGGCCATTCCCGAGTTCCTGGCGACGGCCGATGCGGTGCTGGCCAGCGCTTTTCCCGGTATCCGCGTCGTTGCCTTCGGCCATGTCGGCGACGGCAACCTGCATTACAACCTGTCGAAGGCTGATGCCTACGACAACGAAACCTTCCTCGCCAGCGAGCCGGCAGTGCATCGCCTCGTCCATGACACGGTGCACGCGCTGAACGGCTCGATCTCGGCCGAACACGGCATCGGCCAGCTCAAGCGCGAGGAAATCCTGCGTTACAAGAGCGCGGTCGAGATGGCGCTCATGCATTCGCTCAAGCAGGCGCTCGATCCGCGCGGCCTGATGAATCCCGGCAAGGTGCTCTGATCAGAACTCGGCGAGTTCGAAGGGCAGCGTGAAGCTGAACCGGCTGCCGACGCCGACCTGGCTTTCGATGCGCAGCGTGCCACCCAGCAGTTGAATCAGTTTGCGGGCAATCGGAATGCCGATGCCGGTGCCGCCATGGCGGCGGATTTTCGAGCTGTCGACCTGGGTGAACAGGCCGCTCAGGGTGCTGATTTTCTCGGCCGGAATGCCCGGGCCGGTGTCGCTCACGGCGAATTCGATGGTCACCGTTTTTTCCGTCAGACGGTCTACTTTTGCCGACACGGTGATGCTGCCGCGCTCGGTGAATTTGATGGCGTTGCCGATCAACTGGGCAAATGCCTGCCGGAGCAGGGAAATGTCGCCCTTGACGACGGCGGGCAGGTCGGCATCGAACTGTTCCAGCAAGTCGAGCCCCTTGCTCATGCTCGGCTTGAAATAAGCGGCGAGCAGGGTGTTGCCGAGATCGTTCATGGCAAAGGCGGTCGGGCTCGGCTGGATGTGCCCGGCTTCGAGTGCCGAAAGCTGGATCAGGTCGTTGATCAGCGCCATGAGGTCCTCGGCCGAGGTGCGCAGGGGCTTGAGCAGCTCTTGCTGGGCTTCGCTGAGCGGCTCCTGCTCGAGCAGTTCGGAAAAGCCGAGGATGCCGTTCATCGGCGTGCGCAGCTCGTGGCTGATGTTGGCCAGGAACTCGGTTTTGGCCCGGTTCGAGCGTTCGGCGGTGGCGCTGGCTTGCTCCAGTTCGGTGAGCAGGCCATCCTTTTCGTGTTCGAGCCGGAAGGTTTCCTGCAGGGTGCCGTGAAAGAAATCGGCGCTGCGCGTGACGGCCAGCAGGAAGAGCAGCGACATGGCGGTAAAGGCGATGTGCAGCGGGTCGCTGCCGAGCGTGCCGAAGGCGACGGCCAGCGCGATGGGTATTGCGTAGCAGCGGAATATGAAGCGGTCGGCGGCGAGGATAGGCACGGCCCCGGCGATCATGCCGGACATGAGAAAGCCGACGAACAGTTGCAGGTAGGTGTTGCCTTGCGACATGAGGAGCAGGGCGCCGCCGGCCCAGACAACGCCGGCGCTGCAGGCGCTGAGCAGGGCGCGCTGGCGCCACATGCCGGCGTTGTCCAGTTTGTCCGGCAGGGCGGTGCGCCGATAGCTGATGGCCTGGCTGATGCGCAGGCCGGCTATCGCGACAGCGGCCAGCCACCAGGCGTAAATGGCCGGGTTGGAGATCAGGGACTCGGCGACCCAGATCAGCATCGAGGCATTGACGAGCGAAACGCTCTGCCCGAGCAGGACGTTTCGATAGAGCAGTTCGACCCGACGGCCGAGGACGAAAGCGTCTGTCGGCAGGGTCAATGCAGGGCCTTGCCTTCGCTGACGGCAAACAGGGCGGCCACGTCATCGGCGCTGAAGTGGTAGTCGCGGTTGCAGATGTCGTCGCGAATGACGATTTCACCGTGTTCGACGAGGATCGTCTCGGCATCGGCCCGGCCCAGGCTGCGGATCATGTCGGCCACCTTGTAGCGGTCTTCCGGGCAGTGGTAGGCCACCGGGCGCGGATCGTAGAGGCGGATGCCGCGTTCGCTCATGTCTTCGTGGAAGAGGCGGCCGAGCAGGCTGGCGCTGTCGAGTTCGAGCAACTCGGCCGGCTTGACCGTGGCGGCGAGCTGGGTGATGCGCTGCCAGCCATCCTCGTCGTGATGGTCGGCGGCCGGCATCTTTTGCAGGAACAGGCAGGCCGCCGCTTCCGGGCTGCACGCCGCGAACAGGCGCGACGGCTGCTGCTCGGACTGTTCGAGGTAATGCTCGAAGATCGCCGCGATGCTGTCGCCGACCATCGGCACGTAGCTTTGATAGGGCTGGCGGGCTTCCGGCATGTCGAGGCTCATCATGAGTTGGCCGCCCTGGTGGGCGCCGAGTAGTTCGGACACCGGCGCAGCCAGCACGACCGGGTTGCTGCGCGCCATGCCGCGCATCTGCAGCTGTTCATTGCAATCCATGACCAGCAACTGGACCGGGCCGTTGCCGCGCAATTGCAGCGTCAGGCGGCCGGGCTGCTTGAGCTGGCCGGCGATGAGCGCCGTGACGGCGGCTGTTTCGCCAAGCAATTGGGCGACGGTCGGCTGATAGTCTCGGCCAGCCTGCATCTGCTGCCAGGCGTCGCCGAGATGAACGACGGCGCCGCGAATGTCGAGACCTTCGAAAATGAAGCGCTGGACGTAGCTCACTTTAGTTTTTCCGCGTAGTTGTCCGGCGCGAAGCCGACGATGAGCTGGCTGCCGGTGTCGAGGACCGGGCGCTTGATCAGGCTCGGGTATTGCGCCATCAATTTGAGGGCTTTTGGCTCGTCGACCGCAGAACGTTCCTCGTCGCTGAGCTTCTTCCACATCAGGCCGCGCGTGTTGAGCAGCTTTTCCCAACCGGCGCGGGCGTTCCAGTCCGGCAGGTTGGCTTCGGCGACGCCGGCTTTCTTGTAGTCGATAAACTCGTAGGCGACACCATTTTCAGTGAGCCAGTTCATGGCTTTCTTCATGGTGTCGCAATTCTTGATGCCAAAGACCTTGATCATGACGGCGGATGTGGTTCGTGGGGAAGGCCGCATGATACCAGCCGAGGCGGGGCTTAGCGGAACTCGAAGGCTTCCTGGTGAAAGGCTTTACGGGACAAGCCGCTGTTGTGCAGCGCTTCGCCCAGAGCCTTGCCCCAGGCAGCCGGGCCGCAGAACCAGACGGTGCTGTTTGGCTGGAGCGTCGCGGCGACTTCCTGCGGCGTGAGCGGGCCGGTGTTGTCGGTCTGGCGGCGGTGCAGGCGGACGCCGGCGGCGTCGCAGAGGGTTTCCAGATGTTCGGGGAAATCGCCGGCAGCGAAATTTGGTGTGCAGTAGAACAGATCGGCCGTGGCTTGCGCTGGCGCCGGGGCGGCGGCCAGTTGCTCAAGGCGGGCGAGGAAGGGCGTAATGCCGATGCCGCCGGCGACCCAAACCTGATGTGCCGCATTCCCACGGTCAACCGGAATTTTTGCCGAAAAATCAAGGCGGGGAGCTGGGCGGTGAAGTCGCCGAGCGCCTTGATGGCCAGGGTCAGCGTGCCTTCCTGCGCGTTCCAGGCCGAGGCGATGGTGAACGGGTGGGCGCCTTCGCCGCGCGAGCCGAAGTTGGCGAAGAGGAATTGTCCGGCCTGGTGACCGGGCCAGTTCTGTTCGGGGCGGCAGACGATTTCGAGCAGCTTGCCGTCGTGCCGGCTGAGCGAAACGATCTCGGCGCGATGCTGGCGTTTGCGGCCGATGCGATTGCTTAGCGAGAGCAGGGCGGGGATGACACCGGCCGCGGCGACGGCTGCGGTCAGCCAGCCGAGCGGGCTTTGCCAGAAAGTCGTCGGCATGAGCAGCAGGCCGTGAAAGGCGCCAGCCAGAAAAACAGCGCCAAAGGCCTTGTGCACCCAGCGGAAATAGCGGTAGGGAATGCGTTTGATCAGGGCCACGACGACCAGCGCCATCAGGATGTAGCCGGCCCATTCGCCGACATCCTTGGCCAGGTCGATCCACAGGTTGGGTTCGCCACGTGGTCCGCGCGGGCCGCGTGGACCGGTGATCAGCCCGGCCTTGGACAGGTTCTTGGGCAGCCATTCGATCATCCAGTGGGTGAAGACGAGCAAGCCGGCACCGATGCCGATGTTCTTGTGCAGGCGGTAAAGCTTGTCGAGGCCGCCGAAACGTTGTTCGAGCCAGGGGGCACGCGTGGCGAGCAGCATGCCGGCGCTCATCCACCACAGGGCGAGCAGGCCGGACAGGATGATCAGCGACTTCCGCCAGGCCCAGGGGCCTTCCGGGTTGGCGGCGAGGACGTCGGGCAGGGCGAAGATTCCCCACAGGGCGAGGGGGATCAGGGCGAGAAGGGTAAGCGGGCGTTTCATGGTGTTGTTGCGATTGTTGTTGGGAGAGATAACTGTATGCCAACTTAATGGAAAAGATGTTTGCCCCGAGTTGCCAGATGTAAAAGCATGTTTCCCGGGGCACGTCCTTTACCGGATACGTCGTGGTCAGTCAGGCGGCAACAAACCAGCGCATAGTTGCCCTAGGCGCTTCACGGCCCGTTCGATTTCGGGGTTGTAGGGCCAGCCGCAGTTGAGGCGGATGAAGTGGGCGAAGCGGTTGGAGTTGGAGAACATGACGCCCGGCGCAATCAGGATGCCTTCGGTCAGCGCGGCATCGAACAGCAGCGCGGAGGATAGTTGGCCGGGGAGTTCGACCCACAGGGAGAGTCCGCCATTGGGATGGTTGAGCCGGGTGCCGCCGGGAAAATGATTGACGATGGCCGCCGCCGTTTGTTCGCGCTGATTCGAGAGCGCCACCCGCAGTCGCCGCAGGTGGCGGTCGTAGGCGCCTGAGCCCATGAAGTGGCTGGCCGCCTGCTGCGACAGTTCTTCATTGTTCCGGCTCTGGACATGCTTGAGCATTTCGACCCGCCCCTGCCAGCGGCCGGCGCTCATCCAGCCGAGACGCAGGCCGGGGGCGAGCACCTTGTGCAGCGAGGCGCAGTGGATGACGTTACCGGTCTTGTCCCATGATTTAAGGGCCTTGAGCGGGGTGTCGCCGTCGGCCAGCGCACTGTAGGTGTCGTCTTCGATCAGTGGGATGCCGTGGTTGGCACAAAATTCAACGAGCCGGGCTTGATGGGCGTCGGGCATGATGCTGCCGAGCGGGTTTTGCAGATGCGGCACGACGACCAGCGCGGCAATCGGTTCGTGGGTTTGCGTTGCCAGTTCGAGTGCTTCGAGGGAAATCCCGGTCTGTGGGCTGGTCGGTATCTCAAGAGCGCGCAGGCCGAGGCTTTCGAGGATCTGCAGCAGGCCGTAGAAGGTCGGTGATTCGACCGCGACGATATCGCCCGGCTGGGTGACAGCGCGCAGGGCCAGGTTGAGCGCTTCAATGCAGCCCTGGGTGACCACGATGTCGTCGGCGGCGATCAGCATGCCGTTGGCCATGGCGCGGCGGGCTAGAACGTTGCGGAATTCCGGGTTGCCGTTGTGGGGCGAGACCTTGACCATCAGGTCCGGGTCGTGGCGCAGGGCACGGGTCGCGGCATTTTTGAGGGCTTCGCCGGGGTAGAGGGAAGGCGCGCATCGGGCGCCGGACAGGTTGGCCTTCACCTCGGCTTGCCGGCCGCGGGCGATGAATTCCGAAACACGGGCATTGATCCCGACATACTGGGCCGGATCCAGGGGCTGTCCGGGCAAGGGTTCCGACAGGGGGCGAGGGCTGGTCCGCCGGGGCTGGCGGACGAAGTTTCCCGAGCGTGGGCGGGCTTCCAGCCAGCCGTCGTTTTCCAGTTGCCGACAAACCTGCAGGGCTGTGGACAGGCTGATTTCGTGGCGGGACATCAGCGTGCGCATGGACGGGAAGCGGTCGCCGGTAGCCAGTGTCCCGGATTCGATGGCATCCCGGTAATGGCTGGCAAGACGGCGGTAGATGGGTTGCGGATCCATGCCTTATCTTCTCCCGGCGGACGGTTTGACGACAGATATAGTTCGGCGAATTTTGCACCATAACAGATGGTGTTTTTTGCATCTGCTTCGGTGCAGATAGGGAATTTCTGTCTCTGTTTTGGCCTGGTGTCGCTCGCTACCATTTCTCCACCGTCCCGGCTTGGGGACAACTCCCTGGAGAAATGTCATGGCTGATCGCCGTTTGATGAAGCTCGCGCTGGGCAAGGGCGAGTCGCAAAGGTTTCTGGTGGACGCCGGGACGACCGTGCTGGTCATCTCGGGGTGTCTGGTCCTGCGCGGTCCGCTGGTTTGGCTGGCGGAGAGCATGGTCGCGCCGGAACAACGGCTTGGCACAGAACAGTCGCTGGTGATCAGCGACGGCGGCTGGATCGATCTGCTTGCCGGCGATGGCGTCGAACTACTGTTGATCCCGCCCGAGAGCGGCTTGCTCTGGAAGCAGGCGGTGCGGTGTCTGGGCGGGATGTTCGGCAATGAACAGCCCGGCAGAATGACCGCTCCACCGTCAAGCTGAATTCCGGCCTGATGGCCGGAACGGTCTTCTAACGTTTCAGCTTGGCGAAGGCCGAGGCCATCGCGTTGCCGGCCGGGGCCGGGCCGGTGCTGCGTTGCTGCGGCCGGCTCGGTGCATTGCCGCGGCCGCTCGGGGCGGCGTCGTGGCGTTTGGCCTGGCTCGGCTCGTCACCCATGCGCATGGTCAGCGCGATGCGCTGGCGCTGCAGGTCGACTTCGAGGACCTTGACCTTGACGATCTGGCCGGCCTTGACGACGGTGTGCGGGTCCTTGACGAAGGTGTTGGAGAGCGCCGAGACGTGCACCAGGCCGTCCTGATGGACGCCGATGTCGACGAAGGCGCCGAAAGCGGCAACGTTGGTGACGACGCCTTCGAGGATCATGCCCGGGCGCAGGTCGCCAACCTTTTCGACGCCGTCGGCGAAGGTCGCGGTCTTGAACTCGGGGCGCGGGTCGCGGCCGGGTTTTTCCAGTTCCTTGAAGATGTCCTGCACGGTGGGCAGGCCGAAACGTTCGTCGGTGTATTTCGCCGGGTTGAGGCCCTTGAGGGCGCGGCTGTCGCCGAGGATTTCCTTGATCGACTTGTTGAGGTCGACAATGATTTTTTCGACCACCGGATAGGCTTCGGGGTGTACCGAGGAACTGTCGAGCGGGTTGTCGCCGTTGGGCACGCGCAGGAATCCTGCCGCCTGCTCGAAGGTCTTGTCGCCAAGGCGCGGCACTTTCTTCAGTTCGTCACGCGAATGGAAGGCGCCATTGGCATCGCGGTAGCTCACGATGTTGGCAGCCAGCCCGGCGGTCAGGCCGGAAATGCGGGCGAGCAGCGGCACCGAGGCGGTATTGACGTCGACGCCGACGGCATTGACGCAGTCCTCGACGACGGCGTCGAGATTCTTGGCCAGCTTGGATTGCGACACGTCGTGCTGGTACTGGCCGACGCCGATGGATTTCGGATCGATCTTGACCAGTTCAGCCAGCGGATCCTGCAGGCGGCGGGCAATCGACACGGCGCCGCGGATCGAGACGTCGAGGTCGGGGAATTCCTTGGCGGCGAATTCGGAGGCCGAATAGACCGAGGCGCCGGCTTCGGAAACGACGATCTTCTGCAGCCGGGCTTCCGGGTAGCGCTTCATGACGTCCTGCACAAGCTTGTCGGTCTCGCGGCTGGCCGTGCCGTTGCCGATGGCGACCAGGCTGACCTGGTGCTTGGCAGCCAGGCGACCAATGGTGGCGATTGAGCCGTCCCAGTCGCAGCGCGGCTCGTGCGGATAGATGGTGGCGTGGTCGAGCATCTTGCCGGTGGCGTCGACGATGGCGATCTTGCAGCCGGTGCGGATGCCGGGGTCGACGCCCATGGTGACGTGCTGGCCGGCCGGGGCAGCAAGCAGCAGATCCTTGAGGTTGCGCCCGAAGACGCGGATGGCTTCTTCCTCGGCGCGCTCGCGCAGCTCGTTCATGAGCTCGAGTTCGAGGTGGGTGAAAACCTTGATCTTCCAGGTCCAGCGCACGGTGTCGGCCAGCCACTTGTCGGCCGGGCGGCCCTGCGGCTTGATGCCGAAACGGACGGCGATGCGCTGTTCGCAGGGGTTTTGCGTGCCGGGCTTGACGGCATCCGGATCGAGTTCGGAGTCGAGGACCAGCGCGACCTGCAGCATGCCTTCGTTGCGGCCGCGGAGCAGGGCCAGGGCGCGGTGCGAGGGCATGGTGGCAATCGGCTCGGCGAAGTCGAACCAGTCGCGGAACTTGGCGCCTTCGGTTTCCTTGCCTTCGACGACGGTCGAGCGAACGTGACCGTGCTCGCTGAGGTAGGCGCGCAGCCCGCCGAGCAGTTCGGCATCCTCGGCGAATTTTTCCATGAGGATCTGGCGGGCGCCGTCGAGCACGGCACGGGCGTCGGCGAAGCCGGCCTCGGCGTTGAGGTATTTTTCGGCCTCGTCGTCCGGCGTCAGGTTCGGATCTTCAAGCAGGCCGAGGGCCAGTGGCTCGATGCCAGCTTCGCGGGCGATCTGCGCCTTGGTGCGGCGTTTCTGCTTGTAGGGGAGGTACAAGTCTTCCAGTCGCTGCTTGGTTTCGGCATCGCTGATCTCGGCCTTGAGTTCCGGCGTCAGCTTGCCCTGTTCCTCGATGCTGGCCAGGATGGCGGTGCGCCGCTCTTCAAGGTCGCGCAGGTAGGTCAGGCGTTCTTCGAGGTTGCGCAGTTGCGTGTCGTCGAGGCCGTCGGTCGCTTCCTTGCGGTAGCGCGAGATGAAGGGCACGGTGGCGCCTTCGTCGAGCAGGGTAATGGCGGCGTTGACCTGGGCCGGGCGGACGCCGAGTTCGGCGGCAATGCGGTGTTCGATGGATGGCAGCATGGGTGCGGCAGTACGGCAAAAATGGGGGTGCACTATGCGCAATAGTGGTAGAAAATACAACCATCGCCGCAGGGTGTGGAGTATGTTGTATGCATTCCAATCGAGAGGAGAGAAACCATGAAAATTGAAACCTATTTGTTTGGCGCCGTTGAGGTCAGTCCGGAAAAAGTCATCACTTTCCCAAGTGGCCTGGCCGGGTTCGAGCAGAACAAGCGCTTCATGCTGGCCCATGAAGAAGGCAAGGAGCACCCGGTCAGCTATACGCTGCAGTCGCTTGACGACCCCATGCTGGCTTTCCAGATCGTCGATCCCTCGACGCTGGGCTTCAACTATGAACTGGTACTGAGCGATGCCGAAAACGCGCTGCTCCAGTCGCCCGCTCCGGAGGATGTGGTGGTCATGCAGGTGCTGTTCAAGGCGGACGAAGGCGGCAAGGCGGCGATCACGCCGAACCTGCGCGCGCCGCTGCTGATCAATACCAAGGCGCGGGTTGGCCTGCAGAAAATCATGGAAAACATGCGTCCGAACATCACGCTGTCGAATCTGGCGAGCGCCGTCTAAAACGTTTCCAGTTTCAGCACAAAGCCACTATTCATCGGATAGTGGCTTTTTTTACGTCCCGATATCGCTGCATCCGGGGCGTGCAGTCGCTCATGACTTGCCGCGCAGCACCTTGCCGACGGCGCCGTCGCAGGCATTGGCGACGCGTTCGTACTCTTCGGCGGTATCGATTTTGGCCTGGGCTTCGTCGACCAGCTTGATCTGTCGCTGGACGTAGGGGGCCCAGCGTTCATCGAGTTCCTGGCGGAGCCGGGCGGCGGTCTGGCCGACCGGGCCGCGCCAGATGGCGCCGGTGGCAAAGCGGGCCGTCAGCGACTCGGTGAGCGTCTTCTCGATGCTGGCGATGTGCTTCCGGTAGGCCTCGACGTGGCGCATCTCGTGGTCGAGGATTTCCTTGTAGGCGCAGCTGCCTGCGGGGAATTCGCGGGCGACGTAGACGGTCATCGGGCTGAAGCCGAAGCTCAGCGTGATCTGCGGGCTGGCGCATTCCCAGCGGCCGCTCGGGTCGGTGATGGCCGGCGTATTCGAGGCGAAACCGACAGTCGCGTTGCCGCGGGTCAGGCCGAGCACCTGTTTGCCGGGGCGGGCCAGCGCGGCGCCGATGTTGGTCAGCGACTGGTAGCTGTACTCGGTGTTGGTGCTCAGGCGCTCTTCGATGCGCTTGATCGTCACCGACGGTTTGGGCAGCGCGTCGCACGGGTCGGCGCGGCTCGGGCTGGCCATGAGCAGCAGGGGCAGAATGAGCAGGAGGCGCATCGGCTGGCCGGCTTAGAGCGGCATCAGCATGTCGCGATAACGTTGGGCGTTGGCGACGTAATGTTCAGCCGATTTCTGCAGCTTGGCGACATCATCGTCGCTCAGTTCGCGCACCACCTTGCCGGGAGAGCCGACGATGAGCACGCGGTCGGGGAAGACCTTATCTTCGGGAATCAGCGTATTGGCGCCGACGATGCAGCCTTTGCCGATCACCGCCCGGTTGAGGATGACCGAGCCGATGCCGATCAGGCTGCCGTCGCCGACCGTGCAGCCGTGCAGCATGACGAGGTGGCCGACGGTGACGTTGTTGCCGATGTGCATCGGCACGCCTTCGTCGGTGTGCAGCACCGAGCCGTCCTGGATATTGGTGTTGTCGCCGATGTGGATCGGATCGTTGTCGCCGCGCAGCGTGGCGTTCCACCAGATCGAGCTGTTGGCGCCGAGGCGGACGTCGCCGATGACCGTGGCGTTGGGCGCGATCCAGGCGTTGGCGCCGAGTTGCGGCTGTTTGTCGGCGAGGCGGAAGAGGGGCATGCGGACTCCTTGGGACATTTCAATTTTGGCCATTTTTTCGGGTTGACCGTAGCAATGCCGGCTAACCGCGAGATTGGCCGATTTTACCTGCCTGGCGGCCGCCAACTAAGCGCAATACTCCCGCCAGGCGCCCCGGCCCGAACGCTTGACCTGATACAACGCCTCGTCGGCCTGGCGGATCAGCGCCGGCACGTTGTCGGCATGTTCCGGGTAATGGCTCCAGCCCAGGCTCAGGCCGACGCAAACCGGCTCGGCCAGCCCGAGGTCGAAGGGGGCGCCGATCCGTTCGATCAGTTGCTCGGCCACCGCGACAATTTCGTCGCGCCCGACATCCTCGAGAACGATCAGGAATTCGTCGCCGCCGAGCCGGGCGATGGTGTCCGTTTCGCGCATGTTCTCGCGCAGGCGGGTGGCGACAACCTTGAGCAGCTCGTCGCCGATCGGGTGGCCGAGCCGGTCGTTGACCGCCTTGAAGCCGTCGAGGTCGAGGAACATCACGGCAAACGGCTTGCCGTCACGGTGGGCGCGCTCCCAGGTTTTCTGGATGCGCGAATTGAGCAACAGGCGGTTCGGCAGTCCGGTCAGCGCATCGTAGTGGGCCAGGCGCTCGACGGCGGTCTCGACGTGATTCATCCGGCTCATGTCGGTGGTGATCCCGACATACTGCACCGGCCGTCCGTCGCGGTCCTTGACCGTGCTGATCGACAGCCACTCGTGATAAATCTCGCCACTCTTCCGTCGATTCCAGATCGCCCCCTGCCATTCGCCGGTGCTCAGAATCGAGTCCCACATCCGGCGGTAGAAGAACGGGTCGTGCCGGCCCGAACGCAGGACGCGCATGTGCTGGCCGAGCACTTCCTTCTCGGAATATTCGGTGGCCATCTCGAAAGCCGGGTTGACGGCAACGATGCGGCAATCGACATCGGTCACCACGATGGCCTCCTGCGTCGACTGGAACACCGTGCTGGCGATGTGCAGCTTGGCCTCGACTTCCTTGCGTGCCGTGGCATCGCGGACGACACACAGGGTTTGTTTCCGGTCGCCGATCTCCAGCGGCGAGAGCATGACATCGACCGGAAACAGGCTGCCATCCTTGCGACAGCCAAGCAGGTCGTTGCTCGCCCCCATCGCGCGCGCTTTGGGCGCCGCCTGGTATTGCTCGCGATAAGCCGCATGCACCGAGGCCAGCTGGCGTGGCGTCAGACGCTCGACCGGCTGGCCGACAAGTTCCTCCGGCCGGTAGCCGAACAGACGTTCAAGCGCGCCGTTCGCATACAAAACCAGGCCTGCTGCATCAACCACCAGCAAGCCATCGGGAACCGCCTCGAATATTTTCTCAAAGACCTGCATCAGTCGTGACCATGCAATGCCTCTTGTTTCTCCCGGATGATTCCGTTAAACGCCGAATCCGCGATAAATACGTCGAATTGGATAGCCGTCCGCGGCCGAAGGTTCCCCGCAAATGCCGGCACGCGCATTGCTGCGACCGGGCCGGGCTGGCATGATCGCCGCTCAATCAAAAGGATTTCAAAATGAGCGATTTTTCGGCGTTGACCGTAGCATTGCGGGCGTTTCGCGATGCCCGCGACTGGCAGCAGTTTCACACCCTGCGCAACCTGATCACCTCGCTCAATCTCGAAGCGGCCGAGTTGCTCGAACTGACGCAATGGAAAAGTGACGCCGAAGTCGAGGCCTTGCCGGCCGACCCGCAAGCCGCCGAAGCCCTGCGCGACGAATGCGCCGACATCCTGCTCTATCTGCTGCTCATCGCCGACACGGCGGGCATCGATCTCGCCGCCGCAGCGCGCGCCAAACTGGCCAAGAACGCCGAGAAATACCCGGTCG
The DNA here is from genome assembly GCA_002840785.1 of Betaproteobacteria bacterium HGW-Betaproteobacteria-4. GTDB lineage: Bacteria > Pseudomonadota > Gammaproteobacteria > Burkholderiales > Rhodocyclaceae > Azonexus. The sequence continues at coordinate 41,211 of PHCH01000002.1, read as the reverse complement.
ATAAAGCCCGCGGCTCGCGGGCCAAATATACTGAGTTCTAGTTGGGAGGATCGAGGAGGGGAGTTGGTAAAGCGTGGACGCTTACTCGCAGCTTCCCTCCTCGATCCTGGGTAACTAACTCGACTCGCTTTCCAGCGTGTATTTCGCGCCGGCATCCTGGGCGAGCAGCTTGGCCAGTGCCGGTAGCGTGTCGTGCAGGGTCTTTTCCAGCGTCCATGGCGGATTGATGATGAACATCCCGCTGCCATGCATGCCGAAACCATCCCTGGCCGGTGCCTTGACTTCCAGCGTTGCGTGCAGCCAGTTGGCAGCGCCCAGCCGTTTGAGCTTATCCGGCAACTGGCGGGATTCCGGCTTGCCGAGCATCGGGTACCACAGCGCGTAGGTGCCGGTGGCAAAGCGTTTGAGCGAATCCTGCAGGGGCCCTTGAAGCATTCGGTCAGCAGCTTGCCGTCGGTGCTGTGCATTTCGTAGAGGCGCAGACGGTCGCTGTCGCGCAGCAGTTGGCGGGCCAGCCACGGCGAACCGGGGTAATGGCGCAACTGGCCGTCCGGGTTCAGCATCCTGACGAAATCGAGGTAGTTGAGCGCGGCCTTGGGCAAGCCCTTGGCCTCCCAGAGGCGCCCGACGCCGTCGCGGTATTCGCCGAGCTTGCTGGCGTGAGCCGATTCCAGCGCATAACGCCCGGCCCCGGCGTGGGTGTCGATGATCCAGAACGGCGCCGGCTTTTCAGCCATGTATTGCGCGATCTCGATCAGGATGAGGTGTTTAAGCACGTCGGCGTGGTTGCCGGCGTGAAAGGCATGGCGGTAGCTGAGCATTTTTTGGAGCCTGTCTGGCCCTTAATCCGGGAGTCGGTCGAGGGCGAAGAATTCTAGCCCCTCGTTGGCTTCCATGCATGTCCCGATTTGACGGTGCAGCGACCGTCCCGGCAATTTGACCATGATTTTCTGGCCGGTCCGGAATGTGCCCGGTGCCGTGATTAGCCCGGAATACTTGCCGTAGGCCGGCAGGGTGTGCAGGAAAACGGCCCGCTGCTCGGCAATTTCCTCGGCCACGACATCGACCACGCTGACCTGCGGCGACATGAGCTGCAAACCGAGCTCGAGCCGAATCTGGGAAGAGGAGATGCGACGGACCAGGCAGACGTGAATCTTGCTCGACTCGCGCGGCTGCAGGGCGACGATGTCGCCAGCGCCCAGCTTGCGCTTCTCGCCCTTGATGAAGCGCAGGCGGAAGCCGTCCGGGCTTTCGTCCACCATGGCCCATTCGCTCGACGCGTAGTCGCGGCCATCGTAGCGCGAGGCCGAATCGACCGAGCGGCGCGAGAACGTGTTGCCGTCGAGGAAACTGAGGACCGACCCGAAGCCGCTGACCAGGTCGCCGCGCGGGCGAAAGCGGGTGCGGCTGAAGCGGCGGGCGCTCTTGCCGCCAATGGCGACGCGCAGGGTCTGGAGCAGGGCCGGTGAGGCATCGAGATCGGGGTCGATGGTCTTGCCCGGGCGTCGGGTGATGTTGCGGTCGATGGCCGTGATGATCTGCGTGCAGTCGATGAGCAGGCTGCCGAAAGTCGAGGTGCCGGAAGGCAGGCGCGAGATCGGATAACCCGGGTTGCCTTCGTCCGGGCGAACGACGAAACAGGGATCACTGGTCTTGCCGTTGCCGGTTTCCGGCGTGACTTCGCCGATCAGGGCGTAGGCGGCCAGTTGCCGGGTGCAGGTGTTGATGACGTCGAGCTCGGCCCTGGGCAGCTTGGTCGGCTCCAGGTAGGCAAAGAGCAGGGCGCCCAGGTATTCGTGTTCGATCGGTGCAGTTTCGCCGTTGAGCGGCTGCGAACGCTGGCCGCGCACCATCTGGTAAAGGTCGTGCAGGGCCTGCCACGAACCCGCCGAGGGGGCCGCGTAGGCCCGGTAGGCGAGGAGCTGACGGCGGCCGATCATGGCCATGGCGCGGCGCACGCTGCGATGCATGAGGTGGCTGAGCCCGTCGTTGAGATGGCCCTTGTTGATGCTGCGGGCGATGCCGGCGTAAGCGAGGGCCAGGCCCTTGAGCAGATTGTCGGCGTGCAGGGCCGAGGTGGAGGCGCTGAGCGGCAAGGGCAGGACCGCGTGGCCGATCAGTTTTTCGAGAACGGGCAAGGCTTCTTCGGCTTCGAGACGGACGTCTTCAAGCAGCTTGAAGCGCATGTGCAGGTTGGGTTGCCCGTTGATGCTGGGCAGGACGCTGCCGGCCAGCTTGGCGATGGTTTCCTGCGGCGACAGGCCGGTCACCGTATCGAGCAGGCCGCGAACTGCGGCTGCGCTTTTCTGTTCGGCCGCATTCTGGCCGAACGGAAACAGGTCGCGTAGCAGTTGCAGGGGTGATTCCATGATGGCCACAGAAAATTTGACATGCGAATTATCCGGTAATTTTCCGGGAATTTCTGTGCGTTATTTCCGCATTACGTATACTCCGGCCATGAATTTGAGCGAAATCCTGTTTCTTGTCCTGATCGGACTGGGCGTCTGGTTCTGGCTGGATAGCCTGAAAACGCGGGAAATTGGCGTCAGGGCAGCCCGCCAGGCTTGTCAGGACGACCATCTCCAGTTTCTCGACGAAACCGTCGTTGGCACCTCGGTGCGCCTGGCGCGCGATGATGCCGGGCTGCTCAGGCTGCGCCGAATTTATTCCTTCGAATACAGCGACACCGGTAACGACCGTCGTTCCGGCAGCGTGACGCTGCTTGGCCATGAGGTCGAGATCCTGCATGTTCGCCCCCACCTTTACGTGATTCCGAATCCCCATGAAACTCTCCATTGAAACCATCGATTTCCACGGTATCGAAGCCCTGCGCCTGAACGGCCCGCGCGGCGCCAGCGCCATCATCAGCAAGCTGGGCGCACAGGTTTTGTCCTGGGTGCCGCCGGACGGCAAGGAGCGCCTGTTCCTGTCCGACAAGGCGATTTTTGATGGCAGTGTCGCCATTCGCGGCGGTGTTCCCGTCTGTTTTCCGCAATTCGCCGACCGTGGCGATCTGCCCAAGCACGGCTTGGTGCGGACCCGCGAATGGACGGTGAGCACCGAGCGGACTGGCGACGGTTTCGCTCTGGTGACGATGGAGCTGGCCAGCGACGCGTCCACGCTGGCGCTCTGGCCGCATGCCTTCGTCGCCGAACTGACCTTGATGCTGGAAGCCGACCGCATCGACGTCGAGCTGTGCATCACCAATACCGGCGGCACGCCGCTGTCGTTTACCGGGGCGCTGCACACCTACCTGCGTGTCGCCCAGGTCGAGGAGGCGGTGCTGGAGGGGCTGAAAGGGCTGGAGTACTGCGATTCGCTCGACGGTGACCGGAGTGCCCTTGAGTCTCGCCCCGAATTGACGGTCGACAGCGAAGTCGACCGCGTCTATTTCAACGCCAAGCGGCCGCAACTGCTGCACAGCGGCAAACAGACCCTGGCCACCCAGAACCAGGGCTTCCCGGATGTCGTCGTGTGGAACCCCTTTGTCGACCGCTGCGCCGAGCTCAAGGACATGCCGGCCAACGGCTGGCGCCACATGCTCTGCGTCGAGGCAGCAGCCACCCGGCCGATCACGCTGCCGGCCGGCGAGGAATGGTACGGACGGCAGACGCTGGTCGTCGTTTGATTGCTTGGCTTTTGACTCCGCCGGACAAATTTGATTTGGATTAGAGCGGTGCCCGGCGGATTTTCGCTAGTCTCGGTCAATCACCCAGCCATCCCGTCCGGATGGCTGTTTTTTGATCGGATTGACGATGACCCTTTCCCCGCTGACCGTCGGCAGCCTGCGCCGCGCCCTGGCTGAAGGCTGGCGCATCGCCGGCGCAACGCGCGGCATCAGCACCGGCTACGCCCTCGTTTTTGCGCTCGGCGGCATGGCCATCATGGGTGGCTTGCTGGCTCAAGGTTGGACGCCTTTCATCATCGCGGCGGCGGGCGCTTTCATGCTGGTCGGCCCGGTCGCCCTGGCCGGGTTTTTCGGCATCGCCGGGGCCTATGAAGCCGGCGAGGCGGTCGGGCCGGGCAGCATCGTCAGCGGTTTTGCCCAGGCCTCACGGGCGCTCTGGGCGCTGTCGCTGGTCTGCGCGCTGCTCTTCATGATCTTCGTCACCGACGCGGCGATTCTCTACGCCTACATGGTCGGGGCGACGCCGGTGTGGCTCGACAGGCTGCTGCCGGCCGCCGCCAACGTGCTGTCCTTCATGCGCTGGGCCAGCGTTTCCGGCCTAGTTATCGCGCTGCTGCTGTACTGCGTTGCGGCCTTTTCCGTGCCGCTGCTCTGCGAGCGTCGGGCCGGGCTGGTCGAGGCCGTCGTGCTCAGCGTGCGCGTCGTTTTCGCCAATTTTATACCGGCCATTTTTTGGGCTTTTTTCCTGTCGACCGTAACAATCGGCAGCGTCCTGCTTTTGCCGCTGCTGCCGCTGACCTTGCCGTGGCTGGCCTACGCCAGCCGGGCGGTGTACCGGCAAGCGCTGCCCGTTTCCTGAACGCCGGTGCTTGCCGGGTGGCAAAGGTATAATTGCCGCCTTTCCGCATTTCCAAGCCCAGCCGTGACTCCCCTCGATACTGAAATCGCCCGCCGGCGTACCTTTGCCATCATTTCCCACCCCGACGCCGGTAAGACGACGCTGACCGAAAAGCTGCTGTGGTTCGGCGGCGCCATTCAGGTGGCGGGTGAAGTGCGCGCCCGCAAGGCGTCGCGCCATGCAACCTCGGACTGGATGGAACTGGAAAAGCAGCGCGGCATTTCGGTGACCTCGTCGGTCATGCAGTTCCCGTATCGGGAGTGCATGGTCAACCTGCTCGACACGCCGGGCCACGAGGACTTTTCGGAAGATACCTACCGCACGCTGACGGCCGTCGACTCTGCCGTCATGGTCATCGACTCGGTGAACGGCGTCGAGGCGCAGACGATCAAGTTGCTCAACGTCTGCCGCATGCGCGACACGCCTATCCTGACCTTCATTAACAAGCTCGACCGCGAGGGCAAGGAGCCAATCGACCTGCTCGATGAAATCGAGTCGGTTCTCGGCATCCAGTGCGCCCCGATGACCTGGCCGATCGGCATGGGCAAGCGTTTCCGCGGCGTTTATCACCTCTACGACGACGCCATCGCCTTCTTCGATCCGCAGGCCGAGAAGGGCACGGCCGAGATCATCCAGGGCCTCGACAATCCGCGCCTCGACGAGCTGATCGGCAGCCAGGCCGACGAATTGCGCATGGACATCGAACTGGTTCGCGGCGCTTCGCACGCCTTCGATGCCGAGGCCTACCTGAACGGCAAGCAGTCGCCGGTCTTCTTCGGTTCGGCCGTCAATAACTTCGGTGTGCAGAGCCTGCTCGATGCCGTCGTCGACCTCTCGCCGCCACCGATTGCCCGGCCGGCGGTGACCCGCCAAGTGCAGCCGAACGAGCCGAAATTCTCCGGTTTCGTCTTCAAGATCCAGGCCAACATGGACCCCAAGCACCGCGACCGCATCGCCTTCCTGCGCGTCTGCTCCGGCAAGTTCGAGCGCGGCATGAAGGTCAAGCAGGGCGCCGGCGGCAAGTTCATGGCGGTCAATAACGCCATCACCTTCATGGCCCGCGACCGCAGCACGACCGATGAAGCTTATCCCGGCGACATCATCGGCATCCCGAACCACGGCACCATCCGTCTCGGCGAAACCTTCACCGAGGGCGAGGACCTGCGTTTCACTGGCATTCCGTCCTTCGCCCCGGAACACTTCCGTCTGGCCCGCATCGCCAATCCGCTGAAGATCAAGCAACTGCAAAAAGGCTTGCAGCAACTGGCGGAAGAAGGCGCGACCCAGTTGTTCCGGCCGCTCTCGGGCACTGACCTGATCCTCGGTGCGGTCGGCACGCTGCAGTTCGACGTGGTGGCCAGCCGACTGGAAAACGAATACGGCGTGCAGGTCATTTTCGAGTCCTACAACTGCGCCACGGCGCGCTGGATTCAGGGCGATGCCGCCGAACTGCGCCAGATTTCCGACCGCTACAGCGCCAACGTCGCGCTCGACGGGGCCGACGATCCGGTCTACCTGGCGCCGAACAATGTTTATCTGAACATGGTCAAAGAGAAGTATCCCAAGCTGCGTTTCATGGAAGCACGCGAGGTAATCTGAGCATGACTGTCCGGGTCCAGGAAGCCGATTTCGATCTTGGCGCCGAGTTGCTGGCGCTGCGCGCGGCTGACGCCGGGGTTGGCGCGCTGGCCAGCTTTCTCGGTCTGGTTCGTGACCTGAACGATGGGGCCAGCGTTGCTGAAATGACGCTGGAGCACTATCCCGGCATGACCGAAAAGGCGCTTGAGGCAATCGTCGCCGAAGCCCAAGGCCGCTGGGACATCTATGACGCGCTGGTCATCCATCGCGTCGGCCCGCTCAAGCCTTGCGACCAGATCGTGCTCGTTGCCGTGACCAGCGCCCACCGCGGCGAAGCCTTCGCCGCCTGCGAATTCATCATGGATTACCTGAAAACCCGCGCCCCGTTCTGGAAGCGCGAAGCGACGCCGCAAGGCGCGCGCTGGGTCGATGCCCGCGAGACGGACGACAGCGCCGCAGCGCGCTGGCAGGGCGCTGACTGATTTCAATTTTGGCTGTTTTTTCCGGTCGACCGTAGCAATCACGGTCGACCGCAGGATACCGGGCTCAGGTCTTGAACTGAGCCACCATCTGCCGCAAGGAGGTGGACAACGCCTGCATCTGGCGCGCCGCATCGGCTGTGTTGCGAACGGCAGCAGCACTTTCCTCCGACATCTGGGCGATGACCTCGAGCTTCTGGGCGATTTCGTTGCTGGCCATGCTCTGTTCCGAAATCGAGTCGGAAATGCCGTTGACCACGACCGTCACGCGTAGCGCCCCGTCGCGAATGCGGTTGATCGAATCGCCGGCCTGGTTGGCCAGCTCGACACCGTTGCTGACCTGACGGACGCCGTCCTGCATGCTGGCGACAGCGCTGCGCGTCCCGTTCTGGATCTTGGCCACCATGTCGCCGATTTCCTTGGTCGAGTTTCCGGTGCGCTCGGCCAGCTTGCGCACTTCGTCGGCGACCACGGCAAAGCCGCGCCCCTGTTCGCCGGCGCGGGCCGCTTCGATGGCGGCATTGAGCGCCAGCAGATTGGTCTGGTCGGCGATTTCCTTGATGGTATTGACGATGGAGGTGATCTGGTCGGACTGGTGGCCGAGATCCTCGATGATCTGCGAAGAGGCCTGCACCGCATCGGAAATCTTGCGCATCTCGCTGGCCGCGTTGTGAATGACGGAGGCGCCATCTTCGGAAATTTCGCCGGCGTTTTGCGAAATGCTGTGCGCTTCGCTGGCGTTCTCCTTGACCTGATCGATGCTGACCGCCATTTCCTCGACCGAGGCAGCCATCGACGATGCGGCATCGCTCTGCTGGCTGGCCCGCACGGCAACCTGCTCGGAGGCGCTGAGGAGCTGGGTGGCGGCACTGGCCACCTGCTCGGCATTGGCAACGATGCTCGAGATCATGAAGCGCAGGGTCTCCTGCATGCTGCGGATGTTGGCGAGCAGGCTGTCCTGATCCCCCGGTGGGCAGTCGACGGGCGTCGCCAGGTCACCGCCGGCGATGCGCTTGGTGATGGCCGAGGCGACTGCCGGGTCGCCGCCCAGGGTCTTGACGATGTTGTTGGAGAGGACGAGCAGCGAGACGGTGATGAAGCCGGCGATGCCCAGCCCCCAGAGCAGGAGCTTGATGGCGTCGCTACGGAATTTGGCATCGACGTCATCGATGTAGATGCCCGAGCCGATCACCCAGCCCCAGGGCTCGAAGCCCATGACGAAGGAAATCTTCGGCACGTCTTCTTCGGAACCCGGCTTCGGCCACATGTAGTCGACAAAACCCGAGCCGTTGGCCTTGACTGTCTTGTTGAACTCCTGGAACAGGAACTTGCCGTTCTTGTCCTTGATCTGGTCGAGTTTCTTGCCCTCAAGTGCAGGCTTGATCGGGTGCATGATCATGGTGTCCTGCAGGTCGTTGATCCAGAAATATTCGACCTTGTCGTAGCGCAGCGTGCGGATGGCCGCGGCCGCGAATTTCTTGGCGTCGTCATCGGACATCTGCCCGTCACGTGCCGACTTCTCGTAGAAAGTCAGAATGCCATGTGTTGCCTCGACCAGGTTGCGCACCTTGGCTTCACGGTCTTCCAGCATCTGGCTCTTGCCGTTGATCAGTATTGCCGAGAGCAAGGCGGTCAGTGCGATGACGGTGATGGCCGTCATGGCGAGCAACTTGCCGCGTAGGGTCATTCCTTGGTTGGCCATTTTTTCATCCTCCGCGTGTTATTTTTATCGAATACTTCAAAAGTATCATTATAAGCGTATCACTAATGCTTAATGCGAATGGTATTTTTGGTGGTATCGGTACAGAAAATCAACCTCGGGCTGCGGGTTGAAATTTACGGGAAAGTCCTCATCTGCCTGGTATTGGAAATTCCGTATCAGGAGAACTGACATGCGCCTCGACAAATTCACCACCAAGTTCCAGCAAGCCCTGTCCGATGCCCAGAGTCTGGCCATTGGCGGCGACCAGCAGTTCATCGAGCCGCAGCACCTGCTGCTCGCCCTGCTCAACCAGGATGACGGCGGCACGACCTCGCTGCTCGGCCGGGCTGGCGCCAATGTGGCGGGGCTGCGCAAGGATCTGGAACAGGCGCTGACTCGCCTGCCCAAGGTCGAGGGCCATGGTGGCGACGTCTCCATCGGCCGCGATCTGGGCAACCTGCTCAACCTGACCGACAAGGAAGCCCAGAAGCGGGGCGACCAGTTCATTGCCAGCGAAATGTTCCTGCTCGCCGTCTGCGAGGACAAGAACGAAACCGGTCGTCTGGCCAAGCAGCACGGCCTGAGCCGCAAGGCGCTGGAGGCGGCGATCATGGCCGTGCGTGGCGGGCAGGGCGTCGATTCGCAGGAGGCCGAAGGGCAGCGCGAATCACTGAAAAAATACTGTATCGACCTGACCGAGCGCGCCGCCCAGGGCAAGCTCGACCCGGTGATCGGCCGCGACGATGAAATCCGCCGCGCCATCCAGATTTTGCAGCGCCGGACCAAGAACAACCCGGTGCTGATCGGCGAGCCGGGTGTCGGCAAGACGGCCATCGTCGAAGGCCTGGCCCAGCGCATCATCAACGGCGAAGTGCCGGAAACGCTCAAGGGCAAGAAGGTGCTGGTCCTTGACATGGCCGGCCTGCTCGCCGGCGCCAAGTATCGCGGCGAATTCGAGGAACGGCTGAAGGCCGTGCTGAAAGAAGTTTCGCAGGAGGCCGGGCAGATCATTCTGTTCATCGACGAGCTGCACACCATGGTCGGTGCCGGCAAGGCCGAAGGCGCCATGGACGCCGGCAACATGCTCAAGCCGGCGCTGGCCCGCGGCGAATTGCACTGCATCGGCGCGACGACGCTCAACGAATACCGCAAGTACATCGAGAAGGATGCCGCGCTGGAGCGCCGCTTCCAGAAGGTGCTGGTCGATGAGCCTTCGGTGGAAAGTACCATCGCCATCCTGCGCGGCCTGCAGGAAAAGTACGAGTTGCACCACGGCGTCGACATCACCGACCCGGCCATCGTTGCCGCAGCCGAGTTGTCGCACCGCTACATCACCGACCGTTTCCTGCCCGACAAGGCAATCGACCTGATCGACGAGGCGGCATCGCGGATCAAGATGGAAATCGACTCGAAGCCCGAGGTCATGGACAAGCTCGACCGCCGCATCATCCAGCTCAAGATCGAGCGCGAGGCGGTCAAGCGTGAAAAGGACGAGGCGTCGCGGAAACGTTTCGGCCTGATCGAGGACGAAATTGCCAAGCTCGCCAAGGAATATTCCGACCTCGAAGAAATCTGGAAGGCCGAGAAGGCACAGGTTCAGGGTTCGGCACACATCAAGGAAGAAATCGACAAGCTCAAGGCTGAAGTCACCAAGCTGCAGCGCGAAGGCAAGCTCGACAAGGTGGCCGAGCTGCAATACGGCAAGCTGCCGCAACTCGAAGCCCAGTTGAAGACGGCCGAAAAAGCCGGCGAAGGCGAGGGCAAGAAGAATATCCTGCTGCGCACGCAGGTTGGCGCCGAGGAGATTGCTGAGGTGGTGTCACGCGCTACCGGCATCCCGGTCAGCAAGATGATGACCGGCGAGCGCGAAAAGCTGCTCAATATGGAAGAAAAGCTGCACAAGCGCGTGGTCGGGCAGGATGAAGCGGTGCGCCTGGTGGGCGATGCGATTCGTCGTTCGCGCGCCGGCTTGTCGGATCCAAACCGTCCTTATGGCTCATTCCTCTTCCTTGGCCCGACCGGCGTTGGCAAGACCGAGCTGTGCAAGGCGCTGGCCGAGTTCATGTTCGATGCCGAGGATCACCTGATCCGCATCGACATGAGCGAGTTCATGGAGAAACATTCGGTCGCCCGCCTGATCGGCGCGCCGCCGGGTTATGTCGGCTACGAAGAGGGCGGCTACCTGACCGAAGCGGTGCGTCGCAAGCCGTACTCGGTGATCCTGCTCGACGAGGTCGAGAAGGCGCATCCGGATGTCTTCAACGTGCTGCTGCAGGTCCTCGACGACGGCCGGATGACCGATGGTCAGGGGCGCACGGTCGACTTCAAGAACACGGTCATTGTCATGACGTCCAATCTCGGCAGCCAGATGATCCAGCAGATGTCAGGTGACGATTACGGCGTGATCAAGATGGCGGTGATGTCCGAGGTCAAGAACTACTTCCGGCCGGAATTCATCAACCGGATCGACGAGGTCGTCGTTTTCCACGCGCTCGACGAGAAGCATATCGCCGGCATTGCGAAGATCCAGCTCGGCTATCTCGAAAAGCGGCTGGCCCAGCTCGACATGGGCATCGTCGTCGAAGACAGCGCCCTGGCCGAACTGGCGCAGGCCGGTTTCGACCCGGTGTTTGGCGCCCGGCCGCTCAAGCGGGCGATCCAGCAGCAGATCGAAAACCCGCTGGCCAAGGCCATCCTGGAAGGCAAATTCGCCGCCAAGGATGTGATCCGCGTCAGTTGCGATCCGGCGACCGGCGGCATCATGCGTTTTGCCAAGGGCTGAAGGGCGCGTGCTTAACGACAAAGGGCGAGGCCGGAAAGCCTCGCCCTTTGTCGTCGGCAGAAGTCGAAAAGGGTCAGCAATTGCCCTTTTTGGCCTGTCCCGGCGGGCAGTGGCCGCCACCTTTGTGATGACCTTTCTTGTTGCCATGGCCCGTGTAGTATTTTTCGCCGCGCGGGCCGTTGTGCTCTCGCCAGTAGGCCGGTTCGCGCCAGTCGTAGCCGTCCCAGTAATAGCCGCGGTCGTTGCGCGAGCCGAAGGTGACGCTGACGCCCGGGGCATCGACGCGGACGCTGCCGAGGTTGACGTTAATGTCGACGGCGCTGGCCAATACTGGCGTGGCGGCGATCATTGCAGCCAGAATCAGTTTTTTCATTTGTTATTTCCTTTTAGCAGGGATGAAACAGGTGAAACCATATAACGAATTAATGTCGTCATGGATGACCGGGATTTAAAAAATGTGGGATAACTTTAAAAAATGGCAGGCTGGCCGTCATGCCGAACTGGCCGGGCCGGAAAGCTGGCTGGGCATACGCGGGTTGTTCTGGCTGGAACCGGGGCTGAACCGCGTCGGTAGCGGCGAAGGAGCGGTCGTTCTCCTGCCCGGCGGCCCGGCGCATCTTGGCGATCTGCTGTGGCAGGACGGGCGGGTGATCTGGCAGCCGGTCGGCGGTGAGTCGCGGGAGTTGCAGACGGATATTGCCGGACAGCCGGGCGTGGTCGATTTTCAAAATTGGTCGTTTTTTCCGGTTGACCGTGAGAGTCGTGTAGCGGTGCGTCTGCGCGACCGCAACTGGGCGGCGAGCCTGCCGTTCGACGGCCTGGACTATTTCGACTTCGATCCGGAGTGGCAGATCGAGGCCGAATGGCAGGCGCTGTCACCGCCGCTGCACATGGAAGTGCCCAATGTCAGCGGCGATCTGAAGGTGGTCGAGGTCAGCCATCGGGCGGTATTTGAAGTCGCCGGCCAGGCCGTTACCTTGCTGCCCATGGCTGTCGGCGACCAGGAGGTTTTCTTCGTCTTCCGCGACCGGACGAGCGGCAAGGAGACATACGGCGCCGGGCGCTTTCTCAAGGCCTGTCCTGCGGTCAACGGGAAAATTCGCCTGAATTTCAATTGCGCCTACAACCCGCCGTGCGCCTTCACGCCCTTCGCGACCTGCCCGCTGCCGCCGCCGGAAAACTGGTTGCCGTTTGCCGTGTCGGCCGGGGAAAGAAAGTGGGTCAAACCCGGTTGACATTGTTACAGATTTTTTACTACGCCATTCGGCATAGTGGTGCGATACTCCCGCGCTAAATAAAAACCAAGCGGCCTGGATTGCGGCGAGATGTGGCCACATCGCTTCCCGGGGTGGGTAATAAATGCGGAGATTGATCAATGGCGTGGTTTGGAAACAACGAATTATCCGTCGTCAAGCAGGCAAATGAAGCTTTGCAGCAGCGTGAGGCGAGCCTCAAGCAGGAACTGGAGGCAGCAAAATGGGCGCTGGTTGAACAACAAAACGCCGCTGCAGCCAAGAACAAGGAGTGCGAGACGCTCAAAAGCGTAGTGCGCAGCCTGTCGAGTTTCAGTGCGACGCTGGCCGGTTCGCAAGGCAGCCTGGGCAACATGGCCAACGTGCTGCATGAAGAGAAATTGCAGGCGGTCGAAGCGGCTGAAGTGGCAAAACTGAGCGGCCAGGCGACGACGGAAATTGCCACCAACCTGCACCAGCTGGCGCAGGACTCGGCGAAATCCGCCCATGAAGTCGAGTCGCTGGCGATTCAAGCCGACAAGATCGGGTCGATTGTCCAGCTCATTCACGAAATTGCCGACCAGACCAACCTGCTCGCGCTCAATGCGGCCATCGAGGCGGCGCGGGCCGGTGAATCGGGGCGCGGATTCGCGGTCGTCGCCGACGAGGTTCGCAAGCTGGCCGAGCGCACTTCGAAGGCAACGCAGGACATCGATGGCCTGGTCAACGACATCCGCCACAATTCGACGAATGCCAAGGAGGCCATGGAGCTTCTCTCGTCATCGGCCGACGATTTCAGCCAGCGGGGCGGCAAGTCGACCGAAGACATGCGCCGTCTCATGGACATGTCGCAGAAAATGGAACAGGTCATCGCGGCCAGCGCCCTGAGCAGCTTTGTCGAAGTTGCCAAGGTCGATCACCTGGTCTTCAAGTTCCGCATCTATATGGCGCTGTTCGACCTTGAAAGCCTGTCGGCCGATGGCGTCGCCTTGCACACCGGCTGCCGGCTCGGCAAGTGGTACTACGAAGGCGAAGGAAAGTCGCTGTTCAGCCAGCTACCCGGCTATCGCGAGATGGAGGCGCCGCACGTCGTGGTCCATAACAGCGGCAAGGCCGCCCTGCAGGCCAAGGCCTCGGGCGACATCGAGGCCATGCTGAAACATGTTCAGGCCATGGAGCAGGGCAGCGTGGGGGTTATCGACAACCTCGAACGCATGGCGAACGCGGTTGCCGTCCAGTAAGCTGGCTTGAGGCCTTAGGCGCGGGTGGCTGCGGCCAGGGCCGTGGCGAAGTTGTCGACTGTCTGCGCCGGATTGTGCAGCTTCTCCAGCCCGAACAGGCCGAGGCGGAAAGTCCGGAAATCGGCCGGCTCATCGCATTGCAGCGGGACGCCGGCGGCGCTCTGGAGGCCGACGGCGATGAATTTCTTGCCGGTGTGGATGTCCGGGTCGGTGGTGTAGCTGACCACCACGCCGGGTGCCTGGAAGCCCTCGGCAGCAACGCTCGGAAAGCCGTTGGCGACGACCAGTTGGCGGATACGCCTGCCGAGCTCCCACTGTTCCTCGCGCACTTTGTCGAAACCGTAGGCTTCGGTTTCGAGCATGACGTCGCGCAGGGTGGCCAGCGCATCGGTCGGCATCGTCGCGTGGTAGGCGTGGCCGCCATTCTCGAAGGCCTCCATGATCTGCAGCCATTTCTTGAGATCGCAGGCGAAGCTCGTGCTGCTCGTCGCGTCAATGTGGGCGCGGGCGCGTTCGCCGAGGGCGACCATGGCGCAGCACGGCGAGGCGCTCCAGCCTTTCTGCGGGGCGCTGATCAGGATGTCGACGTTGTTGGCAATCATGTCGACCCATACCGTGCCGGAAGCGATGCAGTCGAGCACGAAGTAGCCATCGACGGCACGCACGGCCTCGCCGACGGCGCGGATGTAGTCGTCGGGCAGGATCATTCCCGACGAGGTTTCGACGTGCGGCGCGAAGACGACTTCCGGTCGGTGCTGACGGATGGCGGCGACGACCTCGGCTAGCGGCGGCGGTGCAAACGGCGCCTGCGCCCCGCTGCCGACTTGCCGGGCCTTGAGGACGACGCTTTCGGACGGGATCCGGCCCATGTCGAAAATCTGCGTCCAGCGGAAGCTGAACCAGCCGTTGCGGATGACCAGGACCTTGCGATGCGTGGCGAACTGGCGGGCGACGGCTTCCATGCCGAAGGTGCCACTGCCGGGCACGATGATGGCCGACTTGGCGTTGTAGGCCTTCTTGATCAGCCGCGAGATATCTTTCATGACGCCCTGGAAGCGTTGCGACATATGGTTCAGGGCGCGGTCGGTGTACACCACCGAGTATTCGAGCAGGCCGTCGGGATCGGGTTGGGGCAGCAGTGCGGGCACGGAAGGTCTCCTGTTGATCGTTGTTTTCGGGAGCATACCTGCAAGCCCTGACGGCGCGCTAGTCAGCGTCGCCTTGTTGGGCGACACTGGCGGAAAATCAGTTCGAAAGGAACCGCCATGAGCACGCCCCAACTGCCTTCCTACCTTTCCAAGGAAAACATCGGTCCCTGGCATATCTTCCTGCAACAGGTCGAGCAGGTCGCCCCCTTGCTCGACAAGTCGCTGTGGCCGTGGGTGGAAACCCTGCGCCGGCCGAAGCGTTCGCTCATCGTCGATGTGCCGATCCGCCTCGACAGCGGTGTGGTCGAGCATTTCGAGGGGTATCGCGTGCATCACAACACCTCGCGCGGGCCGGGCAAGGGCGGCATCCGCTTCCACCAGGACGTGACGCTGTCCGAAGTCATGGCCCTGGCCGGCTGGATGACGATCAAGAACGCCGTCGTCAACGTGCCCTTCGGCGGCGCCAAGGGCGGCGTGCGGGTCGATCCGCGGCAACTTTCGCTGACCGAACTGGAAGGGCTGACCCGCCGCTACACCAGCGAAATCAGCTCGATGATCGGCCCCGACAAGGATATTCCGGCCCCCGACATGAATACCAACGCCCAGGTCATGGCCTGGATGATGGACACCTACTCGATGGGCGAAGGGCGCACGGTGACCGGCGTCGTCACCGGCAAGCCGCTGTCGCTCGGCGGCTCCCTCGGGCGGCCGGATGCGACCGGGCGCGGGGTTTTCGTCACGGCCCGCGAGGCAGCGCGCAAGATCGGCCTGCCCATCGACGGGGCGCGGGTCGCCGTGCAGGGCTTCGGCAATGTCGGCGAGGCCAGCGCGCGGATGTTCGCCCAGGCCGGGGCCAGGGTGACGGCCGTGCAGGATGTCAGCGGCACGGTGTTCAACGGCGGCGGACTCGATGTGGCTGCCCTCAAGCGCTATCTGAGCGAGCACAAGACGCTGCTCGGCGCGCCCGGCACCGAGACGATCAGCAACGACGATTTCTGGTCGGTGCCCTGCGAATTCCTCGTGCCGGCCGCGCTCGAGTCGCAGATCAACCGCTACAACGCCGAGCACATCGCCGCCCGCATCGTCGTCGAAGGCGCCAACGGGCCGACCACGCCGGAAGCCGACGCCATCCTCGCCGAGCGCGGCATTATCGTCGTCCCCGACGTGCTGGCCAATGCCGGCGGCGTCACCGTCAGCTATTTCGAGTGGGTGCAGGATTTCTCGAGCTTCTTCTGGAGCGAGGATGAAATCAACGCCCGCCTTGAAGGGATCATGGCCGACGCCTTCAACGCCATCTGGCAGATGGCCGAAGAACGCAAAATGCCGCTCCGTTCAGCCGCCTTCGTCATCGGTTGCAGCCGGGTGCTCGCCGCACGGGCAACGCGCGGGCTGTATCCGTGATTTGACGATTGCTACGGTCAACCGGGAAAAAAGGCCAAAATCGAAGGCGGTCAAACCGCCGTTAGCACCGCCAATTGATGCGATTGCCGCATTTTTGTGGATTACTTCACGCGGCCATTGGTCCGGTCGGGCTATTGTTCGGGCCGAACTATGCCATCTGGAATTCGGCCAATAAATCGACAAGGAATACCCCGTGAAAAAACTGCTTGCCCTCGCCGCGCTGCTCAGCGTCCCTGCCTTTGCCCAGGCCAATCTCGTCGTCAACGGCAGCTTCGAAGATTATTCGACGGTTGGTACCGGTAGCTGGAGAATCTTCGGTAGCGGCCACGGCTGGGAAACCAGCAACTTGGGCGTCGAAATCCGCAACAACGTGGCTGGTACGGCTGCCGACGGCGTCCGTTTTGCCGAACTCGATAGCACCGGCAATAGCTGGATTTCCCAGACCATTCAAGCCAATGCTTTCCAGTCGCTGGAACTGGCCTTCTCCTATGCCCCGCGTGCCGGTGTCGCGGCCAAAAGCAATGGCATCCAGATTTTCTGGAACGACCTGTCGCTGGGCTCCATCACAGCCAACGGTGGCAGTGGCCCCAGCTGGCTTGATCTTGTCTACGACGTACAAGCCGATGCAAACGGCTTCGGTATCCTGAAATTTGCTGCCATCGGCACTTCGGACAGCCTCGGCGGTTCGCTCGACAATATCTCGGTAACGGTTGTGCCGGAACCGGGTAGCGCAGCCATGCTGCTGGCCGGCCTCGGTATCCTGGCTGTATCGGCTCGCCGCCGTCGCGCCTGATCGACACGAATTCGCCGCAAAGGGCTGCGGCCCGGATGCCATTCAGCGCGGGCTGAATGGCATTTTTATTTTGTGCCGCCGCCAGGGAGGCAGCGGCCAGGCGGGCTTGCTACGGTCAACCGGGAAAAACGGCCAAAATCGGAATTCAGCGCCGGGCCAGGATCAGCGAGCCTTTTTCGCGCGGCTCGAGATCGATTCGTTCAATCGCCGAAAATCCCGCGGCCAGCAGCCAGGCGCAATAGTCTTCGTGACGGTGCGTCTGGGTCCCGGTTTCCAGCAGCAGGGTCAGGCGGAAGGCCGCGTTCAGGGCGTCGAGCGAGGTTTCGGCCAGGTATTCGTGAATGACCAGCAGGCCGCCCGGGTTCATCGAATCGCCAATCTGCCGGATGGCCAGGCGGTTCTCTTCGGCCGAGTGGTTGTGGGCGACCGACAGGTAGAAGACCAGGTCGTTGGCCTCGCCCCACTCGTGTTCCTGCAAGGTGCCGGGGCTCAGGCTGATGCGCTGGCTCAGCCCGGCCTTTTCGATCTCCGGCCCGGTTTCGGTCAAGGCGCTCGGCATGTCGACGATGACCGCGGCAAGCTGCGGGTAGTGCTGGCAGAAACGGATCGAGTGCAGGCCGTGCGAGCCGCCAAGGTCGAGCAGGCGGCGATAGTCCGGCGACACCGGCACGTGCCTGAGCAGGTCGGGCCCGAGATCGGCGGCAAAGGCGCCCATGTAGGACGAGAAGAGCGGGCCGAGATGCGGCTTTTCGATCATCGCCTCCCACAGCGTTTGCTCCGGTTCGCCCTTGCGCACGGTTTCGGCCAGGCTGCCCATCATCGCCCAGGCTTCGTGGGTCCACAGCAGGCCGGGGGTGTAATCGACCTGGCCGGCACTGGTGAACCAGCGCTGGGTGCTCGCCGTATTGGCGAAGGCGTCGTCTTCCTTTTCCAGGTAGCCGATGGCGACCAGAAAATCGACCAGCGTCGCCGTGCCGCGCAGGCTCGAATCGATCCTGGCGGCCAGTTCCTCCACCGTCAGCGGGACTTCATCATCGGCATGTAAACGTCGAGCATGGCGAGTTCGGCCGAGCCGGTCGGCTGGCAGACATCCGGTTTGCGTGTGCGGGGCATCGATCTTCTTGTTTTTGGGTTGCAGGGTCAGCCGAGGGCCGCTTCAATCGCGGCGACCAGGGCCGGGTCGTCCGGCGTGGTATCCGGCGAAAAACGCTGGAGAACCCGGCCGTCGCGCCCGATCAGGAACTTCTCGAAGTTCCACAGCACGTCGCTCGGCTGCTTGGGCGAACAGCCGTAACCAGCCAATTTTTCGCGGAAATCGCTGCCGGCCGGGAAGACCGCTTCGGGCAGCGCGCCGATCAGTTGCGCGTAGAGCGGATGGCGCGGCGCGCTGTTGATGTTGAGCTTTTCGAACATCGGGAACTCGACGCCAAAATTGGTCGTGCAAAAGCTGGCGATTTCCTCAGCCGAACCTGGCTCCTGTGCCGCAAAGTCGTTGCACGGAAAGCCGAGTACCTGCAAACCGCGCCCGCGATACGCCGTGAACAGGCTTTCCAGCCCGGCGTACTGCGGCGTCAGCCCGCATTTGGAGGCGACGTTTACAACCAGCAACACTTGCCCCTTGAACTCGCCCAGCGTCAGGGCGCGGCCATCGAGGCTTTTGAGGGGAATGTCGTAGAGGGAGGCGGTCATGGTGATCTCGTTTTTGGGTTGGTCGGGGGCAAAACAGGCAGTCCGGCGGGTAACCATTTTACGTGTTGATCGATTGGCGGGGCGGGACTATGTTGAGGAAGCGGAAAACGCACCGAGTGGCTATTTTTGCAATGTTTGTCGGCACTGAACGGAAACACAAGAAAGCCGCAAATTGCTTGTCTATAAAGGAATTGCGGAAATTTGAATTAATGATACTGATATAATTTTGGCCAGTATTGAACAAACCATCACTTTTGCGAGGCATCCGTATGAAGAGAAAAATCGTTCCCGTGTTTGTCGCCATCGCCATGCTTGGCGCATTGGGCGGTTGTGCGACGGAAGATTCACGCAGCCTCGCCGTGGCGAAATCGGTTTCGTCGACGCGGCCATACAACGGTGTGCGCAATCCGATTTCGATAGGCAAGTTCGACAATCGATCAAGCTTCATGCGCGGCATCTTTACCGATGGTGTCGATCGTCTGGGTAGCCAGGCCAAGACCATCCTGATCACGCACCTGCAGCAAACCAACCGTTTCAGCGTTCTTGATCGTGAAAACATGTCCGAGATCAAGCAGGAAGCTGCGCTGGCCAAGACCAATCAGGTCTTGAAGGGGGCTCGCTACGTGATTACCGGCGACGTTACCGAGTTTGGCCGCAAGGAAGTCGGCGATCACCAGTTGTTCGGTATTCTCGGTCGCGGCAAGCAGCAGATCGCTTATGCCAAGGTGGCTTTGAACGTGGTCGATGTGCAAACCTCGGAAGTCGTCTATTCGGCCCAAGGCGCCGGCGAATACAGCTTGTCGAACCGCGAGGTGGTTGGTTTCGGTGGCACGGCGAGCTACGACTCGACCCTGAATGGCAAGGTGCTTGATCTGGCCATTCGCGAGGCCGTTGATTCGCTGGTTTCCGGGATCGATTCCGGCGCCTGGCGCCCGGCCAACTAAGTCCGGCAGAGCGCTCGATCATGAACATTCTTCCAAAACAGGCTCGCCTGTTCGGGTTGCTCATCCTTTCGACGATACTTCTCGCCGGATGCGTCTCCCGGCCCCAGCCGCTTTATTACTGGGGTGATTATCAGGCTCAAGTGTACGGCCACTTCAAAGGTGAAAAAGGACCCGAGGAGCAGATTGCGGCGCTGGAGGCGGTGCGCGAGGAAGCACTGGCCGAGGGTAAGGCACTGCCACCCGGATTCCAGGCTCACCTCGCCATGCTCTACGGTCAGACCGGGCGTTCCGAACGTCTGGTCGAGCAGCTTGAGGCCGAGAAGAAGCAGTTCCCTGAGAGCGCGACCTTCATGGATTTCTTGCTCAGGAAGTTTTCGCCGCAAGTCGATGCCAAGGTGAGCCAATGAAACAACTTATCTCGATCAAATGGCTGGCGCTGGCGGTGGGTTTCCTGCTCCTGAGCGGTTGCGCGACGCAGGCCAAGTACGACTATTCTGCCTTCCGCGAAAGCCGCCCGGCCTCGATTCTCGTCTTGCCGCCGCTGAACGCTTCGCCCGATGTCAATGCCACCTACAGCATGCTGTCACAGGCGACCTTGCCGCTGGCCGAATCGGGCTACTACGTCTTGCCCGTGACGCTGGTGGACGAAACCTTCAAGCAGAACGGCATGACGACGCCGGCCGATATTCATCAGCTTCCTGTCACCAAGCTGCGCGAAATATTTGGTGCGGATGCCGCCCTGTACATCAACGTCAAGCAGTACGGCACCACCTATGCCATCGTGATGAGCGAGACACGGGTGACGGCCGAGGGCCGGCTGGTCGATCTGCGCAGCGGTAAAACCCTCTGGGCGGGTAGCGCCACGGCTTCCAGCAACGAAGGCGGCAACAACTCCGGTGGCGGGCTTGTCGGTCTGTTGGTCCAGGCCGTAGTCAGTCAGATCATCGATAGCCTGAGCAACCGGGGCCATGCCATTGCCGGTATGACGAGCAACCGCCTGCTGGCGGCCGGGCGTCCAAACGGAATTCTCTACGGACCACGCTCCCCGAAGTATCTCAAGGACGGTTCGCCGACGCCCTGATCTCTTCTGACCTGCCGACAACGGGGAGTTCGCTCCCCGTTTTTTGTGGACTTTCCATTCGCTTGCCTGCTCCGATTGGGCGCGAATCAGGTGCGGGTATCCATTGCCGGTTACTATCCGTCTTCGCCGAATTTAGAAAAGCAATTCAAGAATGCAGATAGAAGTAGAACAAAAGCTCAGGATCGCCGTTGCGGCGGCTGTACAACTGCCGAACGTGAGCGACATGGAGTTCGAGGCGTCGTTGATGGAGCTGCGCGAACTGGCCAAGACGCTGGGTTTCAAGGTCATCCATACCTTCGTGCAGAAGCGTACCAGTTTCGATACGACGGGTTATCTGGGCGTCGGCAAGCGGCAGGAAATCCGCGCTTTCGTGCATGGCGAACCGATTTTTGACGAGGCGGGCGACGAGGTGCTGTCGCTGGCCGAGTCGAATCTGCCGGAAATCGACGCGATTCTCGTTGATCACGAAATCTCGCCGTCGCAGGCGCGCAATCTGGAAATCGAGGCCGGTTGCGAGGTCATGGACCGTACCATGGTCATCCTCGAAATTTTCCATCGCAATGCCCGCTCGCGGGCGGCCAAGGCGCAGGTCGAAATCGCCCGCCTTGGCTACATGGCACCGCGTCTGCGCGAAGCGGCCAAGCTGGCCGGGCCGCAGGGGCGGCAGCGCAGCGGCGTTGGCGGCCGCGGGGCCGGCGAGTCGCACACCGAACTAGACAAACGCAAGATCCGCGACCGCATCGCCGAACTACAGCTTGAAATCCTCGCCATGGAGGCCGAGCGCAAGACGCAGCGCGCCCGTCGCCAGGAGCGCCAGAGCCAGGCGGCCGTCGCGCTGGTCGGCTACACCAATGCCGGCAAGTCCACGTTGATGCGGGCGCTGACCGGCAGCGAGGTTTTGGTCGCCAACAAGCTGTTCGCGACGCTCGACACCACTGTTCGCGCCTTGTATCCGGAGAGCGTGCCGCGCGTGCTGGTCAGCGATACGGTCGGTTTCATCAAGAATTTGCCACACGGTCTGGTGGCGTCGTTCAAGTCAACGCTCGACGAAGCGCTCGATGCCTCCTTGCTGCTCCACGTCATCGACGCCAGCGACCCCGGTTTTGAGCGTCAGCTCGAAGTGACCGACAAGGTGCTCGAAGAAATCGGCGCCGATGTCGTTCCGCGTCTGCGCATCTTCAACAAGATCGACCACGTCGGCGATGCCGAGGCGCAGGCCGAGTGCGAAGCGGCCTTGCGGGCAAAGTATCCCGATTGTGTCGTGATGAGCGCTCGCCGGCCGGAGGAAGTGGCCGCGCTACGCCTCAAGATCATCGCCTTTTTCCAGAGCGATCATGTCGAGGCTGAGCTTTTCCTGCCTTGGTCTGCACAGCAGCTGCGCAAGGAAATCTTCGCCAGTTGCGAAGTGCTGGAGGAACGCGCTGACGCGGACGGCGCATTCTTCAAGGTTCGCGGCGCAAGCGTTGTTGTCGAGGATTTGCGCGAGCAGTTCGCGCAGATCTGAGTCTGATTTTTCGGTTTTTTCAGGTTGCTACGGTCAACCGGAAAAAACAGCCAAAATCAAAATCGACCGTAGCGCCTGGCCAGCCAGGTCAGCGCCACGGCGATGGCGGGTAAGGCCAGTGCCACTGCCGGCTGGTCGAGGCGTTCCGGCGCCAGCAGCAGGACGGCGCCGAGGCCGGCCATCATCAGCCCCGAGAGCAGTTTGAGCAGCCGGCCGTCGCGTTCGCTGAGCTTGTGCCTGCCCATCGAGCGGACAAAGGCGAGCACGATGACGAGCAGCGGCAAAACGTAAATCACGTTGTAGAGCGCCAGATACAGGTAGTGTTGGCCGAGGCCATGCTCTCGCAGGGTGAGCAGGCGCGTGAACACCATCGGGAAGCCGGCCGTGCACAGCAGTTCATAGAAATTGGCGGCAATGGCCAGGACGACGGTCGCCGCCAGCATGGCCGGCAGACTGCCGGCGGCCAGGATGCGCCGGCCGCGCTGGAAAATATCGGCCTTGCGTCCTTCCGGAATCGACAGCGAAGGCCCGCGCTTGAACGCAACGAAATCCTTGATGTTGATCGCCCCGATCAGCAAGGCAACCAGCCCGGCGCCGGCGGTGACCCAGGGCAGGCTGCCGACGACGAGAAACAGATTGAGCCAGGCGGCCATGAAGGCGAAATACATCAGCCCGGAAAAGGCGACGAAGACGCCGCCGATGAGCAGCATCCGGCGGCGCTGATGCTGGTGGACGAGCAGCGACAGCAAAAAGAGCAACACGAAAAATGCGCAGGGGTTGAAGGCATCCAGCCCGGCCAGCAGCAGGGTCAGCAGGGGGAGCGAGGCCGACGCTGGATCGATTTCGCCAATCAGCGGCAGGTTCAGTGGCGCGCTGGCGATGGGCTTTTCGGTTGAGCCGCTGCCGTCGCGGCAGGCTTCCAGCCGGGCGAGCAGGGCCGCTTTGGCTTCCGGACAATCATCCCAGCCGACCTCCATGCGGCCGCAGTAAATCAGCGTCGGGACGGATTGCGCCTCTTCGCCAAGCTGGCGCGCCATAGTGACGAAGCGTTCGAGGTTTTCCGGCGACTGGGTGATTTCGTGGTCATGCAGGCGTAGCCACGGCTGCTCTGCCGCCAACGCCTGCACCTGCGGCCGCGCCTCAAGGCAGTGCGGGCAGCGCAAGGACCAGAACAGGTAAAGATCAACCTCGCCCTGTGCCCGGGCCGGGAAGGCGAGACACAGGCTGAATAGGGAGGCGAATAGGAGGCGGGAGAACATGTTTGTTCGCGTGGCGGGATACCGGCGCTAGTCTCAGAATAGCCGGTTCCGGGCCAACCGCCAGTCGGCGCGGAGCTTAGAAGCTATTCGCGAACTATTACTTGTCATACAAACCCCTCCCCAGCCCTCCCCTTGTCAGGGGAGGGAGCCTGATCTCGCGCGATTTGGGGTGCTCCTCCCCTGACAAGGGGAGGCCGGGTGGGGTTTCGGTCTTTTCAAGGATGGGCCATGGCGATGAGTTTTTGGCGGGTGCTCATGTTCTGTCCGTTTTCAGCTTATTTGCAGTTGTGGTGCAGCTTCCACTTTTCGGCATGGCCCATGGCGACCGCCCAGTCCGGTGGCGTGCATTCGCTGGCGGGCTGGGTTGTTTCGGGCGTCGCAGCGGCGGCCGGTTGAGGTTCAGCATCGCGGGCGTCGTTCAACAAGGCTTGTCCGATGAACACCATACCGACGAAGAACAGCGCAGTCACCGCCATCTGGGCGCGGCTGACCGGCAAGGCCGTTGGCGTCTCGCAAACCCCGCCGGGACAAAGCTGGGCCTGACGGCGGCTGAACAGGTTGTAGATCTTGCAGCCGAGGCAGATACCGAAGGCTGATTCGAAAAACATCAGGAGCAGGCAGGTGGCGCAGATGATCAGGTTGACCGGGCCGATGACGCGGTTGATGACGACGAGAAACAGCATGGCCAGCGCCAGTGTCCAGCCGATGGCCCAGGCGAAGCGCTTTTGCGGCGCGCCGACGTATTCGGGCTGCTGCCGGCGCACCATCAGGCGGCCAAGAACGAGGCTGGGAGCGTATTTCGGGTTGATGAAGACGCGGATGCTGAAATCGATCAGGAAGGCGACGACGAAGACCCGCGTGAAGCGAAAGTCGCCGACCAGCCAGGCGTTCATGAAGGCGATCAGGGCCAGGAAAAACAGGATGCCGGCGCTGGCACGGACTTCCCGCTCGTTGAGGACGGGAACCTCATAGCCGTTGATCTGTTCGCCGAAGGTCAGCAGTTTGTTCATGGTGGTTTCCGTCGTGGTCAGGCTGGTAATTTATCGTGAACCCGGTCGTCGGCGACGATGTCGCCGTCCACCATTTCGATGATCCGGTCGCAGCGGGCGGCCAGGCGGCGGTCGTGGGTGACGATCAGGAAGGTGGTGTTGAGCCGGGTGTTGACCTCGCGGAGCAGGGCGAAGACGTCGTCGGCGGAATGCGTGTCGAGATTGCCGGTCGGTTCGTCGGCGAGGACCAGCGAGGGGCTCATGGCCAGGGCGCGGGCGATGGCGACGCGCTGCTGCTGGCCGCCGGAAAGCTGGTTGGCGAGGTTCTGCTTGCGCTCGGCGAGGCCGACCTGGTCGAGCAGTCGGCCGGCCTGGGCGAACATGTCGGCGTCGGGCCGGCCACGGGCGACGAGCAGCGGCATGGCGACGTTTTCCAGTGCCGTGAAGGCGGGAATCAGATGGTGGTGCTGGAAGACGAAGCCGATGCGCTGGCCGCGCAGGCGGGTCAGGCCTGTGTCGTCGAGCTGGCCAGTTTCCTGGCCATCGATGAACAGCTGGCCGCCGCTCGGTCGGTCGAGCAGGCCGATGAGGTTGAGCAGGGTGCTTTTGCCGGAGCCGGAGGGGCCGATCAGGGCGGCGAATTCGCCGCGTTCGAGGCGCAGGTCTATGCCGTGCAGGATCTCGGTTTCCGTTTCGCCGCTGCCGTAGGATTTGCGGATGCCGCTGAGCTGGAGAACGGGATGGGTCACGGGATCAGCCACGGATTGCCACCACCGGATCAAGCCGCGCCGCCCGGCGGGCCGGCAGCAGGGCGGCGAGAATGCCGACCAGGCTGGCGCCACCAGCCGCGATGGCGACCAGCCATGGGTCGACGCCGATGATGAACATCGGCGTGCCGTCCGGGTTGCGCGCCATTAGCCGCCAGAGCATCAGGAAAGTCCAGGCCAGGCCGGAGCCGAGCAGCGAACCGAAGAAGCCGACAATGCCGCCCTGCAGCAAAAAGATGCGCAGCATCTGCCCCTGCGAGGCGCCCATGGCGCGCAGGATGCCGATTTCGCGGGCGCGCTGGATGACCGAAACGACGAGCACGCTGGCGATGCCGAAGGCGACCGAGAGGCCGATGAAGAAGCGGATGACGTTGCTCGACACGCGCTGCGAGGTCAGCGCCGTGACGAACTGGGCGTTGGTCTTGATCCAGCTATCTGCGGTCAACCCGGTTTCGGCGGCAATTTTGCTGGCCAGCCGTTCGGCCTCGTCGATGTCGTGCAGCGAAATGTCGATGCTCGATACGCCGCCGACCAGATCGAGCAGGCTTTGCGCCGAGCGCAGGCTGACATAGACGTTGCGGGCATTGACGCCCTTGTTGCCGAGGTCGAAGAGGCCGGTGACGGTGAAGGTTTCGGTCGCGTCGCCGGCGGTCGTGACGCGAATCTTGTCGCCGATGTCGGCGCCGAGATCCTTGGCCAGTTCGATGCCGATCACCGCCTCGCCGGCGCCGACGCGCAACTGGCCGGCGACCATGCGTTCAGGCAGGGCGATGACGCCGCTGTAGCGCACCGGGTCGATGCCGAGCAGGGTGATCGCCTTGTTGGCGTCGCCGCGCACGACGAAGGCCGGGCCGGAAGCCATCGGCGAGATGGCGGCGATGTTGGGCAAGCCTTCCAGCCGGGCCTGAATCTGCTGCCACTGGTCGATCGAGCGCAGGCGCTGGGCCTGTTTTTGCAGGCGCAGGGCAATGCCCGCTGCCGGTGACTGCGGCCGGGCAATCTCCTCGGGCGGCAACAGAACGATGTGGGCCTGCGAACTGAGCGTGCGTTTGACCAGATTGGCCTGCAAGCCGGAAAGCAGCGCCGACATGAAGACGATGACGGCGACCCCGACGCCGACGCCGACGATAATCAGCAGCGACTGCATGCGGCCCTCGCGCAGGAAGCGGATGGCGGCGATCCACTCGAAAGGCATCCAGGATTTCATTTTTGGCCGTTATTTCCGGTTGACCGTAGCAACCCGCTTGCCCTCGGCCAGATTCTGGCTGGCCGCGGCCAAGGCTTCGCCGGCAACGATGCCATCGAGGATTTCCACCCGACCGGCGCCGCGGATGCCGAGCTTGACCGGCTGGCGCTGTGCCACGCCATCGCGCACCACCATCACCCACGGCTGGCCGGATGCCTGGTCGCGGATGACATCGGCCGGCACGATCAGCGTGTCGGCGCGGTAGGCCGAGGCGATGTCGATGGAAACGGTCATTTCATGCTTCAGGTAAGCCGGCGGTTCGGCGACGCGCAGGCGGATCTCGACCGAGCCGCGCTGGGCATCGACGGCCGGGGCAATGTAGGTGACCTCGGCCTTGAAGTGTTCGCCCGGATAGGCGTCGGCCGAAGCCAGCGCCGTCTGGCCAAGCTGGAGCAGGGCGAGGTTTTTCTCGTCGATCTGCGCCGTCAGTTCGGTATCGCCCTGCGGCGCCACGGTCAGCAAAACCTTGCCCGGCTGCACCATGTCGCCGGCTTCGACATTGCGGGTCAGCACCCGGCCTGCGCTCGGCGCCGACAGCGTAGCGTAGGCCAGCCGCGCTTCGGCCACGGCCAGCGCGGCGCTCGCCTGTTCGACATTGCTGCGCACGACCTGCGCCTCGCTGCCGCCCGGCTGGTTGCTGGCCAGCTGCAATTTGGCCGCCTGCCACTGGCTGTCGGCTACCTGCGCGTTGCGCCGGGCATCGTCGAGCTGGGCGGTGCTGTAAAAACCCTTGGCGACCAGTTCGCCGACCCGCTCGAAATGGCGCTTCGCCTGCAGGGCAGTGGCTTCCGCCTGCTGCACGCTTTGCTCGGCCACCGGCCGGCCGAGACGGTCGAGCTGGCGCTGTTTGGCCTCGGCCTGCGCCAGGCTGGCCCGCGCCTGGGCGGCGCTCGCCCGCCATTCGGTGTCGTCGAGCTGGATCATCGTCTGGCCGGCCGTCACGGCATCGCCTTCGCGCACCTTGACGGCGACGACGCGGGCGCTGATCTGCGCCGCCACCTCGATGCGCTGCGGCGTCCGCACCCGGCCGCTGGCCACCACTGCCTGGCGCAGCTCGCCGCGTTCGGCCACGGCCACCACGACGCGCTCGCCACCCCAGCCGGCATAGCCGGTAACAAGCAAGGCCACGATGGCAATGCCCGCGATGACGAGCAGGCTGGAGCGGGAACGAAAGAGGCGGGGCATGGGCGGGCAGGGCTCTTCTGAAGAGAAAATTAGCAAATGCTGATGTTAATCGAATGACGGCAAACCCGAGGCGTATAATTGTTTGCTTATGTAACCGAGAGCCATTGCGGGGCTTCTGGAGAACATCGTGCTGAAGTTATTGTCCCTCGTTTCGAAGAATCTGATCCTCGCCATTCCGGTCATGATGGTGCTCGGTTTTGGTTTCGGCCTGCTCGCGCCAACCGCCTGGCTCAAGTCGCTGATCGTCCCGCTCACCTTCCTGATGGTCTATCCCATGATGGTCACGCTCAAGCTGACCAAAGTGCTCGAAGGCGGCGACAGCAAGGCGCAGCTGCTTGCCCAACTGATCAATTTCGGCATCATCCCCTTCGTCGCCTTCGGCCTTGGCCAGTATTTCTTCCCGGCTCAGCCGTATTACGCCATGGGCCTGCTGCTCGCCGCGCTGCTGCCGACCTCGGGGATGACCATTTCGTGGACCGGCTTTGCCGGCGGCAACCTCGGCGCCGCGGTCAAGATGACCGTGCTCGGCCTGATCCTCGGTTCACTGGCCACCCCGTTCTACGTTCAATGGCTGATGGGCGCGACGGTGCCGGTCGATCTGTGGGCGGTGTTTTCGCAGATCGCCTTCATCGTTTTCCTGCCCATGGTGGCCGGCCACTTCACCCAAAGCTACCTGCTCAAGAAGCACGGCCAGAAAGCTTTCCAGGCCGAATGGGGGCCGAAGTTTCCGCCCTTCTCGACGCTCGGCGTGCTCGGCATCGTCTTCGTCGCCATGGCCCTCAAGGCTCAGCAACTTGCCGCCCAACCGGCGGAACTGCTGCAACTCGTCGGCCCGCTGCTCGCCCTCTACGGCATCAACTACCTGCTCAGCACCCTCGTCGCCAAGGCCCTGCTGCCCCGCGGCGACGCCATCGCGCTGGTGTACGGCACCGTCATGCGCAACCTGTCGATCGCCCTGGCCCTGGCCATGAACGCCTTCGGCAGCGCCGCCTCCGACGCCGCCCTGGTCATCACCCTGGCCTACATCATCCAGGTCCAGTCGGCGGCGTGGTACGTCAAGCTGACCGATACGCTGTTCGGGAAAAAGCCGGTTCAGGGCTGAGGCTGCGCCCGGTGGGCGCGAGGTTTGGTGGCCATCTGCGGCATGTCTGCTCGGATGACCACGGGAACAGGCGTTCCTGATTCCCCTACGTTCATCGGGCGGCAACCGGCCAGGAGTTGTCGTACGACGTTTCCACAATGCAGCCATTCAAATGCCTGCTCTACTCCCTAAGCGGCCGGAATAGCGAATCTAATGCATCGCCAATGCTGTCATTCATCTTGTGATTACAGCAATTGCAGCCACAAACTATTGAACACACGCTTTCTCAATTATGTTTCGCTCAAAACTTACCAGTTCATGAATGCGACTAGTTCGCGGGTCATAGACCCATTCATTGTCAAAATACGTTTTCAGCCTTTGGGACATGTAGCAGTTCCCCACAACAAGCGAGTGGAAGCGATTTCCGTAAAGCCTTCGGCTCTCAATTCGGCCTAGCGAATATTCGGGCAGTTCGGACATAATGAAATCGGAAACGATCAGCAGGTCTGCATTTTTGTAAGCATCCTCTTCCATTTTATCCAATGCGTGCTCAAGGGCTGGCGCAACATCAGTGCCTCCGTGAAATGACATCCCTAGAAAGCGTAGCAGGGATTCCATGCCGATATCTGCACTCAGATCCAACGTGTAGATACCTGTCGAGAAATTGATCAGGTAACAGGGTCTTTTCTGCTCCCTTGCTTTCGTGGCAAGGAAAAGAGCGACAGCCTTGGCGACAGTCTCGGGCGAACCCTTCATTGATCCGCTGGTGTCGATGCAAATAACAAATGGGCCTTGCTTTTCGGCTTCTTTAATCCTTCGCTCTTCTTCTGTTTCCACGTGCCTATGAATGTTTTGAATACCGTTCATATCAAAGCACATAAGACTGGATTCGACATATTTCAGGTCGAACAGGATGGAAGTGTCATGGTCTGCAAGTAGCGCAAGTTCAGAGGGCAACACATGTTCAAGATCACGCCCAAGCCGGATGCCGATAATTTCCTCCCGCGAGTTGATGTCAGGCAGTTGTGCTTGAACAGGAGTGACAGACCTGACGCGCTCTATTTTTTCCGACAGTTCGATTTGTCGAATTTTTCCCAAGAGTTCGCACAGCGTCCTGATGCCCTTATCTTCCGCAAGGTATTTTGCCCATCGCTCGAATTGCTGGATGTCCTGAGCAGTAAGATTTCCCTTGGACAGGTCAAGCAAGAGGCCCGTATCTAGGCCAAGTTCTTGAAGCCGCTCTTGCAAGTCTTTCAATGAGCGCAATATTTTTTCGAGTTCTACCATGAGAGCCGCCCGGCGTGCCTCGATTTCTCGAAGTTCCCATTCCGCACGAACTTGATCCATTCGTTTTTGCCATTCATTCAACAAGAGGCGGATTCCAATGGATGTGTCGTCAGCGAGCTTTTGGGCAATGGGCGTTTTCGGCATTTTTGATTTGAACTGACCTCGCCAAAACGATTCGTTAGCGGGATGCCCAGTTTCCTTGCAGAAATCCATGTACCCATCCACAGCCTTAGCAAGGTCGCTCTCGGAAATGGCTGGGCTTTGCAGTCGATTGTGCCAGTCGGAAAAATATTGTTCTTGCGACAAAAAGGGAAATCTCGAATCGAGAATGGACGTCGTCACCAACTCCCATTGCCTGATTCGATCAGTGACGTGGCTGTGGATGGCATTTGAATTGGCCAGCAGTGCGGAATAGGAAGAGTTGATCTCGTCGCTGATGCTTTCTGAGGCGAATAAGATTGGGCTTATCGGCATAGCTCTTCAAGCCGTTCGCAATCCTTGATGCGAAGTTTCAAGCTTTCAACCTGCTCAGAAATACCAAGAATAGCCAGATTGGTTTTATCGGTTGGCACAAAAAGAGAAGCAAGCTCAGATTCAATTTTTGAAAAATTATTTGTTACTATATCTAATGCTGATAGAAGCTGAGATTTGATTTCTGAAACTGATTTGGATAGCGCCGCAATAAGCCGCTGGTTGACGCCTTCTTTTTTGTCACCTTTATTAAACAGGATGGCTGGCGTGAAATTGACCGAATCTCGATTCGGCATATATTGAACCCTACACGACCCTTGGCCATCGAAAGAGCATTCGATTTCTCGAATCTCATTGCCAGATATATCCACGGGCTTGAAGGGGGTCGCGGATTTAATTTTTTCACATGAAAGGTAAATCAACTTACTCGAGTTGTAGTGTCCTGAGCGAGGGAAGTTCGGGGCGAATTTAAAGAACTCTTTTTCCTGTATTGTTTCTGTCTTGTATATGTCTGACGAATGAAATAGCTCCTCAGATATTTCTTGGTCGAGGGTTTCCTTTTTTCGGTCAATCTCGGCCAAGCTATATCCACTATTAATTCCCGATTCCTTTACCGCCTCCATGACAATATCCGTCACAGCTTGATGATTTTTTTCTTGCGTCCAAAGGCAATGCTGCAACAGCAACGCATCGCTATGGCTTGTTTCCATTCTTCCATTAAAGAACGCCGAAGCTTTCATCAATATGGCAGCTCGCTGCCAGCGCCTGTCAGATACGTAAATCGTGTTCGACTCATCCAATTTCGCCAGTTTTTCACGGATCAGATGAACGATAGTCAGTGTTTCCGAGGAGAGGGCAACTGTGTGAATATGGTGCAGCCAAGCACCCCATTCATCAGATTTAATGCGAAGCTCCTCAGGAACATCAACCTCTGCCGAACTGGGTTTACTGTTCAGTAACCACTCAAAGTGTTGCAATTCCCCGATGGGCTGAACCATCAATCGGACAATGAAACGATCATATAGCGCCTCTAACCCTTGATTTATGTCCGGCGTTTCATTTGATGCAGCAAGTAATGCCTTGAGTGGCACTTGTTCTATGGTTTCACCGTTCTTGAATATCCGTTCGTTGATGAGTGTCAGAAGGGTGTTTAAGATTGCAGGACTGGATTTCCAGATCTCGTCGAGAAAGGCGAAATCTGCTTTCGGGAGATAGGAATCTGTCTTCCGAATATACTGATCCTCCTTTAATGCCTTGATCGAAACCGGACCGAACACTTCCTCTGGTGTGCTGAAGCGGTTCATCAAATATTCAAAGTAGACCGGTTTGTGAAAAGCGCAGGAGAGACGCCTGGATATCAGGCTCTTTGCTGTTCCCGGTGGGCCATACAGAAATGTATTCTGCCCGCAGAGCGCAGCTAGGAGTGAAACAGCGATTATTTCCTCCCGTTCGTACATCCCCACACTAATTGCTTTGATCAGATGGTCAATTCGATCTCGTAGGGAATTCGTAACTGAGAGCTTATTGTTTTTCATGAAGGCACCGTTTTGATGAGCTGTTATAGCGACGCAAACCACATGTTGGTAACTAACGCACGCCGATTTTTTGACTACTTTGCGCGCAGGTAGAGTTGTTTTTGGGTTTGGCCGCCAGGTGGTAGGCGTTCTTCGGTAACGAACAAATCAGTCTTGGCCTTCACCAGATCGGATAATTTCTTGAAGCCATATACCCGAGAATCAAAGTCTGGTTGGAGCTTTGTGAGATAGCTGCCGAAAGTGCCAAGATGAGCCCATCCGCTCTCGTCTGACGATTCTTCAAGGGCGGAAAGTAGAAACCCCTTGGGGAAAACAGGGGAGTCCAACCTTTCTGGGTTGGTTTTTTCCACTGCAACAGGGGTCACATGAGACTTATTTGGAGCCGCTTCGGGCTCGGAAACAAGTCGGCGAAGTACCTCCGTGAGGATGAATTTATTGCACGCATTTCGAAATGCGTCAGGGGTTTTCTGTTCGCCAAAACCCAAAACCAATAGTCCTTCTTCTCTAATTCGAGTGGCTAGACCCGTAAAGTCACTATCACTGGTAATCAAACAAAAGCCATCTAAACGGCGGGTATAGAGCAGATCCATCGCGTCAATGATGAGTGTGCTGTCCGTCGCATTTTTTCCTGTTGTGTATGCAAATTGCTGGACCGGCTTGATGGCGTATTTCTGAAGAACTTTTTTCCAGGATGAGCTATTCGGGGAAGTGAAATCGCCATAAATCCGCTTCACCGAAGCTTCGCCAAACCGAGCCACTTCCGCGAGGATTCCTTCGATAACGGCAGCTTGCGCATTGTCCGCATCGATAAGCACAGCAAGCCGGAGGGTAGGTTCTTCGGATTCAATTTTTGCTACCAGTCGTGGGGAAACCATTGCGCCGCCTTAGAAATTTTACGGAGGCGAAATCATAGTGCATATGCGCTAGGAGTTGCTTAAGCCATACGACGCCAGTTTGAGGATTGTCTACATCAGGGTGCCGATAAAATTAATGATCAAGCTTGGAAGCTGAACGACCGCTCCAATCGCAAACCTACCGTTCAATCACCGATGTGATGAGTGTCTCTTGTGGGCACACAACTGCCGACCAACATAGGCTGGTCTATGATGTGATTTCGGTAACTTATCGCCGATTCGTTTGAATGGCCGAGCCATCGCGATTCTGCGGTCACCCCGGCCTTCCTACGGTCAACCGGAAAAAACACCCAAAATTGAAATGCAAAAACGCCGGCCAGGTCGCAGGGGCTGTTGGCAAATATTTTGCGGAGCCATGACTTTCGGGATGCTGGCACAACAGCCGGCAAGTTGAGGCAGTATGGCGGACTCTGTTCGTTCGAGATAACCCATGGAACTGTTGCGTCTGAGTCTGTTGTTTGCCGTCACGGCCGTTGCCGAAATCGTTGGTTGTTACCTGCCGTGGCTGGTCGTGAAGCAAGGCAAGAGTCTTCTCTTGCTCCTTCCGGCGGCGCTTTCGCTGGCCGTTTTCGCCTGGCTGCTGACCCTGCACCCGACTGCGGCGGGGAGAACTTATGCCGCGTATGGCGGGATGTATATTGCCGTCGCGCTGCTCTGGCTGCATTTCGTCGATGGTATCGCGCTGACGCGCTGGGATGCGCTGGGTGCGGGCGTTGCCCTTGTTGGTATGGCGGTGATTGCGCTGCAGCCTTCGGTGGCCTGATTACAGTCATCGAATAAGCGTTTCTGATCATGCAAAACAACATCGAATCACCCCCTGTCACCAACCGGCCCGAGCGTGGCAGCCCAATTGAGGTTCTGGGTGCCTTCTTCAAGCTCGGTCTGACTTCATTTGGCGGACCGGTTGCCCATCTGGGCTATTTCCGTTCCGAGTTTGTCGAACGTCGGCAATGGCTCGACGACAAAAGCTATTCGGACCTGGTGGCCTTGTGCCAGTTCCTGCCGGGGCCGGCGAGCAGTCAGGTGGGCATGGCCCTGGGGCTGGGACGCGCCGGCTGGCTTGGCGCGCTGGCGGCCTGGCTCGGCTTCACCCTGCCATCGGCCATCGCGCTCATCCTGTTTGCGTTTGGCGTGGCCAACTGGGCCGGGTTGGCCCAGTCCGGCGTCGTTCATGGATTGAAAGTGATGGCCGTCGCCGTGGTGGCCCAGGCCGTGTGGGGTATGGCGAAATCACTTTGTCCCGACCGCCTGCGGGGTGGCATTGCCATCGGTGCCGCCATGCTGGTGCTGATGTTTTCATCGGCGTTCATTCAGATTGCCGCAATCGTGCTCGGTGGTCTGGCCGGCTGGCGTCTGTTGTCGCTCCTGCATCTGCCGACAGTTGAACACCGGGATTTCGGTGTGAGCCGGAGGACCGGCGGGTTATTGCTGGCGCTATTCGGCCTGTTGCTGCTCGGGCTGCCAACCCTGGCTGCGCTGTCCGACTCTCTCCTCGTTTCGGCCATTTCTGGCTTTTATCAGGCCGGCTCCCTGGTCTTTGGCGGTGGGCATGTCGTCTTGCCGCTGTTGCAGGCCAGCGTTGTTCCGCCAGCCTGGGTCAGTAACGACACCTTTCTGGCCGGCTATGGGGCCGCGCAAGCGGTGCCTGGCCCGCTGTTCACGTTTGCCGCTTTCCTTGGCGCGGCGATGCCATCGCCGCTGGGGGGCTGGTTCGGCGGCATTGTGCTGTTGCTGGCCATCTTTCTTCCCTCATTCCTGCTGGTCGCCGGAACGCTGCCGTACTGGGAAACCTTGCGCCAGCGGGATGGCGTTCAGCGGGCAATGGGCGGCATTAATGCTGCCGTCGTCGGGGTTCTCGGGGCCGCGCTTTATGACCCGGTGTGGACGAGTGCCATTGATTCAAAAGCAGACTTTTGTCTGGCTTTGGCGGCATACGGGTTGCTGGTCTTTGGCAAGGCTTCGCCGGTCATCGTGGTCATCCTTGCCGCTATCGGCGGATGGTTTCTTGGCATGTGAGACCGGATTGCCGACTGCTACGGTCAACCGGGAAAAATGCCCAAAATTGAAATGCCAAAACCCCGGCC
The DNA here is from genome assembly GCA_002840785.1 of Betaproteobacteria bacterium HGW-Betaproteobacteria-4. Taxonomy (GTDB): domain Bacteria; phylum Pseudomonadota; class Gammaproteobacteria; order Burkholderiales; family Rhodocyclaceae; genus Azonexus. The sequence continues at coordinate 6,293 of PHCH01000002.1, read as the reverse complement.
TGACAGCGCCGGGGTTTTTGTTTGCGGCGGGTTTGTTCAGGCGTCGCGCAGGGCCAGGGTCCACGCTTCCATGGCTTCGTTGGCCGGTTGCATCGGGGCTTCCATGAAGCTGACGACGTATTTGTCGCCCATGTCGGCGATGCCGATGGAGCGGGGGCGGACGGCGAGCATTTGCGGGGTCGGGATGGCGAAGCCGAAGCAGAAAATGATGTCGACTGCGGCCTTCATGCCTTCGACGATGGGGCCACCGATCTTGCTGGTATGCGCGTAGTGGTCGAAGACGCCGATGAACTGGACCTTCGGGTTCTCGGCGATCTTGCCCTTGTAGTAGGCGATGAGTTCATCGACGGTGTTGTAGGTGGTTTCGGTTTTGGCGATCTCGGCGACGAAAACGGGGTACTTTTCCTGGAGCAGGGTCTGTTTCATGGGTTTTACCTTTTGTGGTTAGTAAGCAAGTTTGATGTCGATGGCGGTTTCCGGCCCGGCCAGGTCGAAGGCGCTGTCGGAAAATTTCGGCGGCCCGATGACTTTCGGGTTGTTGGAGAGGCCGTAGCCTTCGGTCGGGAACATGCCGAAACGCAGGTTGAGTTTCTGGTCCATGTTGTCGTCATGATAGGCCATGACGGCGTAGCGGCCGGCGGGCAGGCCGGTGAAGACGAATCTGGCGTTGCCCTTGGCCGCCGGCAGCGTGGCGACTTTCACCGCCTTGTCTTCCTTGCGGAAGCTGTCCGGTTCGCGGTACAGCGAGGCGCGCAGATTGCCGGTCGCGTCGCGCACGCCGAGCAGGTTGACGACCAGCCGGCTTTCTTCGGCCTGGCTGTGGCCGGCGGCGAGCAGGCAGCCGAGGAGCAGGCCCTGGATGGGCAGGCGCGGAATCGTGCGACGGCTCAGCAGCGGGGTGATGGTGCGGGGTTCAGTGGTGATGGTCATGGCCTTGGCAATGGGTGTTGTCGGGCAGCGGCAGGCGGTCGAGGCGGTTGTCGAGGAAGGCGGAGACGGCGCTGTCCGGGTCTTCTTCAAGGGTGATGACGGACAGGATGCCGCGCTGCAGGAGCTTGTGGTACAGGCCGTTGCCCATGCTGCCGGTGATCAGTACGTTGATGCCGGCCAGCTCGTCGGCCATGCAGTGCTGGCGGGCGTGAAAACTGTCTTCGATGGGCAGCTCGACGAGGTGCTTGTCGGTGATGGCGCCTTTTTCAATATCGTAAAGCCAGAACTTGCGGCATTTGCCGGCGTGTTCGGTGACGTTTTTCCGGTTTTGGCTGGTGACAGCGATTTGCATGATGACTCCTAGAAAATGGGGGGCAGGCGCCCGTTCTGCATCAAACGCAGGCAGGCCAGCAGGAAGAGGATGACGGTCGCGGCGCCCGAGAGCAGGACGCGACCGATCAGGTTGCGCGGAACGAAGCCGACGCCGCGCACGAACCCGGCGCTCATCGCCCCGAACAACAGCATGGCGGCCGTGTGATCGGCTACGCCGTCATCGTCGGTGGCCATGCCGGGCAGAACCGTCATGACGACGAGGATGAGCAGGGCCAGGAACAAGGGCAGCCAGGCCAGGCCGGGTTTATCCGGTGTGTCTGATTGCGCTTCAGTTTGGGCGGTCATCGGGGGACGTCGGGCGCAGCGAGGCGAGTCGGGCTTCTTCGTTGTCGCCCCAGAGGGCATTGAGGATGGCGAGCAGTACGGCAAAGCCGATACCGAGTGCCCAGGCGAAATACCACATGGCGAATTCCTTTCAGGCTTGGTTCTGTTCGTCGGCGCCGATGATCAGGCGCGTGTCGGTCAGGTATTGGTGGGGCGGCACTTCGAGATTGGTCGGGGCCGGCTTGTTCTTGAAAACACGGCCGGCGAAGTCAAACGTCGAGCCGTGGCAGGGACAGAGAAAACCACCCGGCCAGTCGGCACCGAGCGCGGGGTCACCGGGGGTAAAAGCCGGTGACGGCGAGCAGCCGAGGTGGGTGCAGATGCCAACGGCGACGAGTATTTCCGGCTGCCGCGAGCGCGTTTCGTTGGCGGCATAGGCCGGCTGCTGGTTTTCCTCGGAGGCCGGATCGACCAGCATGGGTTCGGCTTTCTTGAGGGCGGCCAGCATTTCCGGGGTGCGGTTGAGAATCCACACCGGCTTGCCGCGCCATTCGACGATCATCATGTTGCCGGGAGCCAGCTTGCCGATATCGACTTCGACCGGCGCGCCGGCTGCCTTGGCCCGCTCGGATGGCATCAGGCTGGTGACGAAGGGCACGATGGCCGTGACGGTGAGGGCGCCGCCGACGCCAACGGTGGCCATCAGCCACTGTCGGCGGGCCGGGCTGTCGACGGTGGTGAAGGATGGGCCTTGGCAGATGCATTCAGACATGGAAGACTCCTTAGTAAGCGGCGTGCTCGTTTTCGCGGATGTAGGCGGCGGTGACCTTGCCGGCCATCACCTTGTAAGCCCAGCTGGTGTAAACAATGATGAGCGGCATGAAGATCAGGGTTGCCCAGAGCATGATGTTTAGCGTCAACTGGCTGGAAACGCTGTCCCAGACAGTGAGGCTGGAACGCAGGTCGCTCGATGAGGGCATGATGAACGGGAAGAGCGAGACGCCGGCCGTGCCGATGATGCCGAGGATGGCCAGCGAGGAGGCGACGAAGGCGGCCAGCGTCGCGCCGTTGGCGGCGAGCAGCATGGCGGTCAGGGCGCCGGCGTAGGCGAGGACCGGCAAGAGCATTGTGGCGGGGTGGCGGTCGTAATTGGCCAGCCAGGCACCGGCTTCGCGGACCACGGTTTTGTCGAGCGGATTGGGCAGGGCGCCCGGGGTCACCGTTGAGGTGATGGCGTAGCCTTCGATGCCTTGCCACAGCCAGATGCCGGCTGCCGTGAAGCTGACCAGCAGCAGCCCGCCGAAGATCAGCATGGCAGTGCGGCTGCGGCGATAGACCGCGTCGTCGGTGCGATGCATCAAATAGATCGCTCCGTGGAAGGTGATCATCGCCGTTGATACCACGCCGCAGAGCAGGGCGAAGGGATTGAGCAAACCCCAGAAGCTGCCGCTGTAGGTCGACATCAGGTTGTCGGCAAAGCTGAAGGGCACGCCCTGGAACAGGTTGCCGAAGGCGACGCCGAAGATCAGCGGCGGCACGGCACCGCCGACGAACAGACCCCAGTCCCAGGTATTGCGCCAGGTCGCGTTGGCGATCTTGCTGCGGTAATCGAAACCGACCGGACGGAAGAACAGCGCCCAGAGTACGGCGAGCATCGCCCAATAAAAGCCCGAGAAAGCGGTGGCGTAAACCAGCGGCCAGGCGGCGAAAATAGCCCCGCCACCGGTGATGAACCAGACTTGGTTGCCATCCCAGTGCGGGCCGACGGTATTGATCACGATGCGCCGTTCGACGTCGTTCTTGCCGACGAAAGGCAACAGGGTGCCGACGCCCATGTCGTGCCCGTCCATGATGGCGAAGCCAATGAGCAGCACGCCAACCAGCAGCCACCAGATGATTTTCAGGGTTGGATAGTCAAGCATGTTCTTTCCTTGTGAGTCGAGTTTTCATCGCGTGTTTTCTCAGGCGTGGGCGTATTCGTTGTCATAACGGCCGGTACCGAGGCTGCCCGGCCCGAGCTTGGCAAACTTGACCATCAGGTACATCTCGACGACGAGCAGCACGGTGTAGAAGCCGATGAAGCCGGCCAGCGAGCCGTACAGGCTGTTTACCGACAGGGTCGACACCGACATGTGGGTGGGCAGCACGCCGTAGATGGTCCACGGCTGCCGGCCGTATTCGGCCACGAACCAGCCCAGCTCGCAGGACAGCCAGGGAACCGGCAGCATCCACAGGGCGGAGCGCAGGAGCCAGGGTTTGTCGGCGAAATTGCCTTTCAGCGAATAGATCAGCGCTGCGGTGAACAAGCCGAGCATCAGGAAGCCGAAGGCGACCATGATCCGGAAGCTCCAGAACAATGGCGTAACCCGCGGGATGGTATCGGCGACGGCTTTTTCGATGATTTCCGGGGTTGATTGGCGAACGTCGGCGACGTATTTCTTCAGCAGCAGGCCAAAGCCGAGATCCGCCTTGTGTTCCTCGAAACGGGTTTTCATGGCAGCGTCGGCCGGATCCTTGCGCAGCGCTTCGAGGGCGGTGACGGCTTCGATGCCGGAAAGGATGCGCTCGCGGTTCTTCTCGCGGATTTCCTTGATGCCGGGGATCTGCTTGTCGAGCGAACGGGTGCCAATGATGCCCATGACCCAGGGAATCTCGATGGCGAAGTCGTTCTTCATTTCGGCTTCGTTGGGGATGGCGATCAGGTTGAAACCGGCCGGTGCCGGTTCGGTTTCCCACATCGCTTCCATGGCGGCCAGCTTGGTCTGCTGGGCTTCGCCGACGGTGTAGCCGGATTCGTCGCCGAGGACGATGACCGAGCAGATCGAGGCGAAACCGAAGGCGGCGGCGATGCGGAAACTCTTTTTGGCGAACTCGACATCGCGACCGCGCAGCAGGTAGAAGGCCGAGATCGAGAGGACGAACATGGCGCCTGTGACGTAGCCGGCCGAGACGGTATGGACGAACTTGGCCTGGGCGTCGGCATTGAACAGGACGGCCCAGAAGTCGACCATTTCCATGCGCATCGTCACGTAGCTGAATTCGGCGCCGACCGGGTTCTGCATCCAGCCGTTGGCGATCAGGATCCACAGGGCCGAGAGATTGGTGCCGACGGCCATGAGGATGGTGACCAACAGGTGCTGGCGGCGCGACAGGCGATCCCACCCGAAGAAGAACAGGCCGATGAAGGTCGATTCGAGGAAGAAGGCCATCAGACCTTCGATAGCCAGCGGTGCGCCAAAAATGTCGCCGACGTAGTGCGAGTAATACGCCCAGTTGGTGCCGAACTGGAACTCCATGGTGATGCCGGTGGTCACGCCGAGCGCGAAGTTGATGCCGAAAAGCTTGCCCCAGAAGCGGGTCATATCCTTGTAAATCTGGTTGCCGGTCATGACATAGACCGCTTCCATGATGACCAGGATCCAGGTCATGCCGATGGTCAGCGGCACGAAAAGGAAGTGGTACATCGCGGTGACGGCGAACTGCAGGCGCGACAGGTCGACGAGTTGCTCACTGAACATGGGGGTTTCCTGTGTGATGAGTTGGACTGGCTGCTACGGCCGGTGCCGAGAGATGCGTGGCAATCCGCTCGCTATCCACCTCGACTTTTGCCTCGCGCACGAAAGCCCACCACAGGCCGATGATCACCATCAGCTTGATGATCACGAGGAGGGTAAGTTCGTGGCGAAGATTGACAGGCTTGCGGGGCATCGGACGTAGTCGGGATAGAAGTATCAGTGTTTGCTTATCAAGACTCGTGCCAGCCGTCATCCCGAAATAATTTGCCGTTCGATCAATGAGATGGAATGGGTGCGACATTCGGTCGCGGGGGCGATTCGGCTACTTTTCGGATGATGCGTTGTCGTATTTGGCGGTGGTGTCTGTCATTATTGGCAGGACGCGATGCTTGTCCCTGGCGCACCGGGGCAATCGGCCATTGCTACGGTCAACCGGAAAAAAGGCCAAAAATGGAAACCGGGTAGCACCCGGTTGTCGGCGCCGTGGACAAAAAAAGGGCGGAGACTGGCTCCGCCCAAAACGCAAGTTCTTGCCGGAATATTCAGTGCTTTTCGTCGACTTCCTCCCAGCCGGTGATCATCGCCTTGATGTGGGCAAAGACGGTGTGACCGGTGGTCGTCAGATAGACGTGGATGAAGAAAAATGCGGTGATCATGTAGGCGCCGAGCGTATGCAGCACGGCCACCGTTTCCAGCGACAGGTTCTGGTCGATGCCCAGTCGCGCCCAGTCGCCGTAGAACAGGTAGAAGATGCCGGTGCCCCAGATCAGCGGTGAAATGAAGGCGAGCAGCGCCAGGTAGGCCAGGCGTTGCAGCGGGTTGTGCTTTTGCGACACGGTCTTGTGGAAGGGATGCGGCGCGTTGGTGAAAATGCCGACCGTGTAGTACTTGATCATCGCCCCGACATTCTTCAGCGAAGGCAGGTATTGCCGCCATTCGCCGGTAGTGAATTGCCAGAAGATGGTGAAGGCCCACAGGATGAGCAGCGTCCAGGCGGCGAGGCTATGCAGTTGCACTGCCTTTTGGAAGCCGACCAGGGTGTAACTGCCATGAACCTCGAAGCCGGTGATCATCATGACGATGATGAGCAGGGCCTGCGACCAGTGCCAGAAACGCTCGTAGCGCTTGTAGATGTAGATGCGTTCGCTCATTTTGCATTCTCCTTGCGGCGGCTGAGGATACGGACGATGC